>NZ_JBGLYM010000007.1:0-273411 GCF_047303955.1 Pseudomonas sp. Pseusp88 | reverse complement strand
TTCGCGAAAGCTTTATTCCGGACGCCGCCAATGTGTTGGATGTACTGGCCCCTTCGCGGATGAATCCGCTCCCACAAATTCGATGATATGCACACGCTATTGTGGGAGCGAATTCATTCGCGAAAGCGGTCATTCAGTCTCAGAAGATGCGTTGAATGCATCGGCCTCTTCGCGAATGAATTCGCTCCCACAGAATCCGCTCTTACAGAACTCGCTTCCACAAAGTTCGCCGCCACAGCATTTGCTCCAGCGACGACGCTATCAACCTCAGGCATTCCCCGCCAATTTCAGCCGCGCCGCCTGGGTGAAATCGAGCATGCGCTGCAACGGTCTCACGGCATTGGGAATCAACGCCGGGTCGACGAATATTTCGTTGGTCCCCTCGCGCAGGCACTGCAAGGTGCGCTCCAGGGTATTCATCGCCATCCATGGACAGTGCGCGCAACTGCGGCAGGCCGCGCCGTTACCGGCGGTCGGTGCTTCGATAAAGACCTTGTCCGGGCATAGCTGCTGCATCTTGTAGAAGATGCCGCGGTCGGTGGCGACGATGAAGGTCTTGTTCGGCAGGCGTTGCGCGGCAGCGATCAGTTGACTGGTGGAACCCACTGCATCGGCCAATTCGATAACGTTTTCCGGCGACTCCGGGTGTACCAGGATCGCAGCGTCCGGATACAGCGCCTTCATGTCTTCCAACTGGCGCGACTTGAACTCTTCATGAACGATGCAGGCACCGTCCCACAGCAGCATGTCGGCGCCGGTTTCCCGTTGGATATAACGGCCCAGATGCTTGTCCGGCGCCCAGATGATCTTCTCGCCGTTGTCCATCAGGCTCTCGACGATTTCCAGCGCGCAACTGGAAGTCACCACCCAGTCGGCCCGGGCTTTGACCGCCGCCGACGTATTGGCATACACCACTACGGTGCGCTCGGGATGCTGATCACAGAACGCCGCGAACTCATCCACCGGGCAGCCCAGATCCAGGGAGCAGGTTGCTTCCAGGGTCGGCATCAGGATGCGTTTTTCCGGGGTGAGAATCTTCGCCGTCTCGCCCATGAACTTCACCCCGGCCACCAACACGGTGCTGGCCGCATGATCCCGGCCGAAGCGCGCCATTTCCAGGGAGTCGGAGACACAGCCACCGGTTTCCTCGGCCAGGGCCTGGATCACCGGATCGCAATAATAGTGGGCAACCAACACAGCATTTTGTGCCTTGAGCTCGGCAGCAATGGCTGCGCGATAACCTGCCTCTTCCTCGGCCGTCAGCTCTTTGGGCTGCTTGGCATCGAGATGGGCCTGGACCAGAAGGCGTTCGGAAATCTTTGTCATTGTTCACTGGGCCTGAATGCGCACGGACGCGAAAGGCGCCAGTTTACACCTGAACAGATGGCAAAAAACGCCCACACCTCGGACCGCAGGTCATTCTCCCTGGCGGAGCATGGCCTGAATTTGTTGTACTGATTCTTGTGTGCGTTTGGCCAGATTCCTCACCTCATCCGCCACAACGGCGAAGCCTCTTCCCTGCTCGCCAGCCCGTGCTGCTTCAATGGCGGCATTGAGCGCCAGCAGGTTGGTCTGTTCGGCCACACTGCGAATCGCGCCAGCAACATTGGCGATCTTGCCGTAAGTCGTCTTGATGCCGTCCTGTTCGCGCACACGCAATGCATCGGCAGCCTTTTCATCGCTGATATCGCGCACAGCGCCAATGACCCGCAGCAGCACACCCTGAGCATCACGCAGGCAACGCCCCCGCTCGCGATACCAGGTCTCGCCACGGCTTTTGTGGCGCATGCGATATTCAACGACATAGGCGCTCTGATCGTCGCCTCTGGCGATGTAATCACCGAAAACCTGCATCACGGTGTTCAAGTCGTCGGCGTGGATGACCGCGAAGAAACTGTCCCAGCCATCAGGGAACTCCTCGCGGCTGTAGCCGATAAGATGACGAAATTGATCGGACCAGCGAATCACATTGTCCCTATGGTCCGCGTTGCCATCGACCACACTCAGGTCCCAGCAACCTTCGGTCAAGGTCTGCCGGGTCAGCTCCCAGGCCTGCTCGTCCTGTTGCCAGCGAGCGTGTTCAAGGGCATGAGCCGCCGACTCATCGCGCAACTGTTGCACAGTACTTTCCAGAGACTGACAGCGACTCTCGGCGTCAGCCAATCGATCAACCAGCGCCTGATAGTATTCCTGGCTACAGGGTGGCTCAGGCCTCGACGCATACTCGCGTTGCAGGCTCAGCCGTGCCTGCCATTGCTCGTTGAGCTGATTCAGGGCTGCAAGCAGTTGCGGATGACGGATGAGGCGCGAGGTTGGAGGAATGACCGGCGCCTGTTCGGCCAGCAATTGGCCCACTATCGACGAAAGATCACCCGCCAGCGCTTTGGCTGCATCGTTGAACCACATGGGCGATTCCTCCTGAAAACGATCCATGCTTACGGTAGGGCAAAGCCTTGCGTGGGAAACTCTCCTTAAAGAGGTAGCTCTTTGGAGATAGACCAAAACGAGGGACCACCAAAATAACGCCGTAAAGATGACGCCATTAACCACTCAAATGAGTGAACTCTGCTGAGGTATGGCAAAACGACATCCTTTTGTCGCCGAACTGTAAATATTTACTGACATTCGCGTTACAAACGGCATAGGATCGCCGCCATAGCCCCCCTCATTACACATTCGAAGGTCTTCTCGACCCACGTCGATACCCCCGGCAGCAAGCTCAGCCGATACAGGCCCCACTGCCGGATTCCCTCCGCGCGGCGTGGACGACTACACCCGCGGTCCTGAGCACACAGGCCCTGATTGGATTGATGAAAGACATGACCCGACGCTGGCGCATTCTCCTGGTAACCCTGCTCGCCCTGTGCCTGGCGGCAGCGGCCGTGACCTGGTATCGCGCCGTTCAGAAAGCCAGTCGCAAGCCCCCCGTCGTCGTGCTGGAAACCGTCGACCATTCGACCCTGGCCGGTGGCTCGGCCCTGACCCAGGTGCTGCCGAAAAACCCGGCGCAGGTGCGTATCGCCCTGGCCGTTACCGCCGATGCCTTGTTGTCCGACGCCCAACTGCAGAAATTAAGCCGCGATACAGCCGCGCAGATTGTTCAGGTCGTGTTGCCGCAAGCCGCCTGCTCGGTGCAACAGCTAGCGTTCAATCAGGCACTGGAAAAACTTCCCGAAGCACCGAACGTCGTCGCAGGCATCGGCGTCGGCGGGACTCTGGCCTGGCATTGGCTGGCGGCACAGAGCAACGACAAGGCTGAAGCCATTTCCGTGGGCTTTAACCTGCAGCACAATTGCGACATCCCCCTGCCCAAGCGGGCCGCCCACGGCCACTGGATGGTGTCCTGGCGCGACAGCCCGGATGAACAACTGGCTGCGTTCGTCCATGACCAGCCCAATGCCAACACGCGTCTGAGCCACAGCAGCACCGACCTGACCAAAATGCTCTGCCGCGAGCTACGTCTGAAATTGATCGGCGAGAAAGCCGTCAGCAATGGCTTGGGCCATTCCATCGTCGAGCTGCCCGCCGCGCAACGCTCCGACACCGTGACCCTGTTCCTCTCCGGCGACGGTGGCTGGCGTGACCTGGACAAGGAAATGGCCGGACACATGGCCGCCATGGGTTACCCCGTGGTCGGCATCGATGTGTTGCATTACTACTGGGAGCACAAGGCCCCCGAAGAAACCGCCGACGACCTGGCGGAACTGATGCGTAACTACCAACAGAAGTGGGGCACCAAGCATTTCATTCTCGCCGGTTATTCTTTCGGTGCCGATGTCATCCCAGCGGTGTACAACCGCCTGGACCCGGACGACCAGAACCGTATCGACGGCATCATCCTGCTGGCCTTCGCCCGCAGCGGTAACTTCGAGATCAACGTCAGCGGCTGGCTCGGCGCGGAAGGCAAAGAGGCCATCACCGGTCCTGAGATGGCTCAGTTGCCCGCCTCCAAAGTGCTGTGCGTGTATGGCGTGAAAGAGAAGCACAAGAGCGGCTGCACCGAGAACACCGCCGTCGGCGAAATCATCTCGCTGCCTGGCAGCCACCACTTCGACCGCGACTACGAGTCACTGGCCAAACGCCTGGTCACCGCCATCGACAAGCGCCAGGGGCGCATCGCCGCTCAGTAAGCGACCTCAGGACGCCGACCCGAGACCCGCCAGGTCCGCCGCCAGAGTCTCCAGGGTCGGGCGCATGATCAGGGGCGCCGGGGCACCTTGTGGCGCAGCAAGACCGACGCGGTTATGCCAGATAGTCGGCAGGCCCACTTTCTCGGTGCCGAACAGGTCATAGGCGGAACCGGCAACAAACACCGCATTGGCTGCAGCGATATCCAGCGTCTTCAGAGCCAGACGGTAAGGCGCCGGATCCGGTTTATAGAAACCAGCCTGCTCGGAAGTGATCACCACATCGAAAGGCACACCCAACAGATCGGCCGCCTGCCGCCCCAGCTTCTCCGAACAATTGGTGACAATACCCAGCTTATAGTGAGGCTTCAGCGTCGCCAGCACCGCCTTGGCCTCGGGCCAGGCCTGCAATTCGCCCCAACGGGCTTCCAGCTCCGCCGCAGCCTGACGACCCAGCCCTACCTCAACAGCGGCTTCCTCAACCAGGGTTTCATACGGCCGATAGCTACCGCAGCCGTAGGTCGCCTTGAGATAAGCCATGCGCCAGGTACGACCCATTTCCTCGGACCCGGCGACGCTATTCCACAAGGTCCAGGAGTCCAGCAAAGCGGTAAGCAGATCAAACAGCACCAGTTGCACAGGGTTGTTCGCGGCGTTATTCAACGTCATGTCTTCAGATCCTGTTCAGGGTTAACGAATTTCAGCCACGGCGGTGATTTCCACCAGGGCACCGTGATGCAGTTCGCCGCAGGGAATGATTGCCCGCGCCGGCCGGTGTTCACCCATCACGGCGGCATAAAGTGCATTGACCGTCGGCCAGTACTGCACGTCGGTGATGAATATCTGCACGCTGACCAGACTCGCCAGCGAGGTATCGGCGGCATTCAGCACCGCCTCGACATTGGCCATGGCCTGGGTGAACTGCGCTTCGATGCCGTCGGCAAAGCCGGCCGTTGCCGGAATGAACGGCAGTTGGCCGGAAACAAAGAGCAAATTCCCCGAGACCACGCCATGGGAGTAATGGCCGCCTGGGGCAGGGAGTTTTTCTGAGGTGATTATTTTCACTTATGCCTTCCCGTTGGTTTTTGAAATGCTCACTGGTACAAAAAGTGGTCCGTTCGCGGGCAAGCCTCGCTCCAACGACGGTCCAGGGACATTACCAACCGGCAATGCGCGACCAATATCCGACACTGCGCCCCTCGCTCAGGACGTGATAGCCACCATGCTGGGCCGAAGTGGCGCAGGCATGGTTGGGCAGAATGCGCAACTGCGTACCCACGGGTAATGCACTGGCCAGGTCGAGGTTGCCGGAGCGCGACGCAATGATCCCGTGCTCCTGATTGGCCGCCGTGACGATCAGGTCGTCAATGGGCTGCCCGGCCAGATCGCAGACGATGCCGTAGCCCTGATCCACCGTCTGTTTGGCCGTACCGCGATCACGAGACAAAGCCATCCAGCCGGCATCGACAATGGTCCAGCCCTTTTCCGGTTGATGGCCGATTACCGTGGTCAGTACCGATACGGCAATGTCCTGCACCTGACATACGCCCAGCCCGGCCATGACCAGATCGAAGAAGGCGAATACCCCTGCCCTGACTTCAGTGATGCCGGACAGGTCCTGAGTAAACAGCGCCGTAGGGGTTGAGCCGACACTGATGATCGACAGGGCGAATCCCGCTTCTTCCAGCAAGCGCGCAGCGTCAACCACGGCGGCGCGCTCCTGACGGGCGTAGGCCTCGATTTCGCCGATGCTGCGGCTGTCGTAGGAGTTTCCCGCGTGGGTCATTACGCCGCTGACCATGACGCCACTGCCCAGCAACAATTGCGCAACCTCCACCAACAGCGGCGAGTGCGGCGGTATACCCGAGCGATGCCCGTCGCAATCCACCTCCAGCAGCACCTCGAAGGCCGTCCCATTGGCGCGGGCAAAGTCGGCCAGTAGCCGTGCGCTGTCCAGGTTATCCAACACCAGCTTGAGCGCAGCACCCTGCTCGATCAGGCGCGCTGCATGGGCAAACTTGTTGGGGGCGATGCCGACGCCGTAGAGGATGTCGGTAAAACCGGCGGCGAAGAAGAAGTCCGCCTCGCGCAATGTCGAGACCGTGATCGGCCCGCGCCCGCCAGCGAACAAGCGCTGGGTCACTTCCAGGGATTTATTGGTTTTGACATGTGGCCGCAACGTCACATTGAACGGCGCCAGCTTGTTGCGCATGCGCCGGATGTTGCTGTCCAGGCGATCAAGGTCCAGCAGCAGTGCTGGGGTTTCGAGTAAGTCGTGCATGTGTGTTCTCCGGTAATGGCGCTATTCTAAGCCGCTAAAACCGCTGAAAACTTTAATCTCCCTGACTCATGGATTCAGTAAAACTTAATGACTGATGCCGTCGACATTCGCTTTCTGCTGGTCATCCGCGAGAGCAGCAGCCTGCTGCAAGCCTCCCGCAAACTGGGCCTGACACCCTCGGCGGTAACCCAGCGCCTGCAACAAATGGAGAAGAGGCTCGACATTCGCCTGCTCGACCGCTCCTCCCGGCAACTGCGCTTCACCGACGAAGGCGAGATGCTGTGCCTGCGCGGCGCCGAGCTGATCCAGCAGTTCGACGCCCTGCTCGATGACTTGCAGGAACGCCGCGGCGGCTTTGTCGGCAAACTGAAAATCAATGCGCCCTTTGGCTTCGGCAGACAGTACGTGGCACCGGCAGTGTCAGCCTTTCAGCGCCTGCACCCGGAAGTCGAAATCGCCCTGACCTTATCCGATCAGCCATTGCTGGAAGTCAGTGATCGCTTCGATGTGGTGATCCATATAGGCGAGCTGCGCGCCTCCAACCTGATCTGCCATGCCATCGCGCCCAACCGCCGTTTTATCTGCGCTTCACCGGCCTTCATCGAGCGCCACGGCCTGCCCGAGAACCCCGAACAACTCGCCGACCTGCCCTGCATCGCCCTGCGGGAAAACAACGAAGACGTGACGCTCTGGCACTTCACCCGCGCCCGCAAGACCCAGAGCGTGCGCATCCGCCCGGTGCTGAGCTGCAACGACGGCAACGTGATTCGTCAGTGGGGTTGCGAAGGCCAGGGCATCATCCTGCGTTCGGAATGGGATGTGGCCCAAGCCTTCGCCGAGGGCTCGTTGGTGCGCTTGTTGCCAGCCTGGAAACTGCCCGATGCCGATGTGGTAGCGCTGACGCATCAGCGTGAAGGACTGCCCGCACGCACGCGTAATTTCATGGGTTTTCTGCAGGCGTATTTTCGTCCACTGCCCGGTTGGCGGATATAAATGGACGATGATTAGTTATTCACTATACGTAGGTCGAATGGGCATGAGGCCCACCCTGTTTAATAATTCTGGCAACTAATAATTCCAATAAATCCCGATGCCTTGTTTGCTCAAGGCGTCGGCGATTGCTATTGGCCGTCAGAAAACAGTTGGAGCACTTTCATGTTGGTTAGCCCCTTCCGGACCCGCTTGGGCCTCGGCACGGTATCGCTGTGCGCGATGATTTTTTCTTCTGCCCAGGCGGCAGGTTTTATCGAAGACAGCAAAGCCACTGTCGAATCGCGCACGATGTATTTCAATCGGGACTTCCGCGATGGCAGCAGTTCAAACCCGCAGGGGGCGTCCAAGCGCGAGGAGTCGGGGCAAGGCTTTATTCTCAACTTCCAGTCCGGCTACACCCAGGGCCCGGTGGGCTTTGGTGTCGATGCCTTGGGTATGCTCGGCTTCCAGCTGGATTCAAGCCCGGATCGCAGCGGCTCAGGGCTGTTTCCCTCCAGTGGCAATAATCCACGCGGCTCCAGGGATCAGTACGCCAAGTTCGGCGCTGCGGGCAAAGTTCGCTACTCGAAAACCGTATTGAAATACGGTGCCATGATGCCCGACGTGCCGCTGCTCAAATATAACGACGGTCGCTTGTTGCCGAACATGTTCAACGGTGGCTGGCTGACCTCGGAAGACCTGCACGACTTCAAGTTTCTCGCCGCCCGCCTTGATCACTACACCGCGCGCGATTCAACTGACTCGCAGGATATTCGCCTGAACTGCAAGAACAAACGCTTTGCCTGCGACACCACCGGCAATCACTTCGACATGTATGGTGTGGATTACAAACTGTCGCCAAAGTGGACCGTGCAATATCACTACGCAGAACTTGAAAATGTCTACCGGCAGCACTTTGTCGGCCTGCTCGGCAATGAAAACATTGGCCCCGGCCTAGCCTCGGCGGACCTGCGGGTATTCAAGAGTGATGACGAGGGCTCGGCCCGGGCCAACGAGATCGATAACCGCGCCATCAGCACGATGTTCGGCTATGCCCTGGGCGGCCACAAAGTCGCCTTCGGCTGGCAGCGCATGCTCGGCGACAGTTCCATGCCCTACCTGGATGGCAGCAACCCGTACCTGGTCAACTACATCCAGATCAACGACTTCGCCGCCGCCCAGGAACGCTCCTGGCAACTGCGTTATGACTACGACTTCAAGACCCTCGGCGTGCCCGGCCTGAGCTTCCTGACCCGTTATGTGAATGGCGACAATATCAAGGTCGTTGGCAGCAATGACGAGGGCAAGGAATGGGAACGCGACAGCGAACTCAAGTATGTGGTGCAGAGCGGCACCTTCAAGGACCTGAGCCTGCGCCTGCGCAATGCGACCTTTCGCAGCAACTACGAGAAGTTTGCCCGGGATGTGGATGAGACGCGGGTGATCGTCAGCTATAACTTTTCGGTGCTGTAAGCACTTCCTGTAGCAACCGGGTTACAGAGTGTGGGAGCCCGGTTGCGTATTCGGAGCATTTCGGCGACCGCCGTAGCGGCAAGGATAGCGATCTGGCCTATGCCGGCCTGCACCTGATCGGGAGATCAAAAACCTGGTCGATGATTCTCTTGAGGACTGCACCGAGCGGCAGCTTTGAAACTTCATCTCAGGCCAGCTCAACGCTCGTACCGTATCGATAACGATCTACAGGTGCATCTGTTGCTACAGCAACAGTCATTCAGCAGAACTGCCGCGTTTTCAACAGCGGACCACGGCCAGGTGCCATCTCGACACCGGGTATTCCGGCACCAGGCCTCGCTGGTACGGCTCTTGCTCATGCCCTCTCATTGCAGAGCGCCGTAGAGCCCTCATTCTTCCTTCATTGCCTTGCGAAAAACCCGTGGGCGGGCACGCCTGCGTGATTGTCCGAGGAGTGACCGTAATGCCAGCTGCATCCCTGAATCCTGCCACTCGCCCCATCCCGTCTCAGGCCTTCACCATTCACCCCCTGGATGCCGCCCTCGGCGCTGAAGTCCATGGGCTGGACCTGAGCCAGCCGCTCAACGATAACGACTTTGCGCGCATCCACAGCGCCTGGCTCGAGCATGGCCTGCTGGTCATGCGCGACCAGCGGATAACCCCTGAGCAGCACATCGACTTCAGCCGCCGCTTCGGCCCGTTGCAGGTGCATGTGCTCAAGCAGTATCTGCTGGCCGATCACCCGGAAGTCTTCATCATTTCCAATATCGTCGAGAACGGTCAGCCGATCGGCCTGGGCGATGCAGGAAAATTCTGGCATTCGGATCTTTCCTACGTGGAGTTCCCCAGCAAAGGGGCCATGCTGCTGGCCCAGGAGTTGCCGGAAGAAGGCGGCGATACCCTGTTCGCCAGCCAGCAACGAGCCTACGAGACCTTGCCTGACGAATTGCGCCGCCGTCTAGAAGGCAAACGCGCGGCACATTCCTACACCGCACGTTATGCCGATGAAGTGTTCAAGGGCGTACGCCGCCCTACCCTGACCCCGGCGCAACTGGCCGAGGTCAGGCCCGTCGTCCACCCGGTGGTGCGCACCCATCCGGAAACCGGGCGCAAAGGGCTGTTCGTTAACGAGAACTTCACCACCCATATCCTCGACCTGCCCGATGATGAAAGCCGAGCACTGCTCGCCGAGCTGTATGCCCATAGCATCAAACCGGAATTTATCTACCGTCATCAGTGGCAGGCCAATGACCTGCTGTTCTGGGACAACCGCGCCCTGATCCATCTGGCGACGGGCTGCCCCAGTCACCTGCGCCGGCGCATGCATCGCACGACCATTCAGGGCGATGTGCCAGTCTGACGCCCTACCCAGCCTGAATACCGTTCGATGACAAACACGTTGTAAAGCCATATTCAAATGGCTTTACAAACCTGAAATATATAAATTATCAGGAATATCGCTCCACACCATGATACCCACGACTCGTCATTGTCTTCATTGGCAGTATTCGAGCTGCGGCGAAACGCAATGTAGCCACCGGCGGGAATAACCATAAGAGCGCGACTGAAATCCTGCAACTGGCCACGGGCTGTATGGACGGGTGCAACAGTTCAAGGCCAAGCGTTAATAATTATGAAGGCTCTTCGACCGGCCATTAAGTAGAGCATTATTCCGAGACTGGCGTTAATACAGGTCGACCATTGAAGTGCGCTTGCAGGTTATCCAGTGCAAGTTGAACAGTCGCCAGTACCGCTTCGGGCGAACGCCCGCCGATGTGCGGGGTAAAGATAACATTGGGCTGTTTCAATATTGCGCTCGGTACATTGGGCTCACCCTCGATAACATCAAGTGCAGCGCCAGCAATACGCCCCCGCTCCAGCGCATCAATCAGGGCATTAGTGTCTACCACACTGCCTCGGGCAATGTTGACGAGAAAGCCCTGAGTGCCTAACGCATCAAGTACAGCAGCATCGACCAGACCGGCAGTTGCAACACCACCCGGGGTGGCCACGATCAGGAAATCCGACCATTCGGCGAGGGCGACAGGCGAAGGGAAATAGAGTTGCGGCGATCCATCGCGAGGCCTGCGGCTGTGATAACCAATCGTCATGCCGAAACCCAGACCAGCTCGTCGCGCAATCTGCTCGCCGATGCTGCCAAGCCCCAGAATGCCCAGCTTCTTGCCGGAGATCGACGGACGCATCTGGCGAGATTGCGCCCACTCGCCGCGCCTCACCGCCGCATCCGCCTGGACCACACCACGGGCAATCGCCATGAGCAGCATCATTGCGTGATCAGCAACCGAGGCATTATTGACCCCCGGCCCATTGGTGACAATGACGCCGCGAGCCGCAGCGGCAGCCAAATTGATATTTTCGTAGCCCGCGCCCAGTGCGCAGATGACTTCCAGTTTTGGCAGTGCGGCGATCTGCTCCGCTCTCAGCCCCGTTGAACCGTTGGTCAGTACGGCACGGATAACGGGCCCCACCGCTTCGATCAGCTTGGGGTTGTTGACCGCGACATGAAGCTCGAAGCCTCCAGTCTCGAGACGGGCCAGATGCTCGGGATCGAGTGCAATGACAATCAGCAGAGGGACGGGCATGACTGAACCTCGGTGAGCGGCGACACCGCAGCATAAGCTTTCACAGCTTTTTTGAGTGCAAAAAAAATCCGGAAAATTCGCACTTTCGTGGACCTTCCGGATTTTCGAAATGGTGGGCGTGTGGGATTCGAACCTACGACCAATTGGTTAACGGCTTACGCGTTTGCGTATGAAAACCTGGGTATCGGTAATTCATAGATATTGAGCAATGCCACAACGCCAGCCCAGCCATTTTGAAGCTGCCGATGTTCATGGAGCGCTGACGTTTGGTCGCTAGAGGCCCTTCCGAGGCTATAGCCGTCACCATTGCGGCAATCAACCGCGAGACTTGGGCATTCACAAACTGATCTATTAAAACAATGACCTACAGAGACAACTAAGCTTCCTTCATCTCGGCGTACCGCAGAGCAACAGGATCCGGCCCCTACGGCTGATCGAAAAAACCTTAACGTACGATTTTTTCCAAACTCTACGGGCTCCCCGAGTCCGTCGCCCACTTGCCTGACGAGGGTGCATCGGCCTAGATGAAATCGTCAGGCCAGACCTATAGCTTTCTATTTGAACGCCGATATCTACTCAAGCGGACCAAAGCATCCCGGCGCTGTGTGCCTGCCACATAGCTGTTCTTGACTGCGAACATAATAATAAAAGAGGACAACCATGACCATTCTGCAACGGGTGATTGGTGGGTTTGCCGTGTTGGTGGTTTTATTGCTCGCCATGGCAGGCATCAGCTACCAGAGCACCCATTCAATCAGCGACCGCTTGACGATCATCACCAGCCAGTCGGCGCCGTTGAGTCGTGCTGCCAGCGAGCTTTACGTGCATATCCTGCGAGCCAACCAGGCATTGCAGGCGGTGCTGATCAGCAATGACCCCAAGCAGATCGACGACGGCAAGCAGCCGTTCAACGACAGCCTGGCGCGCTTCAATCAATTGCTCGAGAGCATTCCCACCTACCTGGGCGATCGGCCGTCAATGCGCGACAACCTGGCCCAACAGCGCGTGCTCAGCGGGGCGTACGCCGAGCAGGCGCAGACGCTGATGACAACCCACCGCCAGCATGTGGAGCAGGTGGCCCAGACCCGCATTCTGCAAAGTTACAGCAGCAGTCAGGCGGTGCAGTTGACCAGCTACCTGCGTGACTACATCGTCCGCGAGCGTAGTGCCGGGGCCGATGAGCACGTCGCCGCCGCAGAGAAACTGCTGCTGGAAGTTAATAAATCCTACGACAGCCTGGCTGCGAACGGCACGACGCCGGATATTGTGACTTTGCAGCGCCTCCTCAACCTGCAGGACGAAGTGATCAGTTCCCGTTTTCAGGCGCTTATTGCCGTGGATGCAAGGGCGGGCCGCATCGTCGGGGTCATGGTCAACCGTTTGCTCAATGACCTGACCGGCAATGACGGTTTGTACCGAGCCTACCAGCAGGAAGCAACGTTCGCCGATCAGGTTGGCCAGCAACGCCAGGCCGCAGAAACCCGCTTGCAGGCGACTCTGGAGAAGATCGGTCAGTTTGGCAGTCAGTCGCTTGAGGTGGCCAGCGCCGCCAAGACCGATGCCGACGCCACCATCGGCACCAGCCTCAGCCTGCTGCTGATTGCCTGTGTGCTGGCCGTAATCGCGGCGGTGGTGGTCGGCACGTGGGTCGCCTTCAGCCTGCGGCGCCCCTTGGAAGCGTTTCGCGAAGTCCTGAAGCAGTTGACCGGCGGCGACATGCGGGTGCGCTTTGACGTCCGCCGCCGCGATGAGTTCGGTGAATTGGGCGGCTACCTGAACGAGTTGACTCAGGCCCTGCAGGCCACCTTTAGCCAACTGATCGGCTCTGCCGACAACCTGGCGCAGTCGGCAAGCGATAACGCGTTGGCGAGCGAGCAGACTACCCGTGTAGTGGATGAACAGAAAGACCGCCTGCACTCTGCGGCCTCGGCCATGACCGAGATGGAAAGTACCGTGGAGGAAGTTGCACGGCGCGCCAACGACACGCGCAGCGCAGTGGACGATACCAACGACCTGACCCACAAGGTGCAGCAGCGCGTGGCCGAGACCATCACCCACATCCGCCACCAGGCAGAGCAGGTGAACAAGGCCACGGTAGTCACTGACGAACTGCAAAAGTACGGTCAGAAAATCGACGGGATTGTCGATGCGATTCGCACCATCGCCGAGCAAACCAACCTGCTTGCCCTCAACGCTGCCATTGAGGCGGCCAGAGCCGGTGAACAGGGCAGGGGTTTTGCGGTGGTAGCCGACGAAGTCCGCTCCCTGGCCAGCCGCACTCAGGCGTCGACCAGCGAGATCCAGGAGATGATCGGCCAGATGCAGGGCAAGATTCATTCAGTGGTTCAGGTCATGAACGAAAGCCAGGTGCAATCCAACCACTGCGTGACCCTGGCGACTGGCGCCGATGAACTGCTGGTGGCGATGAGCGACGCCGTGGGAACAATCCGTGACATGAACCTGCAGATCGCGGCGGCCGCCGAAGAGCAAAGCGCCACGGTGCAGGAAACCAGCCGCATGGTGACTCAAATCAACGACTCGGCCCAGCAAACGGCAGAAGGTGCCGAGCGCAGCGCCAGCAGCAGCCAGGACCTGTCCGACATGGCCAAAGTGCAGCGCGAGCTGCTCCATCATTTCAGCGTTTGACGCTCGGGAGAACCGACATGAAACAATGGTTAACGCTTGCCCTGAGTGCCGGTCTTTGTGTCACCAGTCTGGCCCAGGCCGCCACGCCGCTGCTGGGCGTGGGCATGGCCAAATACGACGATAACTTTCAGAGCATCCTGCGCAATGGTGTGCAGAAGCACGCCGCCGTACTACAAGCCGACCTCTTCATGGAAAACGGCGAGAACAACGTCGACTTGCAGATGCGCCAGTTCCGCAACCTGGTCAATTCGAAGGTCGACGCCATCGTGGTCGCGATGGTCAATGGCAAGAGCGCCGCGGAAATGATGCGCCTGGCAACGGCCGCAAAAATCCCGCTGGTGTTCATCAACCGTAATCCCGACCCCGAAAAATGGCCGGCGCAGACTGCTTTTGTCGGGTCCAATGAGCTGGAATCAGGCACCCTGCAAATGGAAGAGCTGGCCCGCCGCGCCAACTACAAGGGTAACGTGGTGATCCTGATTGGCGACCCGAGCAACAAGTCCTCCTTGATGCGCACCGAAGACGTGGAAAAAGTCGTCGCCAAGTACCCGAACATGAAGGTCGTACAAAAGAAGGTCGGCAACTGGGAACGCAGCCAGGCGGCGACCATCCTCATCGAATGGGTGAAGCAGGGCGTGGATTTTTCGATTGTCGCGGCCAATAACGACGAGATGGCGATTGGTGCGATCATGGGCCTGGAAAAAGCTGGCAAGAATGCCAAGGACTATTGGGTCGGCGGCATTGATGGCACACCCGATGGCCTGAAGCTGATGGCCGACGGCAAGATGGCAGTGAGTGTGTTCCAGGACGCCGTTGGCCAAGCCAACGGAGCGGTCGAAGCCGCGCTGCGCCTGGCCCGCGGTGAGGTCCTGGATTCGCCGGTGATCTGGGTGCCATTCAAACTGATTACCCCGGAGAACCGCCAGCAGTTCGTCAGTCGCGAAAATGAATGACAACGTGCAGAACCGTAAACTGCTGACGCATCAGCGGGAGATGGCCTCCCAAGCGATTTACCTCGGTCTTGGCACCGATCAGCAGCTGTACACCTGCTGCATCTATTTGCACGACATTATATAAATCGTTTTATATTTCCCGGGCCAGAGGAATCAAATCCAGCAAAAACTCTTGTTGGGCAATAGCCGTGATCATGATCAGGTCTCCTTCCTTGACGACTATTCGCTCCAACAGGCGATCGGTGCCGAACATAATACGTCCTCGCTATATAAGGATCAGGCGATAAACCATCGCCAGCAGAATCGGTGGCTGGAATGGCTTGGCTATCCAATGCTTGACCCCCATGTTCAGGCCGCGCCGCCGGCTCGCGTCATCGACTCCCGTCGTCAACATGATGACAGGTGTGAATCTATAGGTCGGCAAACGCCGGACTTGCTCGACAAAGGCCACGCCGTCCATTGCGGCCATATCCATATCAACCAGGATGAGATGTGCCTTACCTTTGCCCAACCAGAGAAGGGCCTCGCTCGCCTCACAGCTGTCCACTGCGTCAAACCCGTCCCCCTTGAGGGTGATATACAGCATTCGGCTGAGGGAAGCCGATTCACTCACTATTAGAAGCGTTTGAACCATGGGGCGCACTCCAGCTGGACGGGTGATTGGATGCCTCAATTCATTGTTTCAACCTCAGCGTCAGCCCGGATAAACACGGTGAAATGCCCACCATCGACAGCTTCAAAAGATCTCAGTTTTTCAATCAGCAAAGCGGTAAGCACTTTGCCCTCGTTCAACAACAGCATGCCGTTGCTCGCGTTCAGGTTTCGATCAAGTACCATCCCGGGCAGTAAGCGTCGTACTTCCAGCATCTTGACCGAAGGGTCGATAAAGTTTTCCGGCAGGTAATGGGTGCAGATATCAATAAACGACTCGATCAGCTCAGGATCGTAGAGGTGGGATTTGTTGTGGCGCAGGTATGCAAGCACTTCGTCACGAGTCAGGTAGCGATCCAATACCAATGCGCATTGCAGCTCCACGTAGTCAACCGCCAGCTTCAGGATTCGCGCACCCAGCGGGATGGCCTGCCCCACAAGGTGGTCAGGGAAACCGCTGCCATCCCAATGTTCCTGATGATGACGGATCAGAAGGTTGGCATCCTGCAATGGCTCAAGTGCCATCAACAGCGCTTCACCCTTGCCGGGATAACTTTTGTAGGCATCGGTTTGCGTGCGTAGCAGCAGATCGGCAGAGCCCAACAACATCGAGTCGCTCCAGCCAAACTTTCCGACATTGTAAAGGGCCGCGGCCATGCAAAGATTACGGCTATCCGCCTCATTGAACCCAAGATGGGCGCAGTAAGCGCGCACGACTTCAATGACGCGCTGGTTGGTCTGGCGATCGCGCGGCAGCCGCTGGTTGACCATTAGCGAAAATACTTCAGTAGTGGTCACATAGCTGTGCCGCAACTCGTCATAGGCGAGATCAAGCATGTCTGCGGTCTGCTGCACCTCCGCCGTACGCGCCCTGACCCGTTGCTCAAGGTCGTTATTGAGATCATGCAGAGTGTCATTTTGCTCGCGGATGAGTTGGAGCAGGTTATCCCGATCACGGCGTACGCTCTGCATTTCCAGAGCCCGGTCCAGCGTGAGCAGCAGTTCCTCGTCGCTCCATGGCTTACTGATATAGCGAAAGATGTGCCCTTCATTGATCGCCCTGGTGATCATGTCCATGTCGGCATAACCAGTCAGCAGAATACTCATGCACTCAGGATCGCGCTCATACACCTGACTAAGCAGGGTCGGTCCATCCATAAATGGCATGCGTGCATCGCTGACAATCAGGTCAATGTGATGCAACTCGAAAAGGTCCAGTGCCTGGGCACCACTGGTCGCTAACAGCAAGTCATACGGTTTGCCCCGTAGTACACGGCGCAGGCTGTTGAGAATGTTCTCTTCGTCATCCACCAGCAAGAGTGTGTAGCGTTTTTCGCTCAAGGATACGGCGCTCATGATCAGTTTCCTTCAACAGCAGCGATGGAGGGATCTGCTACCTGGGGTTGGCGCAATGGCAACCACACGCGAAAGCGACTGCCCTGCCCCGGCTCGCTCTCGACAGTGAGCTTTCCATGGTGTTTGACGACGATGTTGTAGGACAGCGACAAGCCAAGACCCGATCCCATGCCTACTGGCTTGGTGGTGAAGAACGGCTCGAATATCCGGTTCTGGATATCAATAGGGATGCCATGCCCGTTATCAGCAACTTCGATGAATACCCCGTCGCCTTCGCGGCCGCTGCTAAGGGTGATTTCCCCATTGGCACCAACAGCGTGACTGGCATTGATGATCAGGTTAAGGAACACTTGATTGATCTGCGAGCCCATACATTCGATCGGTTCAATATCGCCGTAGTACTTAATCACTTGCGCCTTGAACTTGATCTCGTTCCAGATGACGTTAAGGGTGCTGTCCAGCCCCTTGTGCAGATCGGCCAGTTGCCATTCACAGCTATCAACGTGGGAAAACTCGCGCAAGTCCTTGACGATGCGATTCACCCGATCAAGGCCTTCGGCCGATTCGGACAATAGATCATTGATGTCTTCACGCAGAAAGCTGTAGTCGGTCTTGTCGCGGAGTACTGCAAGCTCAGGGTGGGCCTGGACATGACCTTCGTCACAGGCATGCTCATGGGCATCGATCAGAGCGAACAGATCCACCAGATAACGACGCAGGCTGTTGACGTTGCAAGAAACAAAGCCGATCGGGTTATTGATCTCGTGAGCGACTCCTGCTGCGAGTTGACCGATTGCAGCCATTTTCTCTGATTGCAGTAACTGCGCCTGAGCCTCCTCAAGGCGTGCGATCAGACGCGCCTGGGCGCTTTTTTCCGCTTCAAGCAACTCGTTGAGTTGCGCCAACTCCAATTGACGTGCAGCAGTGTCGGTCGCATCGCTGATGGCCAGACCAACGCCCAAGGAGCCGCCATTGGCATCTTGTACCGGGAAGAACGTGCAGTTCTGATACATGTGCCTGACGGTACCGCTGATAGGCCGGGTGCTACTGAAATTGAAAAGGTGTGGCCGTTGCTGCCATGAAGTGAACGCGAAATTCTGCAAAGTGAAGACGCTATTAATTTTTTGCCTGACCCAGCGCTCCGGCAACTCAGGAAATGCTTCGAACAGCGTGTGCCCAATCAAGGCCTCAACCGGGCGACCACTGTTTATGGACATGAAGTGATTGGAGAACAGTACTTTGTAGTCTTGGTCAACCAGCAACACGCCCATGTTGATGGCCTTGAGCATCGACTCAAAGGTTTCTCGGGATATTGCCTTGAGGTCTGTCATGAAGATGTTCCTTTCAAAGCCCTTCAAGCAAACGATCGATCGCCCGAACGACGATCCCCGCAGTCCGTTCAGTGATGCAAATCAGCAAATCACAGGAGAACAGATGAGCCTGAACCTCGAAGCGAATTTCCAGCACCATCGCCAAGTGTTCATTCAGGTTCAACTTCTCAAGACCATTCTGCGGTTCTTCGCTATGCACCAGAATCGACGGTGCGTCGTAGCTCACCTGGATGGCCACCTGCCGGGCCAGGCCACTGATGCAAGCACCGGATAGTATGTTAGTGACGTCGAGCATCAACTCTTCCTGTTGCTCCGGGCCTCCTCCTTCATAACCCAGTAGCTCAGCAAGCTCATTGGCCCCCATGGCGCCGAAACAGACGAACACTTCCCCACGTAACTCGCCGAGGAACGACTGGCGAGTCACGATCATTGAACTGCTGCGCAGATGATCAGGAATCGATAGGTTGTTCTGTTCCCGCACCAATGGGTGAATGAAAGGAACTGAGAGCGTAACTATGGTATTGGTCAATAGGGCCAGACGTTCTGCTGCCTGCCCCATGGCAATATTCATCAGTTCCTGCAATGCGTCGCGTTGATCTTCAGTCAGTGCGGCCAAGGTTTCCATCACAGCACTCCTATGCGGTGCAAAGCACTGAGTACGGCATCAGCAGTAACCGGCTTAGCCACAAATGCAGCAGCGCCCAGTTCCATTACCCGTTGTCTCGCCAGAGGCTGAATATCTGCGCTGATCACTACAACCACTACATTGGCGTCTTCACGCTTGAGGGCTTCGAGCGTCTGGAAGCCATCCATAACGGGCATGGTCAAATCAAGAAACAGTAGCTCCACCAGCCCCGCATGGTATGCCTCCATCACTTCGGCACCGTTGCAGGCCTGGCGGATATCGTCAGTCAGCACTGCGGGTAATGAACGCAAGACCAGCTTGCGGGACATGGATGAGTCATCGGCTATTAGAACTTTCATGGCGCGCTCCACCTTTCTGAAGTGTCCTGCCGCCTCGTTAGAGACCGAAGGTGAAATCATTCTTCAGGACTTGAGGCTACCTTCATGCCTTTTATGGCAATACGCCATCAGGCAATACTGATAATGCGCTAGGGATTTGCGAAGGGCGTAGGGATTTCCCTACAAGGCTTGCCAGGATGTTTTAGATCCAGTCCTGGCTGATGGCATAACGCACGATATCTACGTTGGAGAGAAAGCTCATTTTTTCCATTAGCCGAGCTTTGTGAGTGCTGACAGTCTTGTTGCTGATCATCAAACGCTGCGCAACTTCGTTCACACTCAAACCCTGGGCGAGCAGGCGCAGAATCTGGAATTCACGGTCCGAGAGACTTTCGCTGAGTTCTATCGGACCAGGCGTTGTGCTTTGCAGAGCAATCTGCTCTGCCAACACAGGATCGAGATATCGGCCTCCAGCAGCGACCTTGCGAATGGCCGTAAGCAACGTCTCGGGGTCACGGTCCTTGGTCAGATAGCCTGAGGCTCCAGCGCGGAGGGCGCGCTGAGCAATGTGGGCCTCGTTGTGCATGCTCAGGATCAGAATCGGCAACAGTGGATAATGTGTGCGGATTCGCGCAATAAGACTTTCGCCACTCTCACCCGGCATGTTCATGTCCAGCAATAGCACGTCCACATCATGCGAGCGCAGACCATCAAGAACCTGGGCAGAATTCTCTGCCTCCGCCACCACCTCCAATTCTTTGACCAATGCAAACAATTGTTTAAGACCCTCACGCATGATCCGATGATCATCGGCTACCAGAAGATGAATCATGATCAGGTACTCCTGCGATCAGGAATCCATAGTCGTACGGTAGTACCGCCGCCAGGTACGCTGGATATTTCGGTGCTGCCCCCTAACATCAGGGCACGCTCACGCATGCCGAATAAACCAAGGGTCCTGCTGCCCAGCTTAGCTGTGTCGAAACCCCGGCCATCATCAACAATTTTTAGCAACCAGCGCTCGCCTTCATGCGTCAGCGTAACGTCCACACGCGAAGCATTGGCGTGCCTGGCAACATTGGTCAGGGACTCTTGGGTCACCCGGAAGACGGCCGTGGCGTCGCTATCATTCAACGCCGGGAGCTGCGTCGGCAAATCGAGGATACACGGCATCGACCATTGACGAGTGAACTCATCGGTCAGCCACTCCAGCGAGGCCGCCAGGCCCATATTCAGAGCCGAAGGCCGCAAGGAACTGGAGACGTTACGCACCACCTGTACCGTGCGGTCTGCAAGCTTTAAAAGGTTGCCCACCTGTTCTCCCAATGCAGGTAGTTGCGCACCATACTGGAATCTGAGCAGCGATATGCCCATGCGAATCGCGCTCAGGTACTGCCCCAGTTCATCGTGAATCTCTCTGGCGATCAGCTTGCGCTCCTCTTCACGTGCATTCTCTCGACTACTCAGCAAATCATGTAATTGGGCATTGGACGAAGCCAGGTTGCGTTGGGCGTTGCGCAATATCGAAATATCTCGAATGACTGCCAGCAAACTGGTCAGCCGTCCCTGCATATCCCGCTCAGGTACCAGAGTGATCTGGAACACCCGTTGCCAGCGCCGGGAGCGTTGTCGCACATACTCATGCTCCACGACGCGCCCCTGTTCCACCGCCCCGGCTATGGCCTCAATCAACATCCGGGATTGCGCACCTGGCGGAAGGACTTCATCCAGCGTGCATTGCAACAAGTCTGCCTTGGCCTGGTTCAGCCACTGCTCCAGAATCGGATTGACATAAAGCAGGCGGCGGTCCGGGCTAAGGCGAGCAATACCGTCGGGAGAGTTTTCTACCAGGGTTCCAATTTCCTGCTGACGCTCACGCTCTTTGCGTTGCACCTCGCGAAGATCGGTGAAGTCGCGGGCAATGCAGACAATCCGCCGAATAACGCCAGCTTCGTCCTTCAACGGTACGAGATTGAAATGCACATAGAGTGGCTGGGCGCCACAGGGTAATAGCGTATCAAGCTCTATCGGCCCGGCTACGTCGATGCAGTGCAGGCAGATGGCTTCCACGATATCGGCCACTTCACGCGTCAGGACCTCCCCGATTGCTTTACCAACCACGTCGCTCTGGGCGCGTGCAAGTCGACGATAAAGGGAAGGGTTGGCCTCCAGGCAGGCCAACGTCGACGCCATGCCGATCTCCAGCAGGCACATCATATCCAGCGAGTGCTCGAAAATTTCCCGATAACGGGGCTCGCTATGCTCGAGCGCTTCCTGCGTCGTGATCGATTCCATGCATGCCGACATCCATAGGCTGAACTGAGACGATCATAGTCCAAAGCCAACAGGATGGGCGACGTGCTGCAGGCTTTTTGCCTCTAAGTCTCGTCGGTAATTGATTCCGCAGATAAGCGCTCATCTGCTTTGCTGTAATACGCTGGACTTTTCGGCAACTCGGCACAAAAATGATATCACAATGACATCACCCACTCGAATGAATGCCGGAACGGTCGGGAGCGCGATATGACCCAGGTCAAGCCCAGCCTTGAGTTTCGCCAATGGATCTGGCGGGCATTCCTGCGGACCAGCCTGGTTCCGCTGGTCATGGTCGAGTTTGCTTTATTGACAGTCTACTTCCTGGTCAATCAATCCATTCTCGACTCGCAAAGCGACTTTCTGCACCAAAATGCCACTCGCGACCTGGACGCTTCGGTAAGACAGAACGCCGATATTGTCGAAAGTCAATTGGAGCAGATCAGCACCCTGTCCCGCCTGCTTGCCAGGACGGTGGAGGCTGAGCTAGCCGAAACACTGCCTTACGAGCCCGCCAGTCTGGCCACCAGCCCGGACGGCGTGCGCTACAGTGCGGTAGATGACGGAAACGCGGCGTCGTTCTATTCCAATATCACGCCTCTGGATCGCCAGGACCTGGACAAGGTTACTCGTCTCAGCCACGTGGACTCCATGATGAAGGCGCTCAAGGAAAGCAATCTGCTGATTACCAGCGTCTACTTCAACAGTTCCGACAGCTACAACCGCATTTACCCCTGGATCGATACGCTGACCCAGTACCCCCATGACATGAACATCCCGTTATTCAATTTTTACTACCTGGCAGACAAAGACCATAACCCACTTCGCCAACCGGTTTGGACCGATGTGTATCTCGATCCGGCAGGTAATGGCTGGATGATGTCCGTGGTTGCACCGGTCTACCGCGGCGACACTCTTGAAGGCGTGGTGGGTATCGACATCACAGTGGACGCTATCCTGCAAAATATTGCCAGGCTCCACGTTCCCTGGGCTGGCTATCTGATGTTGGTGAGCAAGGAGCACACCATCATGGCTCTGCCGACGATCGCCGAAAGCGACTTCGGCTTACCCATGCTGGAACGGCGAGCCGGTTACAAAAACATCACACAAGAACACTTCAAGCCCACAGACTTTTCCCTGACATCCCACCCCAACCTTCGCCCTCTTGATCTGGCGTTAAAAAGTCGGCCAGACGGGTTGATTCCCGTAGAACTGAATAAACGCACGCACCTGATCGCCTGGAGCAGGGTCAATCCGGCTGGGTGGCACCTGCTGGCGGTGGTCGACGAGCATATTGTCATGCAGGAAACCCAGCATCTGGCCAAACACTTCAAGGATATTGGCTACCTGATGATCGCTGGCCTGATGGCCTTCTATACCGTTTTTTTCGCCTGCCTCTGGATGCGCTCACGGAGTCTAAGCCAACAACTCACCGCCCCCATAGTAGGCCTGGCCAACATGATGCGTGAAATCGGTCAGGGGAATTGGGCGCCCCAGGCTACTCGCTCAAGCATCAAAGAACTGAACGCCATATCCAGCCAAACCCTGGACATGGGCAGGCAACTGGCCTTGGCTGACGCTCGTCAGGAGTCGGCCCAGCAACGGCTGCAAATGGTGCTGGAAAGCGTCACCGAAGGTATGTGGGAATACTCTCCCCAGTCTGAAACTTTTATGTTCAAGGGCCCTCTGTGCACGCGCTTTGGGCTTGGGGAAAAAAACGTCTCGCCCAAGCAACTTCTAGGGCTCATGCCGGAGGAAGATCGGCAGGGCTTCCGACGCTTGCTAGAGGCAGCCCAAGCCAATGAGGCCCGCGTTGCCGAAGTCGAATTCCGCTTGCCTGATCGGCAGGGAGAATTGATCTGGTTGCTTTGCCGCGCCAGTACCTTGACCAGCCCTATCATTCGCCCTTCCCCCGTGGTCGGCACTTGCGTTGACATCGATAACCTCAAGCAGGTCGAGCAAGATCTACGCGAAAAAACCATCGATGCCCAAGCGGCAAGCCAAACAAAATCACGCTTTATCTCCAGCATGAGCCATGAACTCAAGACCCCGCTGAACGCGATTCTCGGATTCGCACAACTCAGCCAGATGCACCCGGAAGCAAGTACTGCGCAAACATATACGTACACCCAAGAGATCATGAACGCTGGCAAGCACCTGCAGCAGCTTGTCGACGATCTACTGGAATGGTCAAGCCTGCAGGCAGAAGCACCACGTCTTACGCTTAAACCTGTCGATGTCGATGCGTTGCTGCAGGAATGCCTGGCGATGATGACACCGCAAACCTTTGCTTTAGGGCTCTCGCTGGAGTTTCAGGCACCACCAAGGCCCTGCCACGTTTTAGCCGATAGCAGACGTCTCAAGCAGGTGCTTATCAACTTGTTATCGAACGCAGCCAAATACAACCATACGGGCGGGTCTATTGTCATGGGTGCTGAACTTGACGAATTGCAGCAGGTGGTCCGCCTTTTTGTCGAGGACACCGGACAAGGCATCGATGCAGATCTGCAAGAACAACTGTTCCGGCCTTTTCAGCGTCTGGGCAAGGAGAACTCGAAAATCCAGGGGACCGGGATCGGCCTGGCATTGTGTCAAGAACTGGCAGCACTCATGGGCGGCAGGATGGGTGTAATCAGCACAGTCGCGATAGGCAGTCGTTTCTGGATAGAGCTGCCGCATTATTTGAATCAGACATCAAGGATTTAAGTCAGCTTTAAAGGCCAAGATCAAATAAAAACCTGTGCCGCTCAGTATTTTCAGCAGGAGTAAAACATGTTTTCAACCATAAGAAGCGATGCCGTGATCGTCATCATCGACGATGTAGCCACCAACATCCGCTTGCTGGAGTCCTGTCTACGCGCGTTCAGTCTGCAAAACATTCAAACCTTCGCAGACTCTGCCGAGGGTCTACAGTGGTGTCGGGACAACGACTGGGACCTTCTATTGCTGGATATCGACATGCCTGCTCCCAATGGCTTCGATATTCTCGATGCCTTGCAGGCCAGAGACCGTAACGCCTCGTCGATCATTATCATCACCGCTCTTGACGACCCGCAGAGTCGGCGCATTGGCCTTGAAAAAGGCGCTAACGATTACATCTGTAAGCCCATCGACATGCCGGAAGTCTTGTTGAGAGTGCGGGGCTGCCTGATGCTGGCGCAAAGCAGCCGTCTGTTGCAGGTTGCCAAGCGTGATCTTGAGGTAAAGGTGGAGCAACGCACAGCACAACTCCAAGAGAGCTACCGCGCCATGCTTCGTAGTCTGAGCCGTGCCGCCAGTTATCGTGATAATGACACAGGCGACCACATCGATCGTATTGGTCAGTCGTCGGCAATGCTCGCTGGAAAAATAGGCATGCCATCAAGCTGGTGCGATCTGATCAGGCAAGCAGCTCCCATGCACGACGTAGGCAAGATCGGCGTGCCGGACAATATCCTGCAAAAACCCGGTCCGCTGACTTGCGAGGAGCGTGCGCAGATGCAGACACACCCACGCATTGGTTACGACATCCTGCATGATCCCTGTGGTTCGAAGTTAACAGATATGGCCGCAGAAATTTCTCTGGGGCATCACGAGAAATGGGACGGGAGTGGCTACCCGTATGGATTGAAAGGAGAAGACATTCCTCTCAGCGCCAGGATTGTCGCCCTATGTGACGTCTATGACGCCTTGCGCATGGTCCGCCCGTACAAACCTGCCTGGACTATTGATGCCGCCACAGCCTACATAAAAGCAAATGCGGGCTGTCATTTTGATCCTGTATTGAGTGACGCGTTTTGCGAAATAATCAGTGAAATAGAGAGGATTGAGCCACTTCAGGAACGTGACCAGAATGCAGCTGGGCGGCAACCCGCATGAAGCGGTAAGGAAAGCGAAGGCGAATCCGACGCCTATTGGGCCTCGGTACAATCGATACGCAGCACCGAGCTCTCTGCCAACTTTATCGACAACGCGCTGCTCGAATACTCCCTGATGGACCACCGGCCTGCCGAATCCGTCACCTGCTGCTGCGCATGAGCGCGCAATTGACTGACGACATGCGCCTTGGCAAAACCCGTCAGGCTATCATCGCTACTGGCATCCGTGCCCAGAGCAAAATGATCCTGGTGATCGTGCTGACCTCGTTGATCATTAACTGGGAGCGCGAGATTCAGATGGTGTATCCGAGTGTCCGGATTACTCAACAGAAGTTCGACCCTGACGCCCACTGGATGATCGTCAACTACGAACGGCTGGATGATTTCCCCGAGAGCCAATAACTTCGAGGTGATGATCGTCGAAGAGGCCCCCGCCTGAAAGAGCCCACCACTGTATGGACACGACACGGATTCGATATCGCTACGAAGATGCCAAACCGTTATCTGGTGACAGGTGCGCCGGCACTGAATCGGGAGTCGAAGCTGCACACTTGCTGCGCCTCTCTGGCCAACCTATTGGCCTACTTAGCCTGTAAGAGACTTAGACATCATCCCGACCCAGCGCTATGTTTCGCGGCAGACGGCGGCTAGCCGGTTCGCTGTAGATTTTGATGGGTTTTTCGCTAGCCATTTTTTGAACGCAAAAAAAATCCGGAAATTCGCACTTTCGTGGACCTTCCGGATTTTCAAAATGGTGGGTCGTGTGGGATTCGAACCTACGACCAATTGGTTAAAAGACAACTGGTTGTCTTCCTAGTCAAAAAATCAGATAAAAACCAACAAAATCATATAGTTAAACCATAAATTAGCAGTCTCTAATGTCACCCATTAGAGGCTTTCTAACGTGAAAAAAATTGCGGTCGTATCGACCAAAGGCGGTACAGGCAAGACCACGACGACAGCAAATCTGGGCGCGCTCTGCGCAGATGCCGGCCTTCGAACACTGCTGATTGATCTCGATCCAGTCCAACCTTCCCTATCGTCCTACTATGGTTTGGCTCATGAGGCGGAAGGAGGCATTTATGATCTGATAGCGCTTAACATCACACGGCATGAACGGGTCATTTCTAGGACTGTGATCCCCAACCTGTCATTGATCCTGTCGAATGATCCTAATAACCAGCTAATCAACCTGCTGCTTCAGGCTCCCGACGGCCGTTTACGGTTGTCTCAGTTGCTTGTGGCATTCGATGACCAGTTTGACCTGGTACTGATTGACACTCAGGGCGCTCGTTCAGCAATCCTTGAAATGGTGGTCCTGGCATCAGATTTGGCTGTGTCGCCCCTTCCTCCCAATATGCTCACCGCTCGGGAATTCAACCGGGGCACGATGCAGATGCTCGATGGGCTTCAGTCCTACGCTCGATTGGGTCTCACCATCCCGCCGGTAAAAGTGGTCGTGAACTGTCTGGATGTCACCAACGACGCGCGAATGATCCACGAGGCAGTTCGTAGTAACTTCTCGGAAAGCCAAGGCATAGAAGTCATTGAGAGCACTATCCCGGCGTCCGTAATATTTCGCCAAGCGGCTACGCGAGGTATCCCGGCGCACCGACTCGAATATCGGCAGCCCTCCAATCGTAAAGCTCCCTGCGCGCTCAAAGTCATACGCGAACTTGCGATTGAGCTATTCCCTGAATGGCAAAGTGCCTTCTCCTCACTCACTGAGGAGGCTGTTGAAGCTATTGCCAAAGGGAGCATCGGCAAATGACAGCCGTATCCCTTACCTCAGATCCTGCTCTCTTGGAGGGCGCATTTGAAAGTTCGAGCCAGCTCCGAGTTTTCAAGGCAAAGCTTGCCCGCACGACGAATGTTCTTCAGCACTTAGCTAACCCTCATGAAGTGCTGGGTAATTTGCTGAAGCCGGCTGAACAGACCGTTCTGCAGCAATCGTTAAAGATTATCGAATCCCTCAGCCTTCTAGTTGATCAAGCCAAAGAACAAAAGATCAAAGTCGAGGAGGCCTTGGAGCTAGCTTTCAACGCACGTCAGGCGCAGAGCTGGAAGCTGACGAAAGCTTATTTCCCCCTTGAGCATGGAACACAGGAGCAGCAAGTCAGCGGGCTGTGCATGGCCATGAGTCTGAACCAGCTCGGCCTACTCAAACCGAATAAAACCGCCTCGCACTTCAAGGCTGGTTTGCTGAAACAGGCAGAGGCTCTCGGCCGGAATTACGGGAGCGAATATTTCTTCCACGAGCTTTTCAGCGATTGCCAAGCGGCGATTCAAGAACACATTGCCACGCACTCTGCTGGGACAGCACAGCAGTCGCTGGATGAATTGCACCTGCAGGTGGCTGAACTCTCAATCGCTCTCTGTGAAAGCGAAAAGGCCCTTCTTCTGCTGCTGAGCAAAGTATATCCCCCTCAAATTACTGAGAGGGCCTGCTGATGGATCGCCAACGGATCATCGAAAAAGTCGCCAAGTGTTTTGCACTGGCCAATGCTAAAGGCGCGACCGCCAATGAAGCTGCAACGGCTTTAAGGCAAGGTCGATGGTTGATGGAACAACACAACCTGCAGGAGGAGGACCTTCAAGCCTACCAGGTCAATGACGCCAGTGTGCTTATAGGTACGATGAGACCTCCTGCTACTTGGCTCTATAGCCTTGCACGCACCTGTGCAAAGGCATTTGATTGCGATTACCTGGCGTACCACCGTGCGGGCACAACGGGCTACTCCTTTAAATTTATCGGAACCGGCGTATCGCCTGAAGGCGCAGCGTACGCATATTCAGCTCTGCATCAGCAACTGTTGGCCGCTCGCCGACAGCATGTAGCTGAGCAGAAACGGTGCAATCTTGCTACCAAGCGTCGGCGTGGTCAGCTCTTTGCAGAAGCATGGATCAGCGCCGTCGAGATCACTGTAGATCGGTTTGCTGGTTACCGATCGGCAGAGACGAAACATGCGATTACCGCTTACCTCGCACTGCACCACCCCAACCTGCAGGTCTCCAAGCCCAAAGAAACTCCCGTTCGAGGTCATGACTCCCGATCACTGGAACAAGGATGGGCCGAGGGGTCAGCGGCTTACCTACACCAAGGAGTCAGCCGGTCTGCGCAAGCCGAACGGTTAAGCGGGGGTGGTAAATGAACCTTACCGAATTCACTCCCCCTCATTCGGTTGAAGCTGAGCAGGCCATCCTTGGGGGGCTCATGCTAGACAACGAATCCTGGGATTTGATTGCTGATGTGATTATGGCGGAGGACTTTTTCCGCCGAGACCATAAGGCGATTTATCAAAGCATCGAGAGACTGGCTCAGAACAATAGTCCGTTCGATGTTGTGACAGTGTCCAACTTTATGCAGGACATTGATGAGGTCGGTGGCCTGGGGTACCTGGCAGACTTGGCGAGGAACACACCCTCTGTAGCCAACATCAAGGCCTATGCAGTCATTGTGCGCGACCGGGCGCACTTGCGGCGACTTATGGCCCTCGGCCATCTGATGACTCGCGAAGCAGCAGTCGAGCTGGCCAACGCCAAGGAGGTTCAAGAGTCCATCGAGCAGCGGCTCTTTGCGATGGGACAGAACCATCAGAAAGCAGAATTCGTCGATGTCGTCAGCGTATTGGAAAAAGTCGTCGATCAAATCGATGAGCGCTTCAATAGTGGCGACTCCGTCAGAGGCCTGCCAACAGGACTCACAGACTTCGATGAGCTCACGGGCGGTTTACAAGATACCGACTTGATCATCCTGGCCGCCCGGCCCTCCATGGGAAAAACCAGTCTGGCACTCAACTTCGTCGACTCGGCGCTTCAGAAGCATCCTGAAGACTCTGTACAGATCTTCAGTCTCGAAATGCCTGCCATAGCAATTCTTTACCGATTGATTGCCGTACTGGGTCGGCTGGATCTTCAAAAGCTGCTGTCCGGCAAGCTGGACGATGAGGATTGGCCAAAACTCTCGTATGCCATGAACCGTATCAAATCATACGGCACACGCCTTGTTATTGATGACACATCAGGTTTGTCCCCAACGGAATTGAGAGCGCGCGCTCGGAGAGGATCAAGGCAGTTCGGCAAGCCCAGACTGATCATGGTGGACTACCTGCAATTGATGCAGTGCGCCGGCGCGGAAAATCGCACAAACGAAATTGCTCAAATCTCAGCCGCCCTCAAAGGTTTGGCCAAAGAGATGACCTGCCCTGTGGTAGCACTTTCGCAGCTCAATCGGTCTCTTGAACAACGGCCTAATAAGCGTCCGGTGAATGCCGATTTACGTGAGTCGGGCGCCTTGGAACAGGACGCCGACCTGATTGTGTTCGTCTACCGGGACGAGGTCTACCACCCAGAGACCGAGTACAAGGGCATTGCCGAGTTGATTCTCGGAAAACATCGCAATGGTCCCATAGGGACAGTGCGAACTGCTTTTATCGCCAGCCAAACCCGCTTTGAAAATCTCTCGGCCACCCACTGGCAAGGAGCAAGCGCATGAACTCGCCCGCAAGAAATCTGCAAATCACTCATGAGTGCCTGAGTTGCCATCAGCACCATCCAGCGCATCTTGTCACCACCGGTACGTGCCCGCGATGCGGTGGCGAACACATAGCTGAACTACAGGACGCAGGTGCATTTCGCGACCTACCCCGCTTCCATGCCAAACAAGAATTCCAGAGCTCGGCGCTCACCTATGCCCATGAACACGGGATCGATGGCAACGAACTGGATGGCATCGCCCAGGCCGTACAGCGATTGGCTAAACACAGCAGCACCATCATTACAAAGCACCAGGCACGAGCCCTTATCGGCATGAAAGACCTTGGGTATGTGACGTTCTCCGACACTGCTCAAGGAACTGTTGAGATCGAGCTGATGGCACCGGGTGCGTTGTTATCCAGCTACTTTTGGTCCGTTTGGGTACCGCAATTCCTACAAGCTCGCAGTTACCAGACATTGGTCATGCCCTACCTGGCCCCAGACCAGGATGTCCAGCATTGCACCGTCGCCTTTCAAATCACAGGATCCCGCGAGGCTACTCGCTTGTTCCTTGCCGATATTGCTGAACGGTTCAATGACGTGCGTGAAGCTGAAATCACCCACATTCAAGCAGGCAATTTATTCGAGCAGATCGACAGCGCGAGGTGCTCGTGATGGTTCTTATCCATGCCGTTGAAAACGATCCTCCGGCCACAAGCACGCGGCAAGTGGAACAAGAGCGGATCGACCGAGCGATTGCCGACTTTCTGGCCCGGGGTCGCCAGATCGAATCCGTTGCAGAGCCCAAGCTCCCGAGTCACTCGATCATTGATGACGCGAATCTGGCCAAGCTGTTGGTCGGCCATGCGTCGAATGCGAAGACGCTTGCCGAGGCCGCAAAGCTTTTAAATGAACCGGAGTCGCGCTGCCGGCGTTTAGCTGTCGAGTATCGAATCCCCTTCCGTAGCAAGTCATTCCTCAAAAAGAGAGCAGCGAAATGAGCCTTAACCAATCCGCTCAGCAAACGGCTACAGCCATGAACTTCATTCACGCGACTAGTCACGCCCCCACAGTCGCGAATGACCATCAGGAGCCGTTCATGAACCGCAGTGCGGTTCCCGCTCGCCAGAACGACGAAAAGTTTGTTGTCCGCTTTCCCGACGGCATGCGCGATGAAATCGCTGACAAGGCCAAAACATGCCTTCGCTCGATGAATGCTGAAATCGTTCACCGCATGCGTGTGACCACGGAATTGGAGCACGAGATCACTCGCCTCAAAGCGATCATCGACGTCCTGTTGTCCGGTCGCAGCAACCCTGCAGGCCAGATGACTGACGCCCGGGAGGCGTGATATGTCCAACAAGACTCTTTCACCAGAAGCGCTGACCGGAAAGCTCTTTCAGGGCTCCTTCGCGCGCTCCGGACCGATCGTTGACAAGCTGCCCGACCCCATCGCTCCGACAGCGATGGTGCTGTGCATCGAGGACATGATTCCGTACGAGAATAACCCTCGCAAAATCACCAACTCCAAATACCAGGAACTAAAAGCATCGATCCTGGCGCGCGGTCTGGATCAACCACCGCCAGTCACTCGCCGCCCAGGTCATTCCAAGTACGTCATCAGAAACGGCGGGAATACCCGTCTGACAATATTGAAAGAGCTCTACGCCGAGACCAAGGAAGAGCGCTTTTACAAGATCCCGGTTCTGTTTCGTCCTTGGGACGAAGCCCGAGGGGAAATCATTGCTTTAACCGGCCACCTTGCAGAAAACGACCTGCAAGGCCAGTTGATGTTCATTGAACGCGCCATGGGTATCGAAGAAGCGCGCAAGATATATGAACTGGAGGCCGGCGAGCCTATTTCTCAGCGTGAATTATCGCGCAAACTTTCTGCGGATGGATATCCAATCTCCAACTCCCATATCAGCAGAATGCAGGATGCAGTCCGATACTTGTTGCCCGCTATCCCTAGTACCCTCTACTCAGGCCTCGGTAAGCCGCAAATCGAACGGCTGTTATCGTTGCGAAAATGCGCGGCCCTAACTTGGGATAACTTACCGAAAAGTGAAACACGATCTCCAGACTTCGAGTTTCTGTTTCTCGAAGTGTTATCGCAGTTCGACGTGGACGCCGCAGAGTTTGTCTATGAGCGTTTCCAGGACGAACTGATTGGCAACATGAAGGAAGGAACAGGGAAGACCTATGAACAGGTGCTCTTGGACATTCACGAGCACCAGGGTCGAGCCAGGCGGACGGCACCGCTGGAAAACCTACCCTATTACCCACCGGCATCCATCAATGCCCAATACTCCGACCAGGATTCGTTAAATCAAGTCCCGACAAATGGGAGTGAAGGTCAAAACAATAAAAGTCCGCAGCAGCCTCCCGCGCCGAATGCGTCCGGTCTCCCCTCCCCAGCTGGCCAATCCAAGCAGCCGCAGAAACCCACTGATCAGCCCAAGCATAAGACGGACGTAACACCGCCGCCTCAGCCGCCGCTCTCCGACGAGGAGCGCGAAGCGAGAATAGCTGGCCATGTTGTAACTCCGGTAGCCACGACACAGCGAGTGCTGGATATCAAGCAAAAGATCGCTGCCATGGATGGCGAAATCTTGCCGGACTTCAAAGCCAATGCGCTGGTGTCGATCCCCGTGCAGGCCGGAGGGCTGTTTCCAATCTCTGACGTTTGGTACGTCGAACGCGAATTGGACTTTCCAAAAGATCTGCGCCAGGTCGCAGCTCAACTCGCCCGTGAGATCGCCGAGATTTCAGGTCTCGGTGGTCGCTATGTGATCGACGTTCAAGCTGGCGTAGGTTTTATCTGCAATGAACCCGCTGAAGATGTGGAACTGACCGACAAATCGGCAAATACGTTGACACTACTTCATGCGTTGAGCGGTGTCTTCGCCATCGCTCTTGAACAGCAACCCACCGAACAACCGCTTGCGCTCGCAGAATTCAAATTCACTGCCGCGCTGGGTGAGTTGTTGCTTGGACAAATGTCCCTGCCAACCCAAACACCGTCTACCAACACGCGGTTGGATGATGCGGCCATTGTGAAACTGTTTCGTTTGATCCGTCTTGGACGGCGCCTTGTTGAGCTTGAAATTCAACAATGTGGAGACGCACACCCATGACCGCCAAGAAGCCAAGACCTGGGGAGGCCCCTCATGGGCAAAAAACATAATCCACTCAATGAAGCCATTATCCATCAGATCCTTCACCTGCTGCGCAATGGAGAAGTTCGTCGGTGCCTTGATATGGGACTGGATCCTGAGATCTTAAGCGTTCTGCAGAGCCCAAGTGCGCTCAGCGTGCTTTTGAATTCATCGGCCCTCTGGTGCCAAATCCTAGTCGATCAGGACATGGTTAAACGTCTGCTATCGACCAAGGATCGAAGTGATGAAGAAACTCGGATGGTTCAACGAGCCCTGCGACTGGGTGCAACAACGCCGATGCTCCAACAGTTTTTTGGCATGTCGCCACAGGACGTTGCCCTTCAACGTGTCATCGTGGGGGTTCCCGGCAAGCCCGGCCGCAACAGGGATGTTCCAGATGACACCCCTCTGTGGCACAGATTCGTACATCTCATGGATGAGTTCGGAGCTGACTACCAGGATCCGATGGCCCTGCTAGACATTGCGATGTTGATAACGGAAGAAGTCAATATCCCACTCGATCAGGAAGCCGGTGACGTCCCTGGCAGAGTCACTCTCGGGCTGATATGGCACAAAATACAACAGTGGATTAGCGAAGGTCTGTATCCAGCCGGCAACGCTCGCAAGCCTGCCAGTCTCATTTTGCTAACCCCAAACCCTTCCCGGAAAAGAGACCGATCTAACGATACGGCATCAGGACAACTCGCACGCGATGAAAACCTCGCTCAGCTAGAAGGCGAACGCATGTGATAAGACAGTCGAAGCGGCTCTCACTGGGATCCGTTATAAATGCTGCTGCCGGAACGCTGCAGCAAGCAGCAGCTTTCCAGGTGAAAGTCTCGAATACTCGCACTACTGACGCCACAGGTAGCGATCAAGAGGACGACACAGCACACGATCAGTACGCCGGCATCGTATTCAGCGGAAACCCGCATGAAACAGTACCGCGTCGCCTTCTTCTGGATGATCGTTTATCTCCTCTCGAACGCAATGCCTGGCAGGTCTTTCGTCTGTTAATCAATAGCGACGGTTTGACCGCATTTCCCACCTACGAGGAACTCCGCCCCTATCTCGGGTCGACACCTGGCAAACCGGCATCGAGGGAAACGATAGCTAAAACGCTCACTCACCTGCGCCTGACGCGTTGGCTCAGCCTGGGTCGTCGAGTGCGCGACGCAGTGAGCGGGCGCATGCAAGGCAATGTGTACATCCTGCATGACGAGCCCATCGGCTGCGCAGAAGCTATGGAGATCGATCGCGACTTCATGCTGTTGATTGGTCAATCACTTGAGCATGCCAACAAGGCGATACGTTTGATGGCCGAACGCGCGTTCAATGATGTGACGGCCGATCTGCATGTGGCTGATAATTCGCTTCCAACTCGTCTCGACGTGATGGCAGAACGTCTGGGTGCTGGTGAACTGAACGATGAACTCACGCCGGCTGCACCTGTTCTGACTGAGTTCGGAATCCGAACTCCGACAGAAAGCCCCCCTGAAACACCGAGTTCGGATTCCGAAATCAGTGAAATAGAGCGAGATAGCCGTGTCCAACCACCGAGTTCGGAATCCGAACTCATGCAGCAATTGGCTATATTGACCTCAGTTCGGAATCCGAACTCATATAGTACGTATACAAATACTAATACCTCTGTATCTAAAAGCTTTGTACTGCACGAGTCTCAGACCAGCGCAGACATCACAGAATCACTGAAACGTCTGACCCCAGATCAGCGCCAGAAAGCGATGGCCGCCATCAACCTAGTCGACCCTGCTGTTCGACAGGCGCTTTTGAACCAATGGCACCACCGCATCCGCACCGGCGGAGTAAAAAATCCGTTGGCCTACCTGCTCAGTTGCGTCCAAAAGGCGAACAAAGGTGAGTTCAATGCGCTCTGGCAAGCGCCCTCAGAGCCTAGCCGCACGCCAGTAACCCCGGTGCAGCCACCGAAACCGCAGCCTGAGTCGGCATTGCATAGTTCTGAACAAACGGCATCCCCGCCAGCGCCACGTGACGAGATCGCCGTGGCTAGGGGCAGAGATCAGATGCGCGCTATTCGCCAAGAGCTGGGGTTTTAATCCGTGGACTGCGCATTGATCGAGCTGAGTGTTGCCACTGGCAACAATCCGCACTCAGTGCCGGCCTATGTCACTGGCATAGCTCACGACCAGGCATTGAGTGTTGCCACTGGCAACACACCAAACTCGTTACCGACCTATTCCACTGGAATAGCTCTCGATCAAGCATTGAGTGTTGCCACTGGCAACACTCCCCACTCAGTGTCGGCCTATGTCACTGGCATAGCTCACGACCAGTCATTGAGTGTTGCCACTGGCAACACACCAAACTCGTTACCGACCTATTCCACTGGAATAGCTCTCGACCAAGCATTGAGTGTTGCCACTGGCAACACTCCCCACTCAGTGCCGGCCTATGTCACTGGCATAGCGTCCCTCCAAGTACCGTGCAAATACGCTCCACAACCAAACCCACCCCGACCAAGAAACGGTTTCCTACTGTACTCGCCGTTAGCCTCCGGCAGTCTTGCGTTGCCCATTCACCTCTATATAGAAGGAAGCGCTCAACATGGCTGACAACTTTCAGGTCAACCTTGGTTCATTGCGCAGCAGCGTCAACCTGACACTCCATACTCACCACGCCGCCCGTTTGTGGTTCGGCCGTCAGCGCACAGACGACAAGCCAGGAATGATCGGCATGAGCGGCTTCTCAAACCTGCTCGGCCGCATCAACCGAGGCGCTATGCAAGATGATCCCTACTCCGATTGGTTCCTGATCCAGATCGAGGACAAGCTGGCCCAGTCCAAGGAAGAGATGGCCACCATCGATGCACGGCTCGACAACGTCATGGCCGCTCTACCTGCCATGATGAGCGTGGGGGAAAACCTCTCGGTTCAACCGGCAAAATTCGATTTGTTCCTGACTACGCCTCTGGCCTTCCAAGGCGTGTACTTGCTCACAGCCTATGACGAACTGGTGCGCCGATTGCTCTTGGCGGGCCACGTTGGCCTGATCGACTACCAAGCCAAGAGCCTGTGGCTGGATGAGGGCGCCGCCATTCTCAGACGCCTCTATGGCCTGGCCCAAAAGTACAAGGGCTTCTCAGGCGCAAGCCGGGACGACTTTGCCGCCAACAACGCTCGCGCACAAAACGCCCGCGAGATGTACGCCTTTGCCGGTGAGATTCCTCAAGACATCCTGGAAGGCACCAGACGCGCCGCATTCGCGCCACAAATCATTCGCGCCTCTGCCGGAAATACGCTCCTGGAAGGCGATGACGACCAGGACTTCGATGTGAGTGGCATCGATGAAAGCGTCTCCCTGCATCGCGACTCAGACGATCAGTGACCGTCATGAGCCAGCCAATGCCGCAACCAGGTGAAACATCAGAGGACCTGCAACAGGGTGCCTTTCAACCACTGCAACACGATGCCTTCATCGGACTGCAACACGCACCCTCCCTAAAAGGCTTTTTAAAACCTTTTAAAGGTAAGGGGGACATGGACAAATTAGCCCAGCAATGCCGTGACCTTGAAGACGATTTGAACGCGCTGGCACAGGCAAACATCCACGCCCAGGCCAGTCGCTATCCCTTCACCTTGCTGCCGGTGCGCATGACCCTCCAACGCACCGGCGCTGGCACAGTTTTTCTGCGCTGGCAGGACGTGGGTACTCGGCAGATGGGAGTCGATATCTGGTCCAGGCTGTTGGCCGCTGCGAAAACACCGGAGCACCTGCTCCAGGATCTGCATGCCATGGAGCTGCAGCGGATCGCTTTGAACATGCAAATCAGCCTGGTCCATACCATCAGCCGCCAGGCTGCCGAGTGCGCAGAAAAGATGGCTCAAGCCGACGCCGTGTACAGGGAAAGGCTGGGCCAACTTGCTCACCCACTGAACCAAACGACCATAACCGAGGAAAGACCATGACCACGTCCATCGATTGGGAAGGCAATATTGGCAACACTCCCGAATTCAAGGAGTTCCCCAACGGCAACAAAGATCCTCGACGCTTGCTCAGGCTGAACGTGTACTTCGACAATTCGATTCCAAAGGCCGATGGTTCAGGCTTCGAAGATCGTGGGGGATTCTGGGCCAACGTAGAATGGTGGCATCGCGATGCCGAGCACTATTCGGATCTGTTCCAGAAAGGTATGCGAATCCTGGTGCAAGGCCGTGCGGTGATGGATAACTGGACCAAAGATGGAGAGGAGTTTTCTGCCATCAAAGTCCAAGCCAGCCGAGTGGCAATTCTGCCCCATCGAATTGAATCGGTGAGCCTGGCGCCGTCGCAGTCCAGCCAGAATGCACAGCGTCAGCAGAACAGCCAGCCCGCCGCGCAGGATCCTGGCCCAGACTTTGACGACGACATTCCTGTGTGACACCCCCTCAAAAAAATCGCCCCCAAGCGTGAGTCTCCCGGGTTAAATGGATCTGACCATCGTCGGCCTTTAACCTGGGAGTCACACGGGTCTATGGAGAGAACTTCAATGAGTAAGTTCGTGACCTACGTGATTCGTATGCCGACGTCAGAGATCGCAAAAGCTGCGTTGACGCACAGCGTAATCAAATCGGTCAACTCCAATGGCGGCGAAATCAGCGGCTACTCAACCATCGACCACATCACGCTCAACGAGCAGCTTGAGTCCAGACTTGAAGACTGGGACGCTGAGGAAGCCCGCCAAGAAGTTGCTACAATCACTGATTTGCTTTGAAACTTGCCCGGTCAAAAAATCGCTCTCTTCGTAGCACTCTCGGTTGAATTAACGTGTTCATCGGCAAACCTCAGCGCTGATACTATCCCTTTCTCGTTGTCGAAAATTTGCGCGCCTCAGCGGGAAGTTTCTGGGGTGAATGAAACGTCAATTCGGGTTATCTCTATGGTGCTGCAGGCCTCCAACAAAAAAAACGACGGTCGGCGTTCCAACAATCCGCATGTTGCCGTATTCGCGTTAGGTGCTGAAGCAGCGCGAGCCGGCCTTCCGATTTATGCATGTCCCTATCGTCATCCAGCGATGCGAGCATCGTGGATAAAGGGATTTGCCCAGGAACAACAGCAAAGTTTCGATTTTTGAAACTTTGATGGCCGAACCCACTGCACGCTGAATAAAGGTTTCTTATAGCGGTGACCATGCCCTTGTTGTGAGAGTGCGCGCTCATTCACGATGAGTTTTTGCGCCGATGAAGCCCCACCTGCACTCAACCCTTGCTAAGTGGCGTGATACCAAATGGCTGGTGCCGTCATGAGCCGACCGAAGCTGATGAACCGCAGTGGCGGAGCTCAGCCCACCAAGGTCATTTTCGATGGCTATGACTTCGGCTTAAAACTGCCGTTCGTGGAAGGATCGAATCGACTATTTGTCGCTCGTGGGGGCCACTTCATTCGTCTGAACGGACATCCGTTTACAAAGTACTGGCGGGTGCCCAAGGCGAAGCTTCTTGATGATCTGGATGTGCTTCACCGCGACTTTTATGACCTGGCAGCGGGTGCATTCACCGAGGACTGGTCGTCCTTCAGCCGCAAGGTCTCATCGGCCCAGGAGAATGTGACCAGGGACGCCTTTATCTGGGGGATGAAGCTACGGCTTGCCCCACTCGCCGAGGGCGGTGTGCTGTTGTCTGGCGACTTTCATCCCGGTTCAATAGCGGTTGCCAAGCGCATGCACGGGGCCTATCTGAACGCCAGCCGGTCATGGCGAATTCAAGGTTCGCCGGAGCTTGTGCGCAGCAACCTCATCTTGGAACTGGGCCTAGCCGAGGAGCAGTTCGAGATCCTCGATACGCTGCAAGAGTTGCTCAGCGATGGTACCGTTTCACCCGCGCGTGACGTTGCAAGGATTCAACTGGGCGGCATGCCCGCTGAACGGGGCGCCTCCTCAAGCGAGGACACAGGGGAAGCCGATCTCTACCTGGCATCGGTGCCCTCGATCCGTAGGACTGAGCTCTCTGAAGAGTTCATCGAGCGAGCCCTGCAGGAGCATTCGCTGATGGACCATCAGCCGGCGGGCATTCGGCATCTTCTGATGCGCACCAGCGCGTTGCTTGCCGACGACATGGGTCTTGGTAAAACACGCCAGGCCATCATCGCCGCCGCCATTCGCGCCCAGGGCAAACCAGTACTGGTCATTGTGCTGACTTCGTTGATCATCAACTGGCAACGGGAGATCGAGATGGTTTATCCCCAGGCCCTGATTGCCCAACAGAAATACGACCCGCAGGCTCACTGGGTCATCGTCAACTACGAACGTCTGGGTGATTTCGTCCCTATCGCGGGTTGTTTTGCAGTGATGATCGTCGACGAAGCCCATCGCCTGAAAGAACCCACCACGGCATGGACACGTCACGGGTTTGATATCGCAGCCAAGGTGCCCAACCGGTACTTGCTGACCGGCACGCCAGTATTGAATCGAGAATCGGAGCTGCACACCTTGCTTCGCCTCTCTGGCCATCCGATTGGCCAGCTCACCCTGAAGGAGTTCTGTGAACGCTTCGCAGGCAACTCCGAATTCCGCCAGGCACTGCGCGCGCACATCTGCGACTGGATGCTGCGTCGAAGCAAAGGCGTGCTGCCCAATCTGAAAGGCAAGCAGCGACAGAACGTATCGGTGGTTTTGTCGGACACCGAACGCAAGGAGTACAACGATATCGTTCGAAGTGACCGGCATCCGTTCGCGAGACTCGGTGCCCTGCGTCAGTTGCTTGAGCGGGTGAAGGTCCGCGTGGTGATCGACCTGGCTGCCGAGCTGGACATCGAGGACAAGGCAATCCTGTTCTGTGAGCACAAAGAGACGGTGTACGCCCTGCAGGAGCATTTCGATAAACAGGGGATTCAATGCGCAACGCTGGTCGGCAGTGACTCCGTCAAGAAACGTCAAAAAGCGATCGACAATTTTCAGCAGGATCCTGACGTTCGTTTCTTCATCGGCACCACCTCGGCCGCTGGCACGGGCTACAACCTGACAGCGGCCAACTGCGTGTTTTTCCTCGGCCTGCCGTGGACGCCTGGCCTTCAGGATCAAGCGGAAGATAGGGCCTACCGCAATGGTCAGCAGCGCATGGTTCTGGTGAAAATCCCTCTGGTCGAGGACTCCATTGACCAGCAACTGTGGCAGATGCTCCTGGACAAGCGTGCGTTGGCCAGCGACTTGATTGAGCCCGATGCTGCCGAAAAGACTCAAGCTGCTCTGGCAGCGAGCATCTAGAAATACCTCGACGAGGATAAAACCCGTATACGCCTAGACCCTCTTCAAACCCCACTCGACCTGATAAGGGTTTACCGCTGCTTTCGCCGATCAGTGCTGGCACCTTGACCACCATCACGAAATGGGACCAAGCCATACATGATCAGGCAGCTGACAACACTATCCATCTTCTCGCTGATCGCGGGTTGCACACTGCAGGGTGCCGGTACGGCCACTCCTGTGCTCGATAACAGCCGCAACCCTGCGATCCTGGCGCCGGATCTGTATTCCACTGACGGCAAACCGGACGACGGCGCAAACGTGCGCTACGGCCGGTACACGCTGGTTAATACTGCTCCGGAGGTCGAGCAGCGGGATCTGATGTCCCAGATCATCGACGTCAACATTCCAAGCAACATGCACCCTCAGGTGCAGGACGCTATGCAGTACGTCGTTGACCGCTCAGGCTATACGTTGTGCCCGGCCAACACCGATCATGTGAGCATCCTGTATACCCGCCCATTGCCGGCGGCCCAGTACAAGCTGGGGCCTATGTCCCTTCGCAACACCCTTCAGGTGTTGGCTGGCCCAGCCTGGTTGGTCAAGGTTGATGAGGTGAGCCGCAATGTGTGCTTCAGCTTGCGATCCGGGTACGAAGCCCCACGTTTGCCAGCAATGAATGTGGCCCTGGGCACTCCGTCAGTTGCACCAGGACAATCCATTGCGCTGGCTCCCGGTTCGGCAAACGGCGCAGTTGCCATCCCCGCTACACCGACAGCTCCCATCATCACCTCGGTCCCGGTTACCGCGGTGAACACCGTTCCATCAACCCCGGTGGACCCTGCCAAGGAAGGCCCCCACCTCCCCCCGATCAACACCAATCCTAAGCCTGCAGCAGACCTGGGCATCCCAACGCCATTCACCTCGGGTAGTACCGGAACGGCTGCGCTCAAGAGCACTACTGTCGCGCCTAACCCAGTGGCTGCTGCTGCGGCTGTGCCTGCAGCTGCAACAGCAATACCCGCTACTCCCGCACACCCGCCGGCACAAGTGATCACCACGAACGTGGTCACTGCGCCGGTTAAACCCAACGTCATGTCGTGGACAGTCAATGTCTCCGACATAAACATGCGGCACACCCTCAAGCGCTGGGCCACCAAAGCTGGCTACACCTTCGACGAACGTGAGCATTGGGTCAGCCCCGTTGATATCCCAATCACCGCCAGCGCCACATTCAACGGCGACTTCATCGAGGCTGCTCAAGGCTTGGTCGGCACTACCGAACTGTCAGACACACCCCTCCAGCCTTGCTTCTACGAAAACAATGTGATCCGGGTCGTTAATTACAACGTGACCTGCGACGCAGCCAGCGCACGGTGATCGCATGAACTTCCAACAGGTGAAACGTACCACCCTGATGCTCTTTGCCCTGGTGCTTGCAGCATGCAGTGTCACTCAGGAAAAGGAGGCCATCGAGCGCGCGGCCAACGACTCCAATGGCGTAGCACGCTATCGCACAACGCTGCAGGCCGAGTCGGCGACCCTTGACGCCAAACGTGCGGCTCAGATTGTTCACCGTCCCTACATCACCGGCCGGGCTGTACCCGTCAGCCGCGAAGTAACGTTGCCGATGCCGCTGCGCCAGGGCGTAGATACCACCCTACTGTTCTCCGATGGAGCAGTGGACCTGGTGACACTGGCCACGCGGATTCAGGAAGCCACCGGCATTCCTGTCCAGGTCACGCCGGATGCGTTGCTTCCTGCTGAAAACTTTCTTCCCAACCTCGCTCAGAATAACGACGCCCGGAGCCAGCAAACCCAGTCGAACCGTTATCCAAACACCGCCGACCCAAGCGCGGGCACGGGCCTCGAAGGACTGATGCCAGAAGGTGTCGTAACCAGCACACCGGCATCGACTCCAACAACGATCAATCCTCAGCCGCAGCCAGATATCACTGCGAAAAAAGCGCCGGCGACCACCGCACAGAACGGTAAGGCTGAAAAGAGAAAGCCATCCGCCGCAGCTACACGCCCTCTCGACGCAACGCTTGATTCCATTGCGATGAAACTGTTCGTGTCGTGGAAGTACAACGACACGTCGGGCGCGATCATTTTCTACCGCACTGAAACTAAAGTTTTCGAAATTCGAAACCTTGAGATAGCGGGCGGTGCGGAAATGACCGTGGGGCTCTCAGGCAGTACAGACGGAAACTCTAGCAGCAACGGCCTGGATAGCCGCTCGAAATCAATTCTCAAAGCCGACCGCAAGGATCTGCCCATGACGCAGCTGCTCAGCCGCGTCCAACAGTTCATGACACGCGCGGGCAAGGCTGTCGCGGGTGAAGACGGCTATCTGATCGTCACCGATACCAAAGCCTCTCTGGACCGTATCGATGCATACATACGCTCTGAAAACGCGATGCGCTCACGCCGTATCGATCTGGTTTACCAGGAAATCACTGTAGAGAAAAACAATTCAATTCAGGGGGGCGTGAACTGGAATCTCGCCTTCAACACTGGAGCCGGAAACGGAGGGAGCGTGAGCGGTCTGAGCTCACTGATCGAGCAGGAAGGCGCTGCGATGTCTCTCGGGCTATCGGCGGGATCAGGAAAATTCGCCGGTTCCTCAGTGGCCGTACAAGCCCTCAGCAAGATCGGCAAAATCGTCTCGGAGCGCACCAACGTATTCGGCTCAACCTATGGCAAACCGGCCACGGTGGGCCGCCCAAAACGTCTGTCGTACATCGACAAAACGGATCAGACCCCAAGTAACTCGGACGTCAACGGTCCGACTATTTCGATGAACACGAAGGAACTGGTGTACGGGCGTTTGATCACGTTCCTGCCTTATGCCTACTCCAACGGGGACATCAACCTCACCATCAAATATGACGATACCCCTAAACCCGATATCGAGAAGATCTCCCAGCCTAATGGCTCCTTCGTCCAAAACCCGCAGGTGCAGAGCGATGTGTACGTGCGCAATGCAACGCTTCGCCCTGGACAGCCCTATGTCATCTCCGCCGAAACCGAAGACAGCCGGACAAGCGACGAACGCCGCACGGATCCCAAAGCTCCCATCATTGCCGGTGGTTCCGATGTCACCGAAAATGACCAGCGGGTCACTGTCTCGGTGATTACCGCCATGGTCCGCGAGTAATAACGATGAAAGAGTTCATCATTCGCGATATGCCAGGCGAGCGCGGTGTTGTCTACGGAATGGACTGGGCACCCTTGATCGGGACAAAGCTGGATAAGCAATCGCTGGCCCACGCGCGCCGCCTCAAGGCCAGCCACCAGATCCCCGCAGTCGAACATTCAAGCTCGGTAGGCACGATCAAGATGCCAGCCGAAAAGCGCACGCTTTATTCAGCCGGCGCGGTCGTTGCCCTGAAACATCCGACCTCGGCTTACCTGGGTGTGATGCAGATCGGTCCGGAATTGGTCTGGGTCATCGCAACACACAATGGGTCAGTCATCAAAGGCACTGACACGCTGTGTTCACCGGATGAATCAGAAAAGCTGATCGAGAGCGTGCGCAAGCGCTACCCGCAGATTAGCGACCTCGAAGATACAGATGTGCAGTCCTACCTCAACGGGCGCACCCAGCTGCAGGTGGTCCATTACGGCCTGGACGCCATTCCCACGCCTTTGAAGATGCTCGGCATCATTGCACTGGCTCTGGTCGTCGGAAATCTGGCCTGGGATCAGGGCAGCCGTTTTGTACGCGACTATGCCCGGGCTCATTCGACTGCACCTCAGGTTGATGCTGTCCAAGAATGGTCCGACGCTCTCAACAGCTGGGCTGCGCAGACGCTGGTGGACGGCACCCAAGGTTACGCAGCCTTGTTCAGAGCTGTTTTGCCGATTCCAAGTGATGTAGGCGGATGGAAGCTTTCCGGGTCAGGAAAGAACCCGGCGGTGCAGTGTGACGCTCCCTCTCAGCGCAACTGGAAGTGCAGCGTGATGTTCCGGCGAGGAATTCTGGCAACCAACGAGTCCTTTTTGACATGGACATTGCACAACCACCCGGATTGGCAAATCCAGTGGATTGATCTCGACACCGTGCTGGCCTCCTGGCAGGCCCCGGGTGCGCGACACACGATCTCATTGGGCTCGGTCCCCAAGCAGGCCACGTTCAGCATCGACTACGTCAGCCGACTCCAGAAGGTTAAAAGGGCCTTCACGCTGATTGAAGTCAAACCCTCAGCCCAGGCCTCGATCTCACAACCCACTTTGCGGGACGGAAGCGGCAACCAAACCGCCATTGAGTTGCCGGCAGGTATGGCCCTACCCAAGGTCATGGGTTTCACGATGAAGGGACCGTTGCGGTCACTGGCAGCGTTTCCCCTCAACGAACACACCCGAATCACACGCCTGAAGTTCGATGTGGACCTCAACGAGTCTCATCCGGACCTGCGTAGCAGCGCCTTCTATGGCGAAATTACTGGTGAATACTATGTGCAGTAGAGCCCTATACGTACTTATCTGCGGCCTGGCTTTAAGCCTGAATGCGACAGCACAGGACGCTGAAACGGATGGTCAGGCGCTGGCCATTTCTACCGTTGATGAACTGCTGCGCCTCGATGCTGAATCTGCGGAGAACAATGAACGTCAGCGGTATTTGCTCTCGCTGGTGAAGCCGCACGCAACGTCGACGACTAAAACAGCTCCATCCCCGCAACCGTCCATGGCGCCTATATCAGCCACGCCGGCGCCTTCGCCTACCCCTGAAAACCCGGCGCCTGAAACGCCGCCTGAGGATCAGCTCGCCCTTCTAGGGATCTTTGGGTTCGGTCAGCAGTTACGGGCAGATGTTTCCATCAATGGTCATCGCGTTCGCTTCCAGGCCGGCCTTTCGGCACCGATCAGCGGCCCAGTGGTGGATGGATACACCTTGGTGTCGCTCAAGACACCCTGCGCTGTCCTGGCTAATGCCAAGAACAGCAAGACCATCTGCATCAAGCGCATGGCCAGCGAGGGTTAATCGATGAGCATTACGTCCCTGACGCTCGGCAATCTGTTGAATATTGAGACACGAGCAAAACCCCGAGAAGCTGACATTCACGTCGGCCCCGAGGAGTTTTCCAATGCGCTGCAATTGCACACGGCATTGGGCACGAAAGTGTTGCGGCCATTCCCGCACATTGTTGGCCCTCAACATGCGGCCAACCTCTGCCCGTTTCAGCTTGAAGGGGGCCGCTGGGTCATCCTCGCCACTCGCCAGTTCGTGGAGAGTGACATCTGTGAGGCCTGTAAGGTCGAGCTGCTTAAACGAAGCTCAGCTGCAAAAGTGCAGATTTATACCGTCACGCACTCACTGCTGATGACCATCGTCGAAGAGGATGCCTCCGGCCGGGAAGCTGACAGCATTCCTGAGAAAGAGATGACCGCTTATCGCGCGGCGTTTCAGGAATTGATCGAGTGGGCTTTTTCCAACAAGGCATCAGATGTCCATCTAAACCTGAGCAACAAGGAAACCGAATCGCAGATCAGCTTCCACATCGACGGCCTGTACGTATCTCCGCCTCGCTGGAAAATGCCTACCGCTCGGATGTTCGAGCTCCTCTCTGTTGCCTGGCAATGGGGGAACGGCGGTAAGGGCGCAACCTTTTCAAAAACCGCCGCACAACAGTGCTCGTTGGAGATGGTTGTCAATAATCATCTCATCTCCGCGCGCTGGGCATCGCTGGCCTCAGATGCCGGGCCGTCAGTGACGCTTCGAATTCTCGATACGCATAAATCCATTGCGGATACGTCACTTGAGGACATGGGTTGCCTGCCCTCACACATCGAAATGTTGGACCGAGCGATGCGGGCTGAAGGAGGCGCAATTCTTCTTTCAGGCGTGATGGGATCCGGTAAGACCACACTCCTGGCCAAGCTGATGTCTCTGCTGCCCCGTACCAGGAAGATCATCACCGTCGAAGATCCGGTGGAATATCGCATTCCCAACGCACTGCAGATCACTATCCGCCGTAGCCTGACCGAAGACGACAGCAAGAACTTCACCGCAATCCTGAGAACGATCCGCCGGTCTGCACCCAACGATGTGATGCTCGGCGAGATTCGCGACACTCAAACCGGCGATGCGATGCAGGACTTGGCGAATAGCGGGACCAACCTGTACTCAACGGTCCACGCCCAGTCGCCCTGGCAGATCCCGGAACGCCTCTACTCCAAATCGATTGGGGTTCCTAACGATTTGCTGGCTTCGCCAGGTGTACTGAAGCTACTGGTATTTATGGCGCTGCTCCCCAGGCTCTGTGAACACTGTGCTCTGCCTCTGCACTCGCTGGCCGAGAACGGCGGTGTCGATGCCATTGGTAAACACCGCGACAAGGACTACTGGGTGCGCTACATCGAGCGTATCCACCGGATCTACGATGGCATCGATACCAGCCTGATCAAGGTGAGGAAACAGGCCGGATGCGCACACTGCCAGAACAAGGAAATTCCCGAACTCAACGGTTATCAAGGCCGGGAAGTCGTAATGGAAATGCTCGAGCCGAGCCTTGACCGGTACATCCTGCGCTGCGTGATGAACAAGGACATGATCGGCCTCCAAGAGCACCTGGAAGACCTGGACCGGTCCCCCATCAACGACCCTGACATGACCAACAAGACAGTCCAGGAATGCGCCATGTACAAGGCGCTTCAAGGCTTGCTCGATCCTCGCGACATTGAGGTCAAGACGAGCTCATTTGAGTCAGTTGAGCGCCTTCGGATGAACGCGAGTGCCAGACAGAGGCACAGCCGATGAGCCTTGATACCCTGGCCTTGAAAGCACGAAGCGTTTGGACACGCTTTGAAAAGCTTGATCTGCAACTGAGATGGGACGCGATTCGCTTCTCATTTTTTCGGGCCGACTACTATCGGTTCCTGGCGGACATGATAGAGGGAACCCAAGGCGCAAAATCGCTCCTGAGGATATTTCAGGACGATGCCAATCGCTTCCCCGGCACGCCCTTGGGCAGACTGTCAGAGCGCTGGGCGCACCAGTTCGCTCGAGGGGGGAATCTAGGCCGCACTTTCAACAAGACGCTTCCTGCACAGGACGTCTCGGTCATTGCAACAGCGCAGGAACAAGGTGACGAAGAGGCCCTGATTGAGTCTCTGCGCGAGCTGGCTGCGAACACTGACCTGCAGCGCAAAGCGCTGGGCATTGTGATTGCCACCATGCTGGCGTCAACGATTGGATTGGCGATCCTGATGGCCATGGTCTTGTGCACACCGGGATTCATTATTCCCAAGCTCAAAGACTCATTTTCTTTAGTGCCCTCCGAAGACTGGCCGATTACAGCAGCCAGGCTATTCAGCTTTTCGGACTTCGTGGCGGCGGGCTGGCCGTGGATCGTTCTCTGCACATTAATCCTGGTGGGTATCTGTTACTGGTCATTGGGAAACTTGACGGGGCCCATACGTCTCAAGCTGGACAAGTACGGCCTTATTTGGGGCATGTACCGCGACTTCCAGAGCATTCGGACCCTGTCGAGCCTGGCTACGGCGATCAATCAAAAAACTGCCGCCAAGGGGTTACGCGAAAGCGTCGCGATGCAGCTGCCCGGCGCATCGCGCTGGAAACGCTACCACCTTGAAAAAATGCTCGCTTATGTCGACACCGGCGCCGACAACGCTCTGCTCTTCACAACCGGCACTCTCGACAGCAAAAACGAGTGGTATCTGCAGGTCCTTATCGATTCACGGGGTCTGCAGGACGCACTGATGGTCGTTAAGACCAGGTTGGAGGAACGGATCATCAAGAAGCTGACGCTGCAGAGCCTGGCACTCAGTTGGGTACTCATCGTCGTTGTGATCGGTGCTGCAGTAGGACTGATGCTGTGGGTTTACGCAGCCCTCGACGGACTGTCAGCCGCACAACAAAACCTCTTTTACTAACGAACCCTGGAGCTCATTCATGTCATTAACCAATATTGTTTTTGCGATTCTGATCAGTACCCTTATCGCGGTGATCGGGATCCCTGCCTACAACCGCTACATCGTGCAGTCATCCATCAGCCCTGTTGCCGAAGAGATGCAGCGCTACATGGGCGGCGTGAAAATTCATGCTCAAACCGAAGGTGTTACGCCTTATGAGGGTTTGACCCAAAAGAGCTTCGCTCGGGATATCAAAGACGGCGCCTTGAAGGCAAACACTTCGACTGGCGTGGTCCTTCACGGTCTCGGCGGTGGCAACAATGGGACCGTCACCGTCAGCGAAACCGGCGATACCGCCTCTTGGACCTTTGCTGATATGAGCTCTTACGCATGCCCTGGTTTCCCTTCGACCATGCAGAAAGCCGCGCAGACGATCAAGATCAATGGCAAAACGGTGAAGGACGTTGACGCAAGCAACAACTCAACGACGGACTACACCTCTGCCAAGGCCGGTGATGCCTGCACGGATGGCGACACCAACGAAATTGTTTTAACCATCCGTTGATGAGGTCGGTGTCCATGGCCTTCTCACCGGGAAGACGCTCCCAACAGGGATTTGGGCTGCTATCAGTGCTCGTCGCTGTGTTGATATCGACATTGCTGGCCACAGCATTGGCAGGCCGACTCGCTCGCGACATTGAGAGTGCCGGGGCCGTGTCGACCGGCAAATACATGATCGCCGTGCGCAGCGCAGTCATTGTGTCCCTGGAACGGTACGAAGCGGCGTTTAGCCTGACTGATATCAGCAAGGCGCCACCTAATACTTACCCCACGGCGCCGGCGTGGGTTGCGTTCACAGGTGACTCCGTCACGATCTCGGTCAAGGACTTGAAAGACGCAGGCTTACTGGGCGCCGACTTCCCAGGCACACCACCGCTTGGACGGTCAGTGCATATCAAGTTTTTTAGGAACACCGCCGACTGCCCTGGTTTTGGCTGTGAAACTAAAGCGTTCGTTTACACCTGTTGGCCGATCAGCGCGGCCAGGCCAGTCGGTGTGGTCGATACCCAAACGTGCCCTGCTGCACCTGCGGGCCTGGTGGTCGACGGAACCCTGGCCGGCGACGTTGTCATGGCAGCCGGGGGCTATGGTGGCAGCAACACGATGTCAGCCGACAAGATCCGGGGCAACCTGTTCAACCGCCCGACCTCAGATCTGGATCTCCCAGCCAACAGTCCTGGACATGCAGTCGTCATTGCATCGCTGAACGATGTCGATCATTACGGCTATGTGCGCATGGGTGACATTCGACCGGTCAATCTCAATAACACCCTGTCGGTTGAAGGGCAAATCTCCTCCAACACAGGTTTGTTGCTCAACACCAATGTTCAGCCCAATAGCGCATGTACCGTCGAAGGCCAGTACGCAACCAGCAATCGCAGTTCACCAGTGATGTGCATGGATGGAAGCTGGTTTGAATACACCAACCATACCGTGCTAGGTACTCAGGTCCTGGCCAATGGTGCAGCTGTAGCGGCGCCGGTTTGCCCAGGAACGAATATGGAGCCGTTCAGTTACGCATCGCTGGTCAAGCTCGACGCGACAATGACAGGTACTGATATCAATGTTCGGGGCAACCTGGCTGGCAGTGTCGCCGGTAGCGGCTATGTGAACCAGTCAGGGGCCGTCAACGTCACTGGAAGCTTCAACGGCACCGTCACCTCGATGCCGGATAGCTCGATCCGAACCGCGCAGGGCGTGTCGGTCGACTCAGGGATTGTGAACATCACACCTGCTGATCCAAATGCTCGTGCGCTGGTGATCGTTGGTTGCAGGTATCGCTCGTGAAACGCCATCATGGCGAGTCATTAGTGAGTGCGAGCGCAACAATGAAGTACGCGGATTACGAAAAAAACGAACACGGCGTGCCACAGCTTCCAAAGGGGCACGCCGGTAGATTATTGGTGACCTTGGCCGCGATCGACTACCTGGAGCGTCCCACCGTTACATCTATCTCTCAGCTCACGGGGCTTCATCGAGCTCTTATAGATGACTATGTGAAGGCGCTTAACTCTCAGTTCCTGACCCAGATCGAAAGAGACGATTCTGTTTTTAGGATCGACTCTTGGGGACCACTACTGAAAACTGAAGGTATCGTGAACCTATTGACAAGTCACTTTATCTGACTTATCTTGAAGCCAAGCAAGCCAATCATGTGTCTATAACTCATGTTGGAGTATCAACACTCATGGTATGGCTTCGCTCTTTTTCAAATTTATTACGTTTTCTTGCTGTAATGCTGTTCGTCGCGGCATGCCAATCTGCATTTGCGCTGGATGCGAACAAGGCGGACATCCACTTGGACTCCGACTTGAAAAACATCAACATTATTGTTGGTTCATCCAGTAGTACCGGTGGATGCCCGTCAGGGCAGTATTGGGACACGGGGCAAGGGCGCTGCACCACTGAAGTGCTGCTCAGGACTGTGAACGTGAGCGAGAGCTGCAACTGCTCGTGCGGCTCAGGGACCTCGGGGTCCTGTACCTCCAGCCGTGACGGTAGTTATGGTGTGTATGGCTGGACGATACCGCCGTCTGGTCAGGAAAAAATTAGCTACAACGGCCCTACTAACTGGGGAGGATGCTATAGCACGTCTAACAGCTGCGTTGCTGACCCGCCGCCTGATAGCGGTGGCGGTGGTGGGACTGGCGGTGGCTCTGCGCCAGTGGGTACGACGTACCGAATCATTACAGCGATGATTTGTGATGGGAGTTCGCCAGACTACTACACAGCCCCCGCTGATACGCCTATTGCGATCAGAAACCAGATTATTAGTCAATATCGCTCTTGGGAAGGCGGACGCTGCCCCGAGGCAAGCGGGTACAAAAATTGGGTTAGCTACGTAAATACCTATGCCTATCAATATTGGGCACCGAACCCAGGGGTTCCGGACTTGGCCACTTATGTGAAAGCTTATAACGAGGCTACATCCCCAGCTATTAATGATGCTGCGGACTCTGACGGTGAAAAAACTGCTGCGGGTATTGCAGCAGCCAACCATCTTTGTCAGTTGGCTGCGAATGAAAGGTTTGGTCCGACATCTCAAGCAGAATATGTCCTATATTCGGGCAATCAATGCGTTGTAACCGTTGAATAACCTAGTTACAATCCATCCATTTTCTCATGCGCTAAAAGGATTTCGATGATGAGCACCCTGACCCTTGACCAAGCTAAAGCTATTGTGGCGGCGGCAACTACTAAGTATTACGCTGCCAGCGACAGCTATAATACCGGCAACCATTCATTCCTTTACTCTACAATGGATTTGAATGCGCAAATTGGTGACACACCAGAACAAAACGTTAAAGAAATGACAGCCGATATACTGTTCTTTGCGGCTTATTCCAACCCCTCATTGTTTCCTGGCTACACAGCAACTTTAGGGGTAGGCCAAGCAACCAAGTTTGTGGAAAGCCTTCCATCGAGCATGGTGGTCAACTTCCTGTACCCGAATGGTTCGGCGGCAGATAAGACCGCAATGATTGCCGCGCTTGATGCTGGGCAAATCAGCAAAGAAAACTTCACATTCGGCTTGGCCAAGCTGGGCACCACCAACACCGCCCCAACACTGGCCGACGTAATCAAAGCTGCAACAACAGAAGGCCTGACTGCTACCTACCCTGATTCCGGCCTTCACGTTCCTGGCGTCACCTCAGCGCAGCAAGACTTCGTCGTGGCCCTATATGATTCTTCCTTCAGCCGGGCACCTGAGTACAACGGCCTCGTATATTGGGCGAACAAGCTGAACGTTGAACTGGGCTATGGCACAGATCAAACCACCGCATACGCTGTTATCAGCAAACAGATGTACATTGATGGCAAGGGCAACGGCGAAGCCGGTACTTCTTTGGGTGACAGCGCATACGTCAACTTTGCCTACCAGAACATTCTCGGGCGCACTGGCGATGCAGCTGGCGTCTCGTACTGGAACGACAAGCTGGCTACAGGCGCGGTCGACCGTGGCACCTTCGTTGCGAAGTTCGTCGGCGACGCTATCAACAACGCGGGTGACAGCGATTTCCTGCAAGCACGTATCGCAGTGTCGAAGTACGCAGCCCAGGCGCATGTGTCTGGACCAGGCGCACCAGGTATCGATCTGCATGCAGTCATCCAGAACGTATCTGACGCTGCTTCAGCAACTGCTGCAATCAATGCGATCATTCAAAAATATGGCACTGCTGCTTCACCGCATGCACTTGACGCAGTGATGGCCAGTTGGACCGATGCCCCGGTAACCGCGTCAGCCCAGGACGCGACTGTTTCAACGGCTGTCGAACTAACAGGTACTGCAAGTCACTCAACAGCCTATGACGCATTCGGACTCGCAGCCTGAAGACTTATGCTTCATCCTCCAGCCGCGTCAATGTCAGGGTTTCTCTTCGAATGTGTTCGAGAGAAGCCCTTTTCATTTTTGGCTTAACAAGTCAGCCCTCCTCCAAGCATAACCCTACCGTATCTCAGTAACGGTTAACTGAGGCACGTTCCAGATCGCCATGCGACGGTTCTCCCAACAGCTCACTGTTGAATCATTGGAGAATCGAATGCGCCTCTTCTTGTGCGAAAAGCCCAGTCAGGGCAAAGACATTGCAAAAGTCTTAGGAGCCACGCAGCGCGGCGATGGCTGTTTCATCGGAAGTGGCGTTACCGTCACTTGGGGCATTGGCCACCTCCTCGAAACTGCGCCTCCAGAAGCCTATGGCGATCACTTCAAAACGTGGACCTTGGAAACACTGCCCATCCTGCCGGTATCTTGGCAGGTGGTGGTAAAACCTAAAACTTCCAGTCAGTTCAAGGTCGTGAAAAAGTTGCTCAAAGAGGCCAAGCATCTGGTGATCGCCACAGACGCAGACCGCGAAGGTGAAATGATCGCGCGTGAGCTGGTCGAGTTCTGCGGATACCGTGGCCCGATTGAGCGCCTCTGGCTGTCAGCCCTGAACGACGCATCCATACGCCAGGCTCTGTCCAGCCTGAAGACCGATGCCGAGACTCGGCCGCTCTATCACTCAGCCCTGGCTCGCTCCCGTGCCGATTGGCTGATCGGCATGAACTTCACCCGCCTGTTCACGCTGCTGGCCCGCCAAGTTGGTTTCAGTGGCGTGCTTTCAGTGGGCCGTGTCCAGACTCCGACGCTGTGGCTCGTGGTGCAGCGTGACCGGTCAATAGCGTCATTCGTGCCTGCCCCCTTCTGGAACGTATCTGTTCAGTTGCATGCAAACGGACAGGTCTTCAGCGCTGACTGGATACCAGATCAAACCGTCGTGGACGATGAAGGTCGCTGCGTCGACCAGCGCCAAGCTGTGGCAGCTCAGCAGCGGCTCACGGCTGGCAAAACCGCCATCGCAATCACAGTAGAAACCGAGCGAAAACGTGAACCCCCTCCCCTGCCATTTGCACTCAGCTCGCTTCAGGAAGCATGCTCGAGCAAATTCGGATTCGGGGTTCAGGAAACGTTGAACATCGCCCAGGCGCTCTATGAGACGCACAAAGCTACGACCTATCCACGCACCGACACCGGCTATTTGCCTGAAAACATGTTTTCCGACGTTCCCGCGGTGCTCGCCGCGCTGCGCCGAAGTGACCCGGCACTTGGACCAGTACTGCAGTCGCTAAATCCTGCGCTGCGCTCCAGAGCCTGGAATGACAAAGAAGTTGTTGCTCACCACGGCATCATACCGACGACTGAAACGCCGAATCTCTCTGCAATGTCGGACAAAGAGCGAGCCGTTTACGAGCTAATCAGAATGCATTATCTGGCACAGTTCCTCCCCAATCATGAGTACGACAGGACATCTGCTGAATTCGATTGTGAGGGGCTGACCCTGCAAGCCGTCGGCAAAAGCATCGCTGTGATTGGCTGGCGATCCCTGATCACAAGCTCGGATGATGAAGAGGGCAAAGAGGGTAAGTCACGCTCTCAAGTACTGCCTCCGCTGCAAAATGCTTCCCGGTGCCAGGTGCAGGGTTCGGAACTCAAGGCGCTGAAAACCCAACCTCCAAAGCCTTACACCGAGGGCGACCTGGTCAAGGCTATGAAGCAGGTTGCCAAGTACGTGACAGATCCGCGACTGGCACAAAAGCTCAAAGAGACCACCGGCATCGGCACTGAAGCAACCCGGGCAAGTATCATTCAGGGATTGATCGACCGAGGTCATCTGGAAAAGAAAGGCAAGTCACTGCGCGCCTCCGAAAGCGGCACATCATTGATCGACGCCGTGCCGTCGGCACTGGCCGATCCGGGTACAACCGCGATCTGGGAACAGGCGTTGAGTATGATCGAGGCCGGCACACTGACCGTCGATGGATTCATCGAAAAGCAGTCAACCTGGATCACGAAGCTTATCCAGCAGTACCGTGGCACGACGCTGGCCATCAGAGTGCCCGAAGGCCCTCTGTGTCCGCTGTGCTCCTCGAAGACGACACATCGTCATGGCAAGAGCGGAGACTTCTGGGCTTGCAGTATCTACCCTGCGTGCAAGGGATCGGTGAACATCGAGGCGCTAAAGAAAAACACTTCCAAGACGTCCAAAGCTCGAACAACCCGGACATGAAACTGTTCTGAGAGCCCATCTGGCAGGGAGTTACGCGATATGCCACAATGCCGCCAACATCAGTTACACCCCGCTGGTTACTGACGGTCATCAGTGACGCCCTGGAGTCGTAGGCCTTGCTTACAGACGCCAAACCCAGAACACGCTTAGCATCGGGAAGGGCGTGTGGATTTTTGCGTGAATTCTCCCTGTGTCTCCCTGTCCTTCGCAGACACGCAGCCGTCTAACTCGTGAAAACGGGTTCAAAGGCACACAGAGTTCACAGAAGGTTCGGTGCATACTTGTCATAGGACCGCACAGGTGCTGCGGTCCGCTTTCTTCTGAAAAAACCTTCGAGCGGTAGCCTGGTCATTTAGTCCTCTGAATGACCAGGCTACCCTTCGGGGTTTGTTTTTCATTGCCGGAGCCCGCCGGTGAAAAAACGGGTGCCTTTTGTGCGCGAATGCGTGCCTTTTGATTACTGGCCCCAGCCACGACAACGGGCCAGGTGAAGTCGGTGAACCGTAGCGTATGGTCAATGCCCAGGGACCCACGCAACGCGAGCTCTCGCTCACAGGTGGCATCTTTCTCAGTTTCGCTGTATCACGTCGGCCGGGTGCGATTGAGGTTAATCGCCCTCGGCAGACTTCTCCTACCCTCCCCGCAACATGCCCCGCCTGCACCAGCCCTTCTGCTTGACAAAAAAATCTCTGTTTCACATTCTTAGGCCATGTTCCGCTGACGTTGTCAGCCACATGCCCGGGCAATCTGGATCTCATGATTGCGGTGCGTTTTCGCACAGATCCGACCCATAGTTCGCCACAGCATTCGGAGGCGCGAACGGTTGATCGGCTAATCCCGATTAATGAATGCACACTCATCGCTTCAACTCACCCAGCGGGGATCACTCCCCGTCCCGGGCTGTGTTTCTCCGCATTTCATTCCAGGAGAAACACCATGAGCGCATCTAGCTTCCGCTTCGGCTATTCCGTCGGCACTGCTGTACGTGAAATCTTCCGTGCAACTCGCACTACTGGACGGCCAACCCTGCCAATCAAGGCAAATACCGTTCGAGCCTTCCCTACACAGTCGTCGGCCTCCAGCGCTGCTGAACTCGAGGAAATGTGCCAGGTCCCTGCGATCGTTCGCTTTGATAAAGTCAATCTCAACGACTGGTTCAATCAAAACGTTCGTGAGTGCCAACCAGAACCTCAACCTGCTGCGAAAAAGCGTAAGCCGCGCAAAGTCTCTGCCCCTAAACCGGACGAGTCGAATCACGCGGTGATCGAGCAGCCCTCCCTTGGTTCGCTCGATGAGCTGATCGCCTAACCCCTGCGGTTTCACTCCATCTACCTGTCGGGAACCCTCCTGACAGGAAGGTTTCCCGACGTCGAACGCTAGCAGGGGATCCTATGAACACAGTCCAACATGCAGCAATCGCTGAAGATCTACGCAAAATTGGTACAACAGCGATTGCCGCCGCCATGGTCGGTATTTTTCTCAGTGACCACCGGTTGCTGACCGGTTGTGCCTTTGTCCTGGGTGTATTAACTTGGGCTATCGGCGTCTATCTCACACGCGAGGAATGATATGAGCCAGAACACTTTCGGTCTGATCATCCTGGGAGGAGTCCTTGTGGCCTGCTCCAGTATGGCAATCTGGGCTGAATGGCCCAACGTCAAACGTTGGTGCTCCAAGCATGGATTGATCCGTTAACACAGCGTAGCCATTCGGTCCGATTTCTTAGACCAGCGTATGAAACTCTTCCTACTCAACCACCCACGGGGAATACCTTCCCCCTGGGGTCGGTGTCTCCGTTCATCACTATTCGAACTGGAGATTCATCATGTCGCTCAGCAACCCATCACACATCGAAGCACGCGCCAATGCGCGTTTCACATGCGCGCTCGCAAAAATCAGCCAGATTCTCGATGTCCGAGTCGCCTTTGAAAAAGCGCAAATCGTCGGTGACGAGATCAATGGATTTGAATCTGAAATTCTGGCCCACATCGCTGGTAAAGCCGCTCAGCTCGCCAATCAACCGGGCGTTCCGGCGCTCTTCCAAAACGTTCCGGCCCTCAATCTGGCTTGGAATGAGGGCTGGAGTGCATCCATCAATGGCGGTGGCTGGTACGAAACTACCGACGATGAGGATTGAGCTCACCTTTCACACTAGCCCCTGACAGGGGCTTTTTTCTTTCTCACGGGGATTGACAAACCCTACCTGCCTTTCTCATTCTTAAGCCATGTTCCGCTGACGTTGTCAGCCACATGCCCGAGGTAGTCTGGATCTCATGACTACGATGCGTTCCCACGCATAGATCCCTTCCCGAAGTTCGCCACAGCATTCGGAGGCGCGAACAGTCAGTCGGTTTTTCCGATTGATGAATGCACAGTTCAACATTCGTGCTTTTGCACAACCTTTCGCTCTACCACCCACGCGGGGAATACTTTCCCCCACGGGCGAAGTTTTTCTCCGCTTTCTGTTTTTTCGAAACTGGAGAATCACTATGAGCAATTCTACTGAAGCCAAATACTTTGACCTGCACACCACTGGTATCGGTTATCTCAACCGCATCCGTGAGGTGACGCCCAAAGGTAAAAAAAGCATTCCTTTCATGGCCGTCACCATTGCCGCGTTGAAAGGCAAATCTGACGATGTCGAATACCAATACATCGACTGCAATGTCGTCGGCGCTGAGGCTGAAATGCTGATTCGCCGCTGCAAAGAAGCTGTCGACAACGAAAAGAAGGTCCTCGTGTCCTTCCGTATCGGTGACGTTTGGCCCGACATCTTCACTTACACCAAAGGCGATAAAGCAGGTCAATCAGGCGTGAGTCTGAAAGGTCGTTTGCTGTTCATCAGCTGGATCAAAGTAGACGGTGTCACTGTCTATGAAGCCAAACCGCGTGAAGAAGCCCCTACTTCCATCGTCGGTGAAAGCCAGCCAGTACCGCCTGCTGATGCTGAACCAGTCAACGAATCTGAAGCTGTTGCGGATTCGAAGCCTGAACCAGTTGATGATTCTGCAAAAGCAAAGCGCGCCGCTCGGCGTCAAGCTGCTTAAGTAATCAACTCAAGGCGCCCTCCCGGCGCCTTTTTTCTATCGCGAAACCCATACGGGGAATCATTCCCCCGCGGGAAATGGTGCCCCTGACTCTTTGAGGCAACCACCATGAATGCTCCTGCTTACACCGTGACTATCCACGGCCAAGCGCAGTACGAACATGCGGCTCCTGACTTTGGCGTTCATTGCGAAAGCGCTGAAGGGTCTATATCCAACCAGCCCTTCAGCTTGCTTTCAGATGCAGTTGCTGCAGCCGAAGCAGCCATCGCTACCGGCATCTTTCACTACAACCAAATGGCATTAGGGTTCTGCTGCCAGGGGGTATCCGTGCATGACGCATCGGGAGCGCTGATTTTCTCAGGCCTAGTCGCTGCATCCAGAGTGCAGTGGATCCCGCCTCGCGCCCAGCCACTTTTCAATCCAAGTCTCCAACTACTCAAACCTGCCCACTGATTAGGTACATATCACATGAAACTTTTTACCCTCTATGTTGGTTTTTTTGTCCTGTCGATCACGCTCTACGAGATTGGCAGCGGTACTTCGAACCACGTGATTTACCACGCCGGCATGGTTGCAACTTTCGCTTCCATCGTCGTAGCTACCCGTATCGTGATCAATTTGATGCGCGAATTGCGCAACTACACCTTCAGATAATCTGAACCATCCACTTCCTACTCGGGGGCAACGCCCCCGAGGGCTTGTCCCCTCTCTGAAACCGGAGAGATCATGAAAGCCAGCACAAACCCATTCACCCGCGGCTACACCCAATTGAGCTACCGGCGCGTCCTGCTGGTCACTTACGCCGACGACTGCCCACCCAGCTATCAAACCTTGCATGCATCGCAAGAGCATCTGCAAGATCACGAAATCCAGTTGTTCCCCTGCGTGTTCTGCGACAACTTCACTCTGATCCTTGAAGGGCAATCGGTTCCCGAGGAACTGAGTGAACAGTGCCAGAGCAATGGCCAGGTCAGAGACGTGCTGTATGAAGTTCGAGCCGTTGACGACGGCAAGCTCATTCATGTTGGTGACACTCCGACCGCAGCAGGCGCTCAAGCCTTGATAGATCTGTTGTCGTTCCAGACTGGCCACTACAGCCGCTCTTGGGAGATCAGTACTTCTCACCTCACACCCAGGGCATTTGAGCGCCTTCAACGCTTTGCTGAGTCAAGTACCCAAATCGGACTGGACTTCGAGTGCTTCCTGCTGACCGACAGCGACAGTGTCGGATGCAAGCTCTACAACACGCCGTGGACTGATGAAAATCTTCTGCCGACTGAAAACATCACAGCAGCTGAACTTCGACAGCAACAGCTCAACCTCGGACTCCCAGAGTCTTTGGTGAACGTCCTGTTTCTGGCGAGCCAGGCTGATGTTCGCTTCTTGGTATTCGATCCCAGCGCGCCGGTACTGGAAAACCTGCCACTGCTGCACACGGCTACAACACTCTCAATCGTAGGTCCCGTATCTCCGCACTCTTCAGCCCTTTGATCACTGCCTGTAAGGCCTCGACCTTACGAGGCAACGTGCGCCTTACAGCCTCAGGAGCACGCATGATCACCCTGCCCGGCCACCTGGCCATTCGTACAATCACCGGCCGCAACGGAGACTTCAATGTCGGCCGACTATCAACCTCAATCGGCGAGTTCGTCATCAAGGACGCTCTCCTGGAGCAATACACCGAAGGGAAGTACCGAGGTGATTTTGCAATCATCGAGATACGGCCTTCTTACTACACAACTGGCGGTCGTTTGGTCGTTGAGATTCGAGCAAGGCTGGACAGCATGACGCTGGAGGATGTGGAGAAGTTGTCCTTTGAAGACAACGCAGCCATCGATCATCAGATGCCAGATCCTGTCGACGAACCTGCGGCGACTACTCGCGCGCCCTCAAGGCCCAAAGCCCCTAAACCAGCCAGCGCTTTGGACTCGGACGCCCCCTTCGGCATGTCACCGGCAAAGCCGGCGGCGCATCAACAACCTGCTGTAGACGCAGATACCGAACTCTTCGGCGCAGTTTGGCCATTAGGCGATCAAGTGAAACTGGACTTCACCGTCGACCGGCAAAAACTGCGTCTGCAGTGCTTGCGTCTTGGCGAGCTCGGCTACGAGCTGGACTTCCGAAATCAGGTCTGGAATCAGCCTGGATCTAAACCTGCAGCATAACTCTCATCCACGTCGGGGCGACCAGCGCCTCGGCACTGGTCGTCTCTCTTCATCAGCACTGGAGGCGGCCATGGCCGAACTATTTACCCTGGAAGAGTTTCCAGACCTGTACCTGGACGCATGCGTTTATGACGAACAGCACAACCTGGTCTTTCTATCGGCTTGGGGTCGCGACACCGTACTGCAGGAGTTCCTTGCTCGGTTGACGCTGGGTAAATCTGAAGGCGGGATCGACCAATTCCACATTTCCATTGCAGGCCATCGCCTCACGATTTTTCCCAACACCGACCTGCTTGAAAAGCGGACTACACGGCAATACCCCGGCACGCTCTTTGGCAGCCTGTTGCATGTCTGGCTATTCGACAAGCGTTGCACCCAACCTGACGTAGCGAACTACTTCGCCTTTGCCCTGATGGGACAGGACGGTGATGTTCACCACAAGCTTTGGCCGCTGGTCATCGCCACCTGCCCCCTACCCCTGCTGACGCATTGGCAGAGGCCGGTGATGGACCTTCTTATCTCGCTGCAGATGCTTCAACCCCTCTCCGGGGTATTGGGCAACGTCTGCGCATGGCGACTCGCTATCGATATCGACGCACTGGAACCCGCTCTGGGCAACTTGATCCGCGACGACAGCCTGACGACTGCATCACTGACATAAACCATCCCCACCACCGCGGGCAGCATCGCTGCCCGTCATCCGTCTTCCTGGAGATTCACATAATGGCCCTGATGTTTTCGCGCCTGGCGCACAACTTTGCCAAAAATGGCTACTACCCTACCGATGAACAGACCCTGGAGAGGACATTGCAGGCCCTGACGCCTTCAACGTCTGGGACCATGCGTATTCTTGACCCTTGCTCGGGCGAAGGCACTGCCCTGGCAGAAGTCGCTCACGCGCTTGGTCGCGAGCACGTCCAGTCATACGCAGTCGAATATGACCGGGATCGTGCGCAACACTCACGAACGCTGCTGGACCAGGTACTACACAGCGACCTCATGGACACGATGATCTCCCGCCAGTCCTTTGGTTTGCTCTGGTTGAATCCACCCTATGGCGACCTGGTGGCCGACCATAGCGGAGCATCTCAGTACCAGGGAACCGGTCGGCGGCGACTGGAGAAACTTTTCTATCAGCGCTGTATTCCATTGCTGCAATACGGCGGCGTGCTCGTGCTTCTGGTGCCAAGTTATGTACTGGACGATGAGCTCTGCGGCTGGCTCTGCAACCACTTCACACACCTGCAGATATTTGCGGCTGTTGATCACCAGTTCAAACAAATGGTGATCTTCGGCATTCGCATACGCCGACAGGATCTAGGCCGCTCGAGCGAAGTCACGCACATGCGTAACCACTTGCGCGCAATTGGCAGTGGTGCTGTTGCAGCGCCAGACATTCCCGAGACATGGATGGGAGAGCCATATGCGGTTCTACCAGCCGGCAACGAGATTCAGCACTTTTACCGGGTAACGCTTGAACCAGAGCAATTTGCGATGGAGATCGGCAGGTTGAGTGGCTTGTGGTCGGAGTTTTCGTTGCACTTCGGCCGCAACGGCGTTGCTCAGCGCCCCCCCGTCAAAGCGCTGTCTCAATGGCACCTGGCCCTTGCTCTGGCGGCGGGGGCTATCTCAGGCGTCGTGACCTCGAAATCAGGGCGTGTTCTGGTCCTCAAAGGCAACACTTACAAAGAGAAAGCGCACAAAACCGAGTTCACTGAAGATGAACAGGGCAATGTCGTTGAGGTGCGGATCCTGACTGATCGTTTTGTGCCGGTGATCCGGGCATGGGACATGACGCCAGGTTCGGCAACCCGGGGAAGCGTTTTGACAATCAGCTCAGCGCCTGCACAGACGGCTGCGCCCAATGTCCCTGACGCGCCAGAACCACCTCCACCCGTCATATCGCCACGATTCGCTCTTGGCCAACTCGTTTCCACATCTTCCGTTCACCAGCTGGTGGAGGAAGGTCTTCTCAATCCGATGCCCTTTATCCGTCGGCACGCCCAGGGTGACTGGGGGGAACTGCCCGACGAAGACCGGCAAAGCAACGAACAGGCGCTGCAGTATGGCGACCGCTTGTTCTCCGCCTACGACACACACCTCGACGACGAGCCCAGGCTCTGGATCATCACCGAAGCGGATCGCAGCGTGACCACACTGTTGCTGCCTTCCGAATACTGACCTGCTTGCGCCCGGTCCGGGCGGCTCCGATTCACCACTCCCCAGGGTATGTCACGTACCCCGTCGGGTCTCGTGCATGCCCTGTTTCCCGACTAATGGAGAAACATCATGAACGACCTCGTAAACAACCTTCCTGGCGCGCAAGGCGCGCAACTGAACATCAGTCTGACCGACTTCATCGACGAATTCGGCGATGAACTGCTGGGCTCTCTCAACCGCTCGAACCCGCCTGTCTACACCGGCATCGCCAATCCGAATCGGGCTGCGGTGATGGGCTCACTCAAGCGTAACCCTTTCCCCGCCCAGGCCGATGTCGTCCAGGCTATCACCGCCCTGTTGCTCGACCGTAACGAGCAGGCCGGCGTCATCAATGCCGAAATGGGCACGGGTAAAACGATGATGGCCATCGCCACGGCAGCGGTGATGTTCGCCGAAGGCTATCGCCGCACCCTGGTCATCTGCCCTCCGCACCTGGTGTACAAGTGGCGGCGGGAGATCCTCGAAACGGTACCAGACGCCAGGGTCTGGGTCCTCAACGGGCCTGACACCCTGACAAAGCTGCTCAAACTCAGGGACAGTCTTGGCATCACTCATGACGGGCGCCAGGAGTTCTTTATTCTGGGACGTGTGCGCATGCGCATGGGGTTTCACTGGAGGCTCGCGTGCTGGCCCAGGAGAGCACTTGGGAGGCAGGTTTTTGCTGCATGCCCAGGCTGCGGCAAGATCCTGACTGACATCGAGGGCAATCGGATCACCACAGAGGAGTTTTACCGCGAGGAGCGCCGCCGGCGCTGCGAGCACTGCGCAAGCCCTCTGTGGACACTGATGCGCCCAGGACGAACCGATGCAGGCGAACGCCGCAATGTCATTCTTAAGTCGATGTGCCGAATACCGACCATTGGGCCGGTGCGCGCAGAACGACTGATGACCGACTTTGGCGAGGACTTCCTGGCCTCGATGCTGATCGACAACGTCCATGAGTTCATCAACCTGATGGACGCCCAGGGCAACTTTGTCTTCAGCGATCGGCAGGCCAAGCGGATGGAGCGCGCGATGGCCAACCTTGAGTTTGGGTTTGGCGAGGGCGGCTATCAACCGACCGAGTTCATCAAACGCTATCTGCCTCAGGGCTACTTCGATTTGTTAGTCGTGGATGAAGGTCATGAGTACAAAAACAATGGCTCTGCCCAGGGACAAGCCATGGGGGTTTTGGCAGCAAAAACACGCAAGTGTTTGGTGCTGACCGGAACACTGATGGGCGGGTATGCCGATGATTTGTTCTACCTGCTGTTCAGGATCCTGCCACAGCGCATGATCGAGGACGGCTATCGACCCAACCATCGCGGCAGCATGGCTCCCAGTGCAATGTCGTTCATGCGCGATCACGGTGTGCTGAAGGACATTTACACGGAGCGCGACGGCCAGTCCCACAAGACGGCCAAGGGCAAGAAACTGTCGGTACGCACGGTGAAAGCCCCAGGCTTCGGTCCGAAGGGCATTCATCGATTCGTTCTTCCATTCACCGTGTTCCTGAAGCTCAAGGACATTGGTGCCAATGTTCTTCCGACCTACCAAGAGGAGTTCGTGGATCTCCTCATGACTGACGAACAAGGCGCGGCTTACACCAAACTTGCCAGCAATCTCACAGCCCAGTTGCGACAAGCCCTTGCTCGTCGTGACACTACATTGCTGGGAGTAGTCCTCAATGTCCTGCTGGCCTGGCCAGATTGCAGTTTTCGACCGGAGACCGTGAAACACCCCCGCACCAAGGAGCTGCTCGCCTTCGTGCCAACGGTCTTCAGCGATGATGAGCTCATGCCCAAGGAACAGGCGTTGATCGATCTGTGCCGGCAGGAAAAGGCATTGGGCCGCAAGGTTCTGGCCTATACCGTTTACACAGGGACTCGCGACACCACGGCCAGGCTCAAACGTGCGCTGGAACAGGCAGGATTGAAAGTGGCCGTGCTGCGAGCAACAGTGGATACCACGCGGCGCGAGGACTGGATTCTCGACCAGGTAGACCGAGGCATTGACGTGCTGATTACCAACCCCGAGCTGGTGAAGACGGGATTGGATTTGCTGGACTTCCCGACCATCGTCTTCCTGCAGACGGGATACAACGTCTACACCCTGCAGCAGGCGGCACGGCGGTCATGGCGGATTGGGCAAAAGCATGCGGTGCGGGTGCTGTTCTTCGGTTACATCGGCAGCTCGCAGATTACCTGCTTGCAACTAATGGCAAAGAAGATTGCGGTCGCTCAAAGCACTTCTGGCGACGTGCCTGATTCAGGTCTCGACTCGCTGAACCAGGATGGGGATTCGGTTGAAATGGCGCTGGCCAGACAACTGGTGGGGGCTCAGTGAGGTAAAAGAGTCACTAAACAATGCCCGGTTCGCCGGGCATTTACTCTCCACATATATGTCAGTTGCATCCGACTTGAGCAGATCACTGCACATTTATGACGGGCAGGAGTCGGCCATAAGCAGACGCTCACAAGCGATCGTTAATGGCGAAAAGCAGACCATAAACGAGGCTACTCATTGTGGTTATCAAAAAAATTATAATTCAATATCTTTTCTTCGAAAAATCTCAACCATCCATATAGGAAACCGCCCTTGATTTAGAGTACGGTGGTGCTCAAGCTTTTCACGCCATTTAACAGTTGCAACGTTGGAGTCAGCGTTTCTGTCGGATAATGCTGCCAGTATTAAAAAAGCCCATTTAAAGGAGTGCTGCTGAGGAACATCTAACGTCACCCAGTGATTCAGTGCAACTTTCACCGAGTCTGGATTGTCCGTTATGCAGGATATCAAGAAATATTTATTAAAGTCTAAGCTGCGCTGATGGCGCTCATTGTCAACAATAGGCGTAATATCTTCCGGAAGAATAGCTAAATTTAGATCAGAAGCCAGCCAACTCCAGAGCGACAAGGCTAATCTAGCGTTTTCTAGCTCAAATTTATAGCGTGAAAGCTTAAATTCGGCGAGCTCCTCATAAATGGCCAAAGCTTTTTTTTCTTGAAGCGCAGCTTCAGCTAGTTCTCCACGTTCTGCCAAATGCAATGCGTAATTGTTTATTGAGTTACCAAGGTGAGGCTTGTATCTCTCAGGCTTATCTTCCGCCAGTTCGCACATTATATCTAAAGCCTTTCTTGAAGCCTCAAGCCCCTCTTCGAGCCGGCCTAAAACAGTCAAGTATGCGGCGTAATTATTTAGCGAGGAGGCCATGTCATATTTATATTTTTCAGATTTGGCTAGCGGGAGTTCTTGATAAATAAGCAATGCCTGCTTTGCCGCCTCCAATGCCTCTTCAGTACGACCGAGATCGTCAGAAAAGTTTGCAAAATTATCGAGAGCAGTTGCCATTCTAGGCTTAATAGTTTCCGGATCAGATAGCATTAGTTCTTTGTAAATAGTCAAAGTGCTCACTATCACCGGCAACGCGTCTTCCGTTCTCCCCAACATAGCCAGACGAATCGAATGATTGTTGAGTGCCATCCCTAGCCCTTGTTTGAAGCGCGCAGGTTTAGTTAAAACAAGTTCATTAAAAATATTTAGGCACTTCTCAGAAGCTAATAATGCATCGTCATGGTTACCTTTACGCTTTAAAGCAAGCGACAAAACGGACAAAGCTTCAGCATGCTTCTCAGAATTATCTAGCGATGGTTTTTTTAGACATAATTCTGCTACCTTATTTACGTTACTATCAGCTATGAGAGCAGCTAAATCAGCCAAAGGAAAATTTTCATACCTGAAACGCGGGCCAAGAACACCAGCCACCTGCCACTGATGAGTCTTAGGGAGACGTAAAAATGCTCTCTCGATAGTTAGCGGCAACTCACTTGGCGTTTCGATACATACTGTTACTAGGTCGTCAGCACAATTCATGAAGTTTTTTACAAGTACATCTTCAAGCACAGTTGAAATGTCTGTACGGTTGCGTAACAGTCTCGCGAGCACAGTAAGACATGCTTGACGCACACGCGACCCTCCTTTGCTTAAAACTGTATCGAGCAAATCTGCTCCGCCGAATCCTAGCAAAGTCCCTGCAACCAGCGCCTCACCTATTAAGTCTGGACGTAAACCTTGTAGACCTTGGCGGTCGGGATAAAGTGGGCATAAAATTATAAATATATCTTTCAGATAACGTTTGTCCCCGCCCAGATGCTTCCATATTTCCTCTATTGAGCGCACGGTAGCGATACCATTGCTCAACGTAGCAAGCGTCATTAGAAGAGCCGCCTCTCGCTCAAGATTCCTGCCTTCGGGGCCCAAAACATCCAATGCCCTTCCCCAATATCGTCTTTCATGATTAATAAGAGCTCGGGGAAGTGCTTCGGCCGATTTTGGGCGTTCTCCACGCAAGGCCATCAACGCAGCCATTTGAATATAAAGCGGGAGTGAAAAATGCGCATCATTAAGATTGGGAAGATGCTCGGGTGGGTTAATCATTAGAACCCTAGCGAAAGTGCATAATGCTAGTTGGTAAGCTTCTCTACGCTCAATCTCGCTATTATGTAATTGAGGCATGAGGAACGGACCGCTACTGGCAGGCCCATCCAGCAGAGACTCACAAATTGAATCTTTTGCTGGCAGTGCACCCCACCACTCTCCACCATCACGCGCGAGTAAAAGCACCCTAACTATTACTTTGCTTTTGCGCTCCAATAGCGATTTAAGTAATGCAAGCAACAGTGACTGACGGGTTTCAGCATAGTCAATCACAATGCAGCAAGGCTTATTAGCAGATTCTATCGAACTCAAAATTTTCGATGTCTCACTGGTTGTGCACTCGCCAGTTAAGAAACCCGCATACCAGCCCAGCTCCACTACTCGTCTACAGAGTTCCAATGCAAGCCTCGTTTTACCTACACCACCAGCTCCAGTTAAAAGACGAACCGATAGGGGTTCTTGGCTAGATAGTGCCCAGTCGATTTGCGCTTCCAAGAAAGGTTCTGCGCTGGAGTCAAAGGGCACGATCGCTTCTTCAGCACGCAGTAATCTGCTATCACTCAGGCCGCTACCCGGTCGCCAGCTAGGAGTAGGGAGTTCAATTAATTTATTATTTTGGCCTTGAGACAGTGGTGCTATATTTTTTATATCAATTGAGCCAGCAACAACTTCCAGCTTTTCCTCTACAGTCCAACCTAATGCGTGAAAAACCTGTCTTGCACAATTAGCCCATGTAAAGTTATTGCTCATAACCTCGCGTAAGCGAGCCGCTTTTTGCCGCGCCTCTAAAGGATTCTTAGCAACACCAATGACTGCTTGGGCTAAGGATTCGACGTCTTTTTCTAAAAAAAATGGCTCGCTACTGCTACCTTTCACATCGATTTGTATTACACAAGAAGTATAGACGCCGTCGTCGAACTCCTTAAGCATCCTGAATGCACCGCTTTTTGTACTAATAATGAGTGGTACACCAGCAGCAATTGCTTCCCACGCAACTAATCCAAAACCTTCATGCCAAGAAGGCATCATAGCAACGCTAGAGCTCCTTAAGTCATCAAATAATGATTGTCGATCTGTAGTGAAAGGTAATGCGTGTAAGTTAAAAGCACGACCTGCGTACTCTTCTGAAAAGCTCCTGAGATTCGCCTCGGCTTCAGCATGCTGGCCACTGTGACTTTTTTCAAAGTCAATGCCGCGCAACGTAAGCATTGGTTCGTTCTCTCCCCGTAGTGCATCAGGTAGCCCCGGGATTTCATCAGCTTGGCGGATTGCATCTGCAAACGCTGCAACACCTAAATGTGCCTGCTTAATTCGTTTCGCATCGTCGCTGAGCCTGCCGCTTATAAAACCTCTAAAATTTCGCGGGGCGGGTTTTGCTATGATGTCCGGCAATCCGGGAATTAGCACGGTTACAGTTGGATCATCCCTTATGTCAGTGAGTGCATCACCTAAAAGAGGTCCGACAGCCATTACTATGTCTGCACCTTGGAATAACTGTTTTTGTTCGGTTTCTTTCCTTTTGGCAGTATCACTATTTTCAGCAAAGGCTTCGTAACGACTGTAGCTCATATGATGAATTACAGCTGATTGCCCTCCGCGCTTTTTGCTGGCAGCGCAAGCAACTGCGCCGGTGATGCGATCGTGTCCCAACCATATCGTCTGTCCAGGGAAAAGTGGTATTTGATTCGTTTCAAGTGCGTGCCAAGAATCATCTTCTAAATCAGACGAAAATGTATCTTGGTCGGGGCGACCCAGCGAGATTAAAGTCACCTGCTCAGCGTGGGCGCTTCTCTGCTCTGCCTCAGTTGCACTTAAAACCACACAAACCGTTACGACTTGCTGATAAAAAGCAGCTGCGAAGGCACTGACTAGATCCTGATTAAAACTATTGATGCCTCCAAACTGGGTGCCCCAGCGAGTGGCGAAAGCTATCATCGTTTTTTTAGGAGAACTCATGTCGCACCGTGGAAAAGCTGCTTAGGAACGCCTAGATTACATGGATTTTCTCTACGCATAAAAGTACCAGCTCGCTTTTGACACCTCTGAATGTAAAAAGCCGTTCTGGACGTATGTGAAAAATGACGATCAGCCGTGAGCATGATATTGCTTTCACCTTGATCGTTCTGAAACACCTCAAGTAATTAAACATCAAACAAGATGATTCTTTACCACGGTCCAACTGATCGCTTTTTGACCAATTATGGTGGATCACGAATGGGGGTGTGAATGGCCAGACGCTGACCATAGCAGGCTGCTTCTGGCCGGCAGCGGTCGCTTGCCGATGTCCGCTTCTGGCCGATTCTGTTGAAAAAGTCGGATTTTCAAACTGGAAGATTTCGAGATTGATCGTCTCTTCAGAACCTGTTCACCACGTTGCGTGGCTTTTCGGTTCTGCGTTGATCGATGCAGCTTGGTCGATGGGTTGATTTGAAGGTTTTTGCTGATTCCAGGCGTACCTATCCCGTAGTCGGTGGCCCTTGAGAGGTCAGTTTCGCCAGTCGTCTTAAATTCTGTACTGCAGCGGCCAAGGTAAATTCGTCGTTCGCACCGGTCATTCCTCGTAGTCGCAACCGGTCCAGTTTCAGGATTCGTTTGAGGTGAGCGAACAACATTTCGACCTTCTTGCGTTCATGGCGAGAGCACACGTATTGAGGTGTCTTGGCGATTCTCCGCGCTACATCGCGGGCTGCTTCATGGACGCTGCGTGCGATTTTTCTAAATGAAGTGTTCGGGCAGCAGCGCTCTTTCATTGAGCATGTAGCACAGTCGATTTGCCGGGATCGGAAGATGATGGTGTCGGCTTTCGTGACATGTGAGCGCTGGTTCTTGAAGGCTCGCCATTCGCTACGCAGCGGGTGTCCGGTGGGGCAACGATATTCCTGCGCTTCATCATGCCATTGAAAATCGCTGATCGAGAGGCTCTCGTTCTTACGCTCGGTTTTGTCCCATACCGGTACATGTGGCTCGATGTCTTTTTCGTCGACCATCCAGACCAGCATCGGTGCGATTCCATAAGCGGTATCGCCGATGAGCCGATCCGGCTTGATATCGAAGTGTTCTTCGACCCGCTCGATCATGGTCTTGGTGCTCTCGACCTCGGCGGTTCGATGAGCCGGGGTCGGCTCCACATCCATGATCACGCCATGCTCGACATCAATCAGATAGTTCGTCGAGTAAGCGAAAAACGCCGGGCCTCCTGGCGCTGCGGTCCAACGGGAAAGTGGATCAGTCAATGACAGGCGCTTGGGCCGTGCTTCGGCCAAAGCTTCTTTATCCAGCGCTTCAAGGTACTCACGCACGGCGCGAGTACTCAGCGACGGATCGCGCCAGTTGGCCTCTTCGTTGCCGGGTACGCCACGTTGCCGACTGGCATCTGCCTTGATGATGCTGGCATCGACAGCAAACCCTTCACCCTTGACCAGACCTGCGTCCATGCAGCGACGCAGTACCTCATTAAATAGCCAGCGAAACAGCGAGCTGTCACGAAAACGACCGTGGCGGTTCTTGGAAAACGTAGAGTGATTGGGGACTTCGTCTTCGAGGCTCAAACGACAGAACCAGCGATACGCCAGATTCAAATGAGCCTCTTCGCACAACCGACGTTCGGAACGAATGCCGTAGCAGTAGCCCACCACCAACAGGCGAATCATCAGTTCGGGATCAATCGATGGACGCCCGATTGGGCTATAAAAATCGGCGAGATAATGGCGCAGATCGCTTAGATCGAGGCATCGATCAATACTGCGCAGGAGGTGATTGGCTGGGATGTGATCTTCAATGTTGAACGAGTAAAACAGTCTCTCTTGTCCGTTCGACAATTGTCCCATCATGCTGCGAATCCTCCCGCTGGCCGATGACCTGATTTTGCCGCGAGCCAGGCAGGAGATCTACTTTTTCAACAGAATCGGCCGTTCTCTGCCGGTCGTCACTAGGCGTGTGCTGGTCAAGTCGAATGCAAACGGTTGGTCAGCACGGATGCCATTGACTGGTCAGGTCCAATGAAGATGGGTGCTCAAATCCATGCAATTACGCACTCGGTGAGTGATTCGGAGAAGCACGTTACGGAGGATTGAGAGCTTGGCTTTTTCTAACTCAAATCCAGCACCTGCCCATCGACTGGAATAAGTAACCGGCGCGCGACACCCGCTTCGGTCGCCGCATTAGCCAGCCCCTCACGGGTGACGGGACAATGACTGATGGCCTCCAAGTGGTTCGCGACAACGGTCCCCAGGCTGAGCCTAGTGAACTCGAGCACATCATTCACCCCCATGATGACGTCGTTGCCAATGTCGAAGCGCGCCCCTCCGGCAGGAACAACACTGACCCGAGGCTGATGCTGCAGCACGAAGTCGCGAACGGTGGGCGTCAGCACAGTGTCGCCAGCCAAATAGAGACTGGGCTCACCGGGTATTTCGATCAGATAGCCAACGCCATGCTCCATCAGCCTGCCGATCATGCCCACTCCATGGGTGCAGCGGACAGTGCGAATCCAACCGCCCAGGAACGGGCTCGGCGCCGCGTGATCATCCGGTAGCGGCTGCACGTTCAAGCCCCGCTCCGCCAGATATGGCGCGTCATGCGCAGTGCAGATGATCGGAATATGCCGCTCCTTCAGCCAGCGCTTGGCCGCCCGGTCCAGGTGATCAAAGTGCCCTTTCTGACAGTGCGTGATCAAGCAGTGGGTCACAGACTCCAGCGCTTGTGCCGCTGAATCCGGCAGCTCGACCAGCGGATTTCTCTGCCGTGCGGAAAAAACCCGCAACGGCGGAAGCGCGCCTTTGCGTGCGAGCATCGGGTCGACCAGGATGCGATGGGGACCCAGTTCAAGAATGATGGTTGCGTTGCGGATCTGCTGAATCTTCATCATGAAGCCCTCCTCAGGCATGGCTTCATGGTGCCAATTCGCAGCGTCGGCCATAATGGCAGAATAAGACACAATCAATTCATTTACTGCCATGCCCAAAACTCTTCAGATCGGCCTTCTCCTCTTCCCCGGCTGTATGCCAGCAGGGCTGCTCGCCTTTTCCGACATGCTGCATGCCAGCAATCGACGGGCCGGACTCGCCCTCTTTGAAACTCACTTTATTGGGGCGCACAGGGGCCCTGTTGAATGTGCGCACAGCCTGGTCCTGCAAGCCACACATAGCCATTCCGAGCGTGCGCTCGATGCCATCCTGATACCAGGCTTCTGGGCTGAGTCCGTGCAACATGTCGAGGCAACCCTGGCGGCCAATGCCGACCTCATTACCGCCCTGGCAAGGCTCGGCAAGCGCTGCAAAGTTTGGAGCTACTGCGTGGGTGTCTGTTTGGCAGCCGCCAGCGGCTGCCTTAATGGTCAACCGGCGACCGTGACCTGGTGGCTGGCGGACAGCCTGCGCAAGCGCTATCCCAAAATCGGCTGGCAGAACGAGCAGAGCAACATCTTTAACGAACGCAATGCCACGGCGAGTGGGGTCAACGGCTACCTGCCGATCGCCCAGTCGCTGATCGAGCGCTATGTCAGCGCCGAAGTATTCCGCGACCTCACCAAGCTGATGGTTCTTCCGCGCCCCGCGCAGTCACATGACGCTTTCCAAGCCATCAGCCTCATTGAACAACCCAGTCCGCTGCTGCGACGAATGCACGCCCAAGTGGAAAGGCTGCCCGCCGAGCAGATCACCCTTGTGAAGTTGGCGCACGAGTTAGGCATATCCGAACGGACACTGGCACGCAAGGTCAGGGACGAAACAGGAGTCGCCGCGGGTAGCTACGCCCGTCGTATCAAACTGGGCCAGGTCGGCGAACGCTTAACCCTGACCTCAGCCCCTGTTAGTACAATCAGTGCTGAGCTCGGCTTCAGCAGCGACTCCAACATGCGCAGGATGTTCAAGGAACTGACCGGTTTCACTCCCGCGCAGTATCGACAGCGTTTTGCTCGCTATTAGTGCAAGTCGCAGGCCTTGATACACACATTCTTCCGCTCAGGAACAGGCATACGAAACGGCTTCCCGAGAAATGGGGCGATTGCCGGGATGTCCCATTTCGGCCGGAACCGTACAGTCATTAATGTCCGTTTTGGGTTGATTCTGTTGAAAAAGTCGGCTTCGGTTTCCCCGGCAGTAAAGTACGTGCCTGAGATTGAAATCTGTGTTTTGCGCAAAAGGTTCAGGACGTGGATTTCACGTAGCAACGTGCAAAAGAGGTGTTTTCACCCATCAGTATTCGAACGTTTCGGGCAAACCGACTTTTTCAACACAATCGGTTGGAAGCGGTCGTTCATGAATGACTGCTTTTGGCCGATTGTGTTGAAAAAGTCGGTCCTTCCAGATTGCTCACATACTGGCTGCTGAGAACGCCTTTTTTGCGCGCATCTATGCGAAATCTGAGCCCGGAATCCTCTGCTAAAAGTAAAGATTTCAATCTCAAGCGCGTACTTTTCTGCCGTTGAAAACATGGCCGACTTTTTCAACAGAATCGGCCGTTAGCGGCCCTCCGCCAACGGTTGCTTTGGGTCGACTGCCGCCCGGTGCGAAGGGGCACACGGTGTCATTTTGGTCGTCGAACTGGTCCAATGTCTGCGACTTTACTGTTTAAACCGTCCTTGACAAAAACAGTGATTTTTCCGACCCTGCCAGGGTGATTTTCTGTCGTTGACAGCATCATCCCAGGCAGTTCGGATTTCATGACTGCGGCGCCTTGAGGCGCTAATCCATCCCCAAGTTCGCCCAAGCATTCGGAGGCGCGAACGGTCGTATGGCAGTGCCAGACGATGAATGCATCTTGTTCAAAGCCATTTTCAACCCAGCGGGGATCACTCCCCATGGGTGGTGTTTTCCCGCGTATCTGGAGAAACACCATGCACACCACCTACAAGCTCGACTCCTACACCGAAACACTATCGTCATATCGGCGCCTCCTTGAAGCCAATCCTGGCTCAGCCCTGGTCATCAGCAGTGACTGCGTGGCCCTCCTTCATGATGGCCATCTCTGCGCAGCCATACTCAATGCTCAGCCTCATGGCTTCAGCGTCGGTGTCATTTTCGAGTTCTGCGAAAGTGGCTGGGATAGGGAGAACGACTGCTGGGAAAATGCTGGATCGCCCAGCGAAACGACGTCCTGCATCAGGCATCCCCGGTTCATATCGATTGAATCAGGGCAACTGCTCTAACGCCCAGTGACACGCCTTCATTTCACCCGACGGGAAAACACTTCCCGTTGGGTGGTGTTTTCCTCAAGCAAAGCACTGCAATGCCCCATCGACCGTACATACCCTAGGCCTGACCCCAGCGCTCCGCTTCCAAAACCCGCAATAGGCGCAGCGGTAATAAAACCCCTTTCGACCTGATATGGGTTTCCTGCTGAATTGTCTGAACGCTTTTGCGAAGGTGCCTCACATCGTGAGTGAGGCCATCCATGAAGCTGCCACTGCAAATTTCGCTAAGCAATCCCATCGTTCTGAAAGCCCTCTGCCTGGTCGGTTTGACGTGCTGGTGTGGGTATCAGCAATACCAGATTTACCACCTGACCACTGCGCTTGCGGGTACGGTGAACCAGGACAGCATCGGTTCGCTGATCCAGCGCATCAATAGTGTGGATGATCGGCTTGAGCAAAGCGCGAAGACGCCATTCGTCACGATGGAAGACTTCCGGGCCGGGCAACAGGCCTTGTCCAATCGCATCGATACACTCCAAACGCAGGTCAGACAGATTCGAGAGTCCACACAGCCCACCTCGCCCTCGGCTGCCTCGATGCTGGACATCGTTGCCCTGGAGGCGAAGTTTGAAGGACTGCAGGCCACTTTTCAGGACTTTGTGAAAACAAGGCCAAAGCCGACGCCAGCGCCCGTTCCCAGCAAGCCCGTTAAATCCAAAGCCCCTCCTGCGCGCAAAACCGAAGCCATCGCAAAACCTGTAGAAACCCCGCCACCGTTCACCGTTGTCGGTGTCGAGTATCGCGGCGGCGAACGTTTCCTTTCCGTGGCGCCACCTGGCAGTACACAGCTCAGCCAACTTTACCTGGTGCGACCCGGCGACACGGTTGCTGGCAGCAACTGGCGTCTGAACGGCCTGGATGACGGGCGCGCCCAGTTCAGCATCAACGGCACATCCCGAACCGTATCTCTCAAGCCCTAGAGGTCTCTATGCATCGTGTTTCCCTACGCATTTTAATCTTGGCCGGGTTGACGGGCCTCTGGTGGAACCAGGCGCTGGCTGACTCTGGAACAGCCTCCGTTCGCAATTCGCCCAACTCGACCATCAACTTTATCGAAGGACCCGCCGAAGCACGCGCCCAAGAGTGGAATCTGGATAAGCAGGAATGGCAGCGTTACCAGGGCCTGATGCAAGGATCCCGAGGGATTTACTCGCCAGGCCTCGATCCGTTGACCGCCTTGGGCATCGAGGCCAGGAATGATGAAGAGCGCCGGCATTACGCCGAACTCCAGGTACAAGCCGAAGCCCAGCGCACCGCCAAAGAACTGGCCTACCAACAGGCCTACGATGAAGCGTGGAAACGCCTTTACCCGAACCTGCTGCCCATCCAGCCTTCCGGATCAGGCTCTGCGGGCACTGCCCCTCGGGCAAGCGGACGCCTGGCTGTGTTCGTCAAAGCCGACTGCGTGGACTGCGCGCAGCGGGTCAAGGCATTGCAGGCCCGGGGGCAAGAATTCGATGTCTACATGGTCGGCAGCCAGGGCGATGACGCGCGGATCCGCGCCTGGGCAATTCAGGCGAACATTGACCCAACCAGCGTGCGCAAACGTCAGATAACCCTGAACCACGACGCGGGCCGCTGGCTGAGCCTTGGCCTGGGCGGCGAGTTGCCTGCTGTTGTACGTGAAGTGAACGGGCAATGGCTGCGTCAATGACCGCAGCATGGCTGTCCCGCCTGGCGGGCGCGGCGGTCCTGTCGTTTCTGCTAACTGCTCAGGGTAATGAGCTCCCGCCGCCTGCCTATCAGCTCGCCGCATACTCGGCGGGCATCCCCTCCGAGGTGCTGTACTCCGTGGCGCTACAGGAGAGCGGCACCTACTTACGGGGCCGTAAGAGAATCTTGGTGCCGTGGCCCTGGACGCTGAACGTTGCCGGTGCGGGCTACCGCTTTGCGACGCGGGATGACGCCTGCAGAGCATTGCTGATCGCCGTCGCCACTGTGGGTCCGAAGAAAGTGGACTCAGGGCTTGGCCAAGTGAACATCGGCTGGAACGGGCAACGTTTCTCTGAACCCTGCGAATCCTTGAATCCCTACACCAATCTGAGAGTGGCCTCCCAGCTCCTGGCCGAGCATTACGCAGCCACTGGTAACTGGATCGCAGCTGCCGGTCGTTACCACCATCCAGCGGGAGGTCCAGCGGCCGCGCGCTACCGCAAATTATTCGCCGAACACCTCAGTCGGGTGACCGGCATCACTCAACTGGCGGGCAACCCATGAACAAACTTCTCAAGCTGACCCTGATCACATTGATGGGCATGACGACGCTACCGCTGTATGCATCACCGCTGATCGTGGTCGACGACCGAGGCGGTGACTCAGCATTACCCTATTACCGGGAGCTAAACCCACAGCCATCCGCCCCCGTCACAACTTCGCCCATCGGCAAACTGGACGTTTCGAGGGCTCAAGGCCTGCCGGTGAGTTCGACACGCTTATCGCCAGGCCTAGTTCAGGGCCGTGTCATTAATGCGCCTGGCCTGACGCCATTTTTCCTGGTCGGGGACGACGAACAATCACGGCTCTGGCTGACTCAGCACGCAGACGCGCTCCGGCAAATGCAGGCAATGGGCCTAGTGGTCAACGTTACGTCCAGCCAGCGCCTGGCGGTCATTCAGAGCTGGATCACCGGAGTTCGTATAGCACCAACACCGGGGGACGATCTTGCTCAGCGTCTGGGCCTGGAGCACTACCCGGTTCTCATCACCGCCACTGCGATTGAGCAATAGGAGGTCTGATGGCCACCGACTATGCGATTGACTCCCTCCTTCGACCGGCAGTAGAGCTCTACACCGTTGCGGTGTGCGCCGCTGGAGCATTTCTCTGTGTTTTCGCACCCTGGGCATTTGCACTCACCCCTCTGTTTGGAGCCGTAAGCGCGGCAGGTTTTCTGGTCCTGGGCATCGTGCGATTGAAGCAAGCCTCGCGAGTGTTGCGGTACCGAAGAAACATTCGCCGGCTACCTCACTACACCATGACCAGTAAGGAAGTGCCGGTCAGCAATGAGCGGCTTTTCATTGGCCTGGGCTTTCGCTGGCAACAGCGACATACCCAGCGGCTCATGGACACCTATCTCCCTCAGTACGCAAGCTATGTGGAGGCCACGCCACTGTTTCGAATGGCCCGTCGCTTCGAGCAGCGAGCGGAGTTTGCGCCCTGGCCGATCAAGGTGCTGGCCAGGGCGACGTCGTGGGATGTGCCGATCAATCCCATGCGGCCGCTGCCACCGGTCGGTGGGTTGCCGCGCTTGCATGGCATCGAGCCCTACGAGGAGAACGTCTCTCTGCCCCTGAGCGAGCGGGTAGGCCATTCAATTGTACTGGGCACCACCCGGGTTGGAAAAACCCGTCTGGCTGAGCTGTTCATCACCCAGGATATTCGCCGTAAACGCAATGGCCAGCACGAGGTTGTTATCGTGTTTGACCCTAAAGGCGATGCCGACCTCCTCAAACGAATGTACGTCGAGGCCAAGCGGGCTGGCCGTTTGAGTGAGTTCTATGTTTTCCACCTGGGCTGGCCGGATCATTCGGCACGCTACAACGCCGTGGGCCGATTTGGTCGAATCTCTGAGGTGGCCACCCGTATCGCGGGTCAACTGTCCGGTGAAGGCAACTCTGCGGCGTTCCGCGAGTTCGCCTGGCGATTCGTCAACATCATCGCTCGGGCGCTGGTGGCGCTCGGCCGTCGACCTGACTACCTGCAGATCCAGCAGCACGTGATCAACATCGAAGGCATATTCGTCGAGTACGCGACCAAGTACTTCGCGGAGAACGATCCCAAGGCCTGGGACAGCATCGTAGCGATTGAAGGCAAGCTCAACGATAAGAACATTCCGTTCAACATGAAAGGCCGCCCGTTCCGAGTGGTTGCGATAGACCAATATCTCTCGCAGACCCGGGTATCAGATCCAGTCATGGACGGCCTGCGCAGCGCGGTCCGTTACGACAAGACCTACTTTGACAAGATTGTGGCATCCCTGCTGCCGCTTCTGGAAAAGCTGACCACCGGACGCATGGCTGAGCTGATTTCGCCCGACTACCAGGACGTCAACGACCCGCGCCCGATCTTCGACTGGATGCAGGTCGTCCGCAAACGCGCCGTGGTGTACGTCGGCCTCGATGCGCTGTCCGATACCGAGGTGGCCGCTGCAGTGGGCAACTCCATGTTCTCCGACCTGGTCTCGGTGGCCGGCCACATCTACAAGTTCGGTATCGACGACGGATTACCAGGTGCCATCGCGGGCTCGAAGGTGCCGATCAACCTGCACGCCGATGAATTCAACGAACTGATGGGCGAAGAGTTCATCCCCATGATCAACAAGGGCGGCGGCGCTGGCATGCAAGTGACGGCCTACACCCAAACCATGAGCGACATCGAGGCGAAGATCGGCAACAAGGCCAAGGCCGGTCAGGTGATCGGTAACTTCAACAACGTGTTCATGTTGCGCGTTCGTGAAACGTCCACGGCAGAGCTGCTGACCAATCAGTTGCCCAAGGTGCAGGTATTCACCACAACACCGGCCAGCTCGGCCAGCGATGCCGCGTCGGGCGAAACGGCATTCACCTCCAACACTCATGACCAGGTCAGCTCGGTCAGCGTGCCGATGATCGAGCCTGCCCACGTCGTCGGACTGCCCAAAGGTCAGTGTTTCGCGCTGATCGAGGGCGGCAACCTGTGGAAAGTCCGCATGCCTCTGCCGGCGAACGATCCGGATGAAGTCATGCCGCCGGATTTAAAAGCCCTGGCCGAAAGCATGCGGCAGACCTACCAGGTGGGCAAAGTGGGAGACAGTGGCTGGTGGGAAGCCCCAGGGTATCGATCTCTCACTGAAGCGCTGCCCCAGGACCTGATTGAGGACTTCCAGCAAATCGCCAAGCCCGATGACGCGGCCGCTTGAGTAGGAGACGTAACTCATGGCTGACGTGGCCGAAAAAGCGCAGCAACAGCAGGTCAGGGAACAGACCTGGTTTGGCTCCCTGCTAAGCCTGCCCTTCCGTTTCATCGGTGTGATGTTCCTCTCACTCGGCGGCGCGATCATCGTCGAGTGGCTGTGTCTCTATTTCTTTTGGCCGGAGGCTGGTTGGCATCACTCCCAGGGCATGCTCGATCACGAGCTTGGGTGGCTGTCTCAGGGGTTTCTGCAAAGTGTAATCGTCCAAGAACCCGGGCACACCGCCAAGTGGCTGGTCCAGTTTACCTATGACTGGCTGGTAGTGAAGACGGGCCTACTCGACTGGCTGACCAAAATGACCGCCTATGCCCAGCACGGGCGTCCTGGCGGTGGATTTGACTTCACCTATGAGCTGGCATGGGTGGTCACCAAGGTCCAGGACTATGGCCTGGCCGCACTCTACACCGCACTGGTGTTTTGCGTGCGCCTGGTCATTCTCACCCTGGCGATCCCACTGTTCGTGATGGCGGCATTTGTCGGGCTCGTCGACGGGCTGGTACGGCGGGATCTGCGGCGCTTCGGTGCTGGCCGAGAATCCAGTTATCTGTACCACAAAGCGCGCTCGACCATGATGCCCCTGGTGATCATGCCCTGGTCGCTCTATCTGGCTCTGCCTTTCAGTGTCAGCCCATTACTGGTGCTGCTGCCATGCGCTGCGCTTCTGGGGCTCTCGGTGAGCATTACCGCTTCCAGTTTCAAGAAGTACCTGTAATCCCATTCTCCAGCAGCTGCAGGGGTCTATTGATCGCCTGTTAGTGCGCAAAAATTTGTGGTGATGAGCATGAAATGGACCGATGAACAGACTCCGGCAATTCAGTCACAGGCCAAGAAGCTTCTGGTGCAGGCCTATGCCGGTACCGGGAAAACCACGATGCTGGTCGGCTATGCCGAGGAGAAGTCCTCAATGCGCATGCTTTACCTCTGCTACAACAAAGCGGTAGAGATGGCGGCGAAAAACCGCTTCCCGCGCAATGTCACCTGCAAAACCGCCCACGGCTTGGCTCACGCCGTCTATGGCACTCAGTACAAGCACAAACTGGCAGGTAATCTGCGGCTGACCGATATCGCGCGCACGCTAAAGATCCAGGATTGGGAGTTGGCCAAGGACGTTGTGTCGATCTTGAACGTGTTCATGGCCAGCAAAGACATGTCATTGAACAGCGCTCACCTGCTTCGTTTCCAGAACAATCGAATGCTCACTTCCGCTCAGCAGGACTATCAGACCAAGGCCGTCAATGCAGCGAAAAGCATCTGGGCACGTATGGTGGATCTGCAGGATCGCAGCGTATCGATGACCCACGATGGCTATTTGAAGCTCTACCAGTTGAGTAAGCCGGATCTAAGTCAGCGCTTCGATGCCGTGCTACTCGATGAGGGGCAGGATGTTAACCCGGTCATTGCGGACCTGGTCCAGTCTCAGAAAATTACCCAGGTCACAGTGGGTGACCGGCATCAGCAGCTCTATCGCTTCCGCGGCGCAGTGGATGCTTTGAGCGGTCCCTGGATGCGAGATGCTGAACACCATTACCTGACCAAGAGCTTTCGCTTTGGCCCAGCGGTGGCCCACGTGGCCAACATCATCCTTTCTTTCAAAGGTGAAACGATCCCTTTGCAGGGCCTTGGCCAGCCTACCCAGGTAAAGCGAAAGTTGCCGGAGGATCTGCCTCACCAAACGTTTCTGCACCGCACTGTCAGTGGCGTAATCGAAAATGCACTGAGCCTGGTGAGCAAAAATCATCGGATGCACTGGGTCGGAGGCATCGACAGTTACTCATTGCGCGACCTCGAGGACCTGTTCTACTTCAGCCGTGATATCAGGGACAACGTGCAGAACCGCAAACTGCTGACGGACTACCGTGACTACGACCAATACGTCGTGATTGCCAAGGCGACCCAGGATCCTGAAATGCTGCGGTCAATCAGGATCATTGAGGCGTATCCGGATCTGCCGGCGCGCATCGATGGATTGCGACAAAGCTCCGTCACCAACGAGCTGGACGCCACGGTCACGCTGACTACCGCGCATCGAGCCAAAGGCCTTGAATGGGACTTTGTGTGTCTGTACGAGGACTTCAGCGCAGACCCTCTGTCACCCGACATCGATGCGGCAAAGCGCGACGATGAACTGAATCTGCTGTACGTGTCGGTTACGCGGGCGATGAAGATCCTGGCGGTCAACTCTCTGGTCATCGACATTATGCAGCGGTTCAAGGACAACAAAGCCCTCATGGCTGCGGCAAGGTAAATGGCTGAGTGTTTAACTTTGTCCCAGAACTGTACGTGACTGTTCGTCGCGTCTGGTTTTAGACGTGTCACAATCATGACGGTCAGTGTCTATCGTCCACCATGGTCTGGATTCGGTTTTGTCTGAACTGCTCAAACTCAAAGAAAACACACTTGTAGCCCATCCTGACGGCGGGTTTAGCTTTGGAACAATTCCTGACATGCCGAAATTCGGCTTGCCGGGCGGTGAGGTCTATTTGCGCGTGGGTGTTCACCGCCGCGTAAACAGCGGTTTTGGTGTAATTCACATCTGGGAGGCTCATCAACCGGATTTGCTCAAGCAAGGGTGTGCCGCCATCGACGCAGTGGCCGGATTCATCGCAAAAATGATTGTTCCAGGAGCGCAAATCTACTGTGAGTTCAAAGAACAACGTGGTGGGAACCGCATTGCGGTGTTGAGGACATCGGCAGGAACACTGATCCTTGAACCTCGTCACGAGCGTACTACCGGGTTTGGCTATTACGTAGTGACCTGGTATCCCCAACGTCGAGCGCATGGCACGTTGGTAGGTCAGATTCCGCGACCGATCAAACCTGATCTCACAGCACCTGAACCAAAACCAACAGACAAATGAAAAAGGCGCCCATAGGGCGCCTTTTCAATGTTCTAGAGGAGTAGTCGCAGCGATTCTTTAGCTCCCAGTCTTGCGACCTTGGGTTCAGAATCCGACCGGCTATGCCCGTCGTCACTACTTCAGAGAAACCAGCTTTCTCTGCTGCCAGAAATGCGGGGGGGCTTTTGCTGGTGCCCAGTCCCGACGAATGCGCAGTTGCAGTCCTCAATAACAAGGATATACAAGGTGACACTTGTGTCAACCAGATTTGAGGACGGCCACGAATTCCGCAGCCCCCAGTGCCCCCAACATGGTCCGAGTGGATCCATCTGTCCCTGAAACCCTAAACAACACAAAAAAGGGTTTCGCCTTGCTGTAGCAGGCCATCGACTGCAAGCCTGCCTCAACCCAACTTGCAGCCGGTGCCACATGACCTCATTCGAATACACCCACGCTTTCGTACCCCTCCCTTACAAGACCGTCACAAGCGGTCTGCTCTTCAAATCAACCAACGAAACCACTGAGCCGGACATTCAGGCCTACCTGAACAGTCCTGAATCCCTGGCCGTGCTCAATCGTCATGGCCTGGAAGGATGGGAGCTGGTGAGCGCTCAACCGATCAACCGTGGCCACGACCAGGTAGGCAATCAAAACGCTCAAGGTTGGGCATTTGGCTATGCGCTAACCATCGGCTTTTTGCTGCTCTTCAAGCGCTCACAGGCCCGCTGATTGTTCGTGTATACAGGCGCAATTAAACCCTCTTGGACCTGATAAGGGTTTCCTGCTGATTCAAATCTGGCCTCTGGTCATGCTGTGGACATTGCCCCGCAGCAGGATACAGAGGCCCCCAAATTGAAAATCACTTCCCCGAAGAAAACCGGCTCGTTGCTATGCAACGTGTGCATGGCCACCTTGATCGTCGCCAGCCTTTTCTGCGTGAGTCAGGCCCAAGCCGCAGGCACTGCCTCCGAGCAAGCGAACGTCGAAGTCATGATTCGCGAGCTCAATGCGCTCGAAGCTGTTGCGCGGCGCAGCGGAGAACTGCCAAACGATGGGTCCCAGCGTTATCACTTTGACTACCAGCGCCTGGCAGGCGATGTAGCGCGTATGCGCCAAGGCCTGCAGGACTACCTCTCGCCGTCACGGGCACAGCCCAGAGACACCACCGAGCTGTCGGGGCACTACACCACCAACAGCGAACGTCAGCCATGACGATGTCCTCTGCCCAATCCAGCGCGTTCCAGACCGCAGGCGGGTTCTCCGCTGCCGACAGCAACGTCTTGTGGGTGGGGTTGGCCGTCGTCGTTACCACGCTGTGGGGAGTGTGGGTGTTCCAGAGCATCTACCGCGGATGGTCGACACGCAACCTCGATCAAGCTGCGGCAACCGCCGGAGTCATCCGCTGGACCCTGATGTTCATGATCATGAGTTTCATGCTTTTGCACTGACCTTTAGGAGATTTAAATGCCGTTCCTTCCTCGCTTATCTGCACGCGCAAAACGCATCAGAACCGCTTCGGCCATTCAGGCAGCAGTTTTGTTGGCCGCGCTACCGCAGATGTCATTTGCGGCCCTGCCGCAGGCCCAGGCCCCTACCCGGGGCGAGGGCACAAGCATTATGCAAACGGTCCAGAACTACATGTTCGACGGGTTCACGCTCCTTGGACTGGTGATGTGTGCCGCTGCTTTGATCATCGTCGGGCGTCATGCAATCGGCGTTTACCATTCCATCCACGAAGGAAAGGCAAAGTGGGCCGACCTCGGCGCGACGGCAACGGTGGGGGTCTGCCTGATCGGTATCACGATCTTCCTGGTCACCAAAGCCACTTCCGTACTCTGACGATTAAGGTGCACTGATGAGTGATCAGCATGATGACGGAACGTTGCTTTTTCTTCCGAGCAGACTGAATAACCAGCCCGTCGTCATTGGTGGGCTGACCGCTGACGAGATGTGGGTGACCGTGTTTGGCAGTGCCGGCGCCGGTTTTGTCATCGGCATTCCGCTGGCATTTTTTGTCACGCCCGCGATGCCAATAGTCACCGCACTCGCCGGCGGCACAGCCGGACTTCTGATCGCCGCGCGTGTATTGCGCAGGCTCAAGCGTGGCAGACCTGAAACCTGGCTGTATCGCCGTGCCCAGTGGCTGATTGCCGAACAAGGCCCGACCTTCATGAACAGCGCGCGCCTGGTGATCCGCTCGGGCGCTTGGACCTGTAAACGCCGAGGGCAACTATGAGTCGTTTCTGGAAGCTCGCAGACGCGCAGCGCGCGCACATCATGAGCCTGCGTATTGCATTGGTCGTGATTGCTGTTATTTGCTCCGGCCTGGGCTACGGCTGGTGGTCCGCACCGCGCGAATTAACTGTTCATGTGCCTCCCGATCTGCGCTCGGGCAGTACACGTAAGTGGTGGGATGTCCCTCCTGAGTCGGTTTACACCTTCGGCTTTTATATCTTCCAGCAGCTCAATCGCTGGCCCACCAATGGTGAAGCGGACTACGAGCGCAATCTCGTCCAGCTCACCGCCTACCTGACGCCGACCTGCCGAACCTACCTGCAGAGTGATTTCGAACTGCGGCGCAACAGCGGTGAGCTGCGCAAGCGCGTGCGAGGCGTGTATGAGATTCCGGGTCGAGGCTATGGCGACGAGCCGACGTTGCACGTCAAGCAGCTCTCGATCAACGAGTGGACCGTTAACCTGGACATATCCGCTGATGAATACCTCGGTGGTGAACTGGTCAAACGTGCGTTCGCTCGTTACCCGTTGCACATCATTCGCCAGGATGTTGACCCGGAAAAGAACCCCTTTGGCATGGCATGGGATTGCTACAGCGGCACGCCTCAGCGAATCGACGCCACCCCGCTTCCTTCTGCCGGGGGTGCCAAATGACAGTATTTCGCCTCGCAGCACGATTTAGCACCGTCGCTTGCCTGCTCATGGCGACCTGGTCGGCCCAGGCGGTAGAGATCATGCGCTGGGAACGGCTGCCATTGGCGGTCCCGCTGGTCGTCGGACAAGAACGCATCGTTTTTCTGGATCAAAATGTTCGGGTAGGCATCCCTCGATCATTGACCGACAAATTGCGGGTTCAGAGCATTGGTGGTGCTATCTATCTGCTCGCCAAGGAGACCATCGAACCCACACGCCTGCAGCTGCAAAATGTTCAAACCGGCGAAATCATGCTGGTGGATATCGCCGCAATGACAGCGCCAAAAGACCAGGCCGCCCTTGAGCCGGTCAAAATCATCGCCGGCGACACGACTCCTACCCGTTACGGGACCAGCAAACCGGCGCAGAAAGCCACCAGTCGCACCGCCTCAGCAGCCGTTAATACCAGCGATGAGGAAGAGGCCGAGGAAGACGACACACCGCCCAAACGTGAAACACCCGTACCGGTAGTTCTCACTCGCTATGCATCGCAAATGCTGTACGCCCCCCTTCGAACCGTGGAGCCCGTGGAGGGCATCATCCAGGTGAAGCTGGATCGACGCGCTGACCTTTCAACCCTGCTGCCAACCCTGCCGGTGGTCGCCTCCGCACTAGGCTCATGGCAACTGGACGACTACTGGGTTACTGCGGTCAAGCTGCGCAATCAGACCACGCAACGTCTCTCACTTGATCCACGGGAGTTGATGGGCGACCTGGTGACGGCGACCTTTCAACACAATTACCTGGGAGCCAAGGGCGACGCGACGGACACGACCACGCTGTATGTCGTCACCCGCGGGCATGGAATCGGTCAGTCGGTGCTCCCGTCAATTGGTCAAGCCGACCCGCGCGTGAAACAGGAGGCCGATCATGAAAGGTAATCCGCTCCTCAAAATACTGGTTATCCCCATTATCGTCCTTGCAGTGATTCTGGGGAACAAGGCGTTCAGCAACAAACCGGCTACAAACGGCGGTGACGCAGGCGGCCCAACACTGACCGCCGAGCAAGCTAAGGCAATGGGCGTCGACGGCGATACGCCAAGCGACACCCTGCGCACGATGGTTGCAGAAGGTCGTCAGCTCAAGGACCAAGTCAACCAGGTGCTCTCGGATAACCAGGCTGTTAAGCAGGAAAACGAAACACTCAAGCTCAAGCTGGGAAACATCGATCAGGTAGTCACTCAGCGCGTTCAAGCTGCAACAGAACAAATGAAATCGGACAGCGTGCAGCGGCAGCAGAGTCTGACTGAAATGATTCAAAAGCAGTTCGACAATTTGGGTAAACCTGCCGCCTCGAACAACGACATGCCCATTGGCCTGGGAATCGCGGCTGGGGAAGGCGTGGATGTCAAAAAGCCAAGTGATAGCTCGGAAATCATCTGGATCAATCCGCAAGACGCTACTGCCGTGGACTCCACAGGCAAGCCCATCGCTGCTGGATCAAGCCTGCAGCCGAGCAGCTTCAGCTTCCCGTCGTCATTCGGTGACTCGGTGGATCGGGGACAGAAAGCGCTCAACAGCGGTGCGGAGCGTGTGAGCGACAGCATGAGCCCAACCGGTCAGCAGGAGTCACGCAAAAAAGTCCGTAAGGTCTACACGCTGCCACAGAACTCTACATTGATGGGCTCGGTGGCCATGTCTGCACTGATTGGCCGCGTCCCTGTCGATGGTACTGTGAACGACCCCTACCCTTTTAAAGTGCTTATCGGTCCGGACAACCTGACAGCCAACGGTATCGACCTGCCGGACGTGGCCGGTGCCGTGGCCAGCGGCACGGCGTCCGGTGACTGGACGCTGTCGTGTGTGCGTGGGCAGATCCGCAGCATGACCTTCGTCTTCACCGACGGCACCATCCGCACACTGCCGGCGCCGAGCAAGGATGGCCAGCAGAACAACAGCAACCAAAATCAGAACCAGGCCAGCGCTGGTCAGCCGCAGCCCGTCCAGGGTGGCATGGGCTGGATCAGTGATCCCTATGGCATTCCCTGCATCAGCGGTGAACGGCGCAGCAACGCCGCTCAATACATCGGTTCCCAGGCCTTGATCACGGCCGCCGGTGCCGGCGCTGCGTCACTGATCAAGACCGATAACACCACCTCATCCTACGTATCAAGCTCCGGCAGCACCCTCGGCACCACCGGTGTGTCCGGCAACCAGGCCATGGGCCAGATCCTCAACTCGGGCGTCAGCGATATCTCTGCCTGGGTGAACAAGCTCTACGGCCAGGCGTTCGCGGCAGTGTACGTAGAGCCTGGCGCCAAGGTCGTCCTGCACCTGGACCAGGAGCTGGACATCGATTACGAAATCAAGGGCCGCAAGGTCAACTACGGCACAGGAGCACGCCATGCCGCTGCCAATCTGGACTAAATCATCCAGCCTCTTTCGCCAGCCAGCATGCCTCTGCGCTCTCTTGGCCATTGTGCTGCTGGGCGGTTGCTCGACGGACAAGGAGCAAATGCTGCCTCATGGCAAGAACACCATGATGGACGTCTGGGATGGCGGCACTGCAGGCTCAGGAACAAGCTCCAGCAACCGACAGATGCTCGATGCCCGCGCGCAGTTGCGCCGCCCCCTCGAAGCGGGCCAAGGAGGCCTGCAGGAAAACGCAGCCTACACCCGCACCTCTCAAAACGAGATCTACAGCCAGTTCAAGCGACTGCCCAACCCTGACCTGGTCATGTACGTGTTCCCGCACCTGGCGGGTTCTGACCCAGCGCCAGTACCTGGGTATACGACCGTTTTCCCACTATATCAGCGCGTGCAGTACGCGATGCCCGGTGAACGGGTGGAGGATTATTGATGGGACTTCTGGAAAGCCTGAGGCACTCGAAGCCTGCAAATGACGCCGTGGTTACGTCCCTGGAACAGGTCACTGAAGAGCTGATCACCGCCGACGAGCCCATATCTCAGCCACCACAGAAGGAAACACCATCAGCCGCATCGGCATCCATGGATGAGGCGATGGAGCGTTACCTTGGACGCCTCAGTGCCCAGGGCGTACCAACGCCCGGCAACTGGCAGGATTCGAAAAGCAAACCGGCCACTGTGGCCGATGTTTCTGCCTTGTATGACGTGAAGCCCAGCTTTGTGGATCTATTACCTTGGGCTGAGTACCTGCCTGATGAGCAGGCCATGCTCCTCGAGGATGGCAAATCGCTGGCAGCCTTCTTTGAGATCACGCCCATTGGCACCGAGGGCCGGGATCCGGAGTGGCTGCGCAAAGCTCGTGATGCTCTGGAAAATGCACTGCAGGACAGCTTTGACGAACTGGATGAGTCGCCCTGGGTTGTGCAGTTTTATGCTAAGGACGAAACCAGCTGGGATGATTACCTGCAGCAACTGCGCGAGTACATACAACCGCGCGCCCAGGGCACTGCCTTCACGGAAATGTACCTGCAGTTGTTCAAACATCACCTGGCGGCGATTTCCAAGCCGGGCGGGCTGTTTGAGGACACCAAGGTCTCGCAACTGCCATGGCGCGGCCAGCAGCGACGTGTGCGCATGGTTGTCTATCGCCGCAGTACCAGTACCGGCGATGGAAAGATACGTGGCCAGACTCCGGCCATGTACCTGCGCAACATTTGTGAGCGCCTTGTCGGCGGCCTGGCCAATGCCGGCATCAAGACAAAACGCATGGATGGCCACGATATCCGACACTGGCTTCTGCACTGGTTCAACCCTCACGCCGATCACTTGGGCTCAGCCCGCCGCGATATTGATCGATTCTTCGAGCTGGTAAATACCCGCACCGGCAAACCCGAAGAGGACGAATTGCCGCTGGCCAGCGGCGGCGACTTCGCCCAGAGCCTGTTTTACAGAGAGCCACGGTCGGACGTTGCCAAAGGGTTGTGGTACTTCGACGGCCTTCCCCACCGCGTGGTCGTCCTCGATCGCCTACGCGAGGCCCCCAAAACGGGGCATTTGACCGGTGAAACCCGCAAGGGCGGCGATGCCCTGCATGCTTTGTTCGACAAGTTGCCAGAGGACACCGTCCTCAACATCACGCTCGTGATTACCCCTCAGGATGTGCTCGAGGCGCACCTGGAGAAGTTGGCTCGTAAATCGGTCGGAGACAACCAGGCGTCTGCCCTGACCCGCGAGGCTGTGGACGATGCGCGCAAACTCATCGGCAGGAAGCACAAACTCTATCGCGGAAGTGTGGCGTTCTATCTCAGCGGCCGCGACGAGGAACAATTGAATGATCGAAGCATGGCTCTAACGAACGCCCTGCTCGGTGCTGGGATGGAGCCTGTTTCGCCAGCCGATGAAGTGGCGCCTTTGAATAGCTATCTTCGCTGGCTGCCGGCCAACTTCGATGTCACTCAAAGCCGTGCCCTGGACTGGTACGTGCAGATGATGCTAGCCCAACACATTGCAAATCTGTGCCCTGTCTGGGGCCGGGCAAGCGGCACCGGCCACCCTGGGCTGACACTGTTCAACCGAGGTGGTGCGCCCTTGACGGTGGACCCGCTGAACAAGCTGGACCGGCAGATGAACGCGCACATGTTCATCTTCGGCCCGACCGGTGCGGGTAAGTCGGCCACCCTGAACTATCTGATCAACCAGTTGATCGCCGTGTATCGACCTCGCCTGTTCATTGTCGAGGCGGGGAACAGCTTTGGTCTGCTGGGGGACTTTGCCAAGAAGCTTGGGCTGACCGTCAACCGCCTGAAGCTCGCTCCAGGCTCAGGCGTCAGCCTGGCCCCATTCGCCGATGCTATTCGCCTGGTCGAATCGCCGCATAAGGTCAAAACGCTGGACGCCGATGATATCGATGGATCTGACGATCACTCGGCTACCACCTCCCCAGCGGATGACGAGGATGAGCGTGATGTCCTGGGCGAGATGGAAATCGTCGCCAGGTTGATGATTACCGGTGGTGAGGAGAAGGAAGACGCTCGTCTCACCAGGGCTGATCGAAGTGCCATTCGCCATTGCATCCTCTTGGCCGCCAAGACTTGTGCAAAAGAATCACGCACCGTTCGAACTCAGGATGTTCGGGATGCCCTCACCGCTGCCGGCAAAGATACTTCCATTCCCGAGGCTCGCCGGGAGCGCATGCTGGAAATGGCCGAGGCCATGGACATGTTCTGTATGGGCGCCGATGGCGACATGTTCAACCGTGACGGTACACCGTGGCCGGAAGCGGACATCACGATTGTGGACTTGGCCACCTATGCGCGAGAGGGCTACAACGCCCAGCTGTCGATCGCCTATATCTCGCTGATCAACACGGTCAATAACATTGCCGAGCGTGACCAGTTCAAAGGTCGACCCATCGTCAACGTGACGGATGAGGGCCACATCGTCACCAAGAACCCGCTGCTCTCGCCCTACATCATCAAGATCACCAAGATGTGGCGAAAACTCGGCGCCTGGTTCTGGCTCGCCACTCAGAACATCGATGACTTGCCGCCCGCTGCGGCACCGATGCTCAACATGATCGAGTGGTGGATCTGTCTGAACATGCCGCCTGACGAGGTTGAGAAAATCGCGAAATTCCGCGAGCTATCCCCTGCGCAAAAATCGCTGATGCTCTCGGCCCGCAAGGAAAGCGGCAAGTTCACCGAAGGCGTCATCATGTCCAAATCGATGGAAGTGCTGTTCCGTGCAGTCCCTCCGAGCCTTTATCTGGCACTGGCGATGACTGAGCCAGAAGAGAAAAAGCAACGTTACGACCTGATGCAGTCCTTGGGCGTAGACGAACTCGGCGCCGCCCTGGGCGTAGCGCAAGACCTGGACCGCAAACGGGGGATCGAACCACCCACCATTACATTCCCTACACAAGCCCCGGAGAACCTGGCATGAGAGCCATGGACACCTTGACTCAAAACCTAATTGATTCGCTGACCCAGCTGCTGCAGGTTCCCCAGGAAGATTCGTTGGCGGCATTGCACGTTTGTGCCCCGGTACTGATCGAGCACCTGCAGACGGTCAAACACAACGCCGTGGATCGCAGGGATATCGAAGCGCAGCTGCGCAAAGCCTTGGACAGATGGCTGACCCAACACCCTCAGCCGGACAGCGCGCAGCGCTTGCTCCTGGAGACGCTGGAAAAGGAACTGTTTGGCAAGACGTCTGCGCTCAGGCTGGTTGAATCAGGAGGCGCATCAGCGTGATGAGAAACCTGTGGTCTGCCAATAAGTGGAGCGTCACCGGTATCCTGATAGCGCTCGTGACCGTCTGCACAGCTCTGATGCTCTTGACCGTATGCGCCGCTCTGATCGGCACCAGCGTCAAGGCGACACCGGTGCAGAACGGTCCCTGGATCTATGGCGCCCCCGGCGCCAGATTCACCGTCACCGAGTACGCAGATCTGGAATGCCCTTACTGCAAGGATTACTTCCCGCAGCTGAAGTCCTGGATTGATACGCAAGCTGACGTCAATCTTCAATGGCACCACCTGCCACTGTCCATTCATGAGCCCGTGGCCGGTCGTGAGGCCCGCCTGGCCGAATGCGTGGGTATGAGCAGTGGCAATCAGGCTTTCTGGACGGTCGTGGAATTGATCTATCGGCAGACACGCTCCAATGGTGCAGGTCTGCCAACGAACCTTGATGTCTCATCGTCCCAAGCTGCAGATCTGGCCATAGCGGTCGAGGGCTGTTCAGCGCCGACACAGGCTGTTGGCCAACGTGTCCAACAGCAAGTCAAAGAAGCCGCAATGAAGAAAATAGATGCCACTCCCACCCTCATCATTACTGACAACCTGACCCAGCGATCAATCAAGCTCTTAGGCGCGGCCACCGAGGATTCACTGCTGTCTGCAATCGACTGGCTTGCCACGCCTCCCGAGGCGGCACCATCGTCCAGCAGTCTGTGAGACCTTGTACGAGCAGCCGATCAACCCCTTAGCCACCTGATAATGGTTTCCTACTGACGCCCTCCTCCTGATCGATTCTTCTGTACCTGAAACCCCTATCAGGTACTGCCTCATGGACCTCTATCAACGTATTAAACCCCGCCCCCCGCATGTGCGAGGGCTGGGGACGATGCTGCTCACTGCGCTGCTGTGCGCCACGGCCAACGCCGAAACTTGGGTTGTTACAGACAGCCACCATCCCACGCAGTCTGGACCCGGTGTGCGCGTCATCTTGCTGGACGACGTCGACCGGCTGCAGGAGAAACTCTCGCAGGGACTGCCGGCAGATCCTCAACAGGCCATGGTCATCGTTCGTCAACGCATGCAATCGCCCGATGGCCAGCGCCTGCAGAAAGACCTGGCGCTCGCTCAACAAGGTACTGCCGATGCCTGGGCGCTGGGCATCAGCAAAATTCCGGCTGTCGTGGTCGACCGCCAGTTTGTCGTCTACGGAGAACCCAGCGTTCCTGTGGCGGTTCGGCAGATCGCTCGGTACCGGGAGAGCAGGCCATGAATCATTTTGGCCCAAGAGCTCGGCGCTTGGTTGCCGTCACGGTACTCGCTGTCGGAACACCGGCATTCGGAGCAATCAATACCGCGGCAATCGTGGCTTCGACCCTCTCCCCGGATTGCCTTGAATACAAGGTGGTCGGCATCTGCTACTGGCTGCTTTGCACGCCCTTCGGTTGCTCAGTAAAAACGTCAACCAAGGTTCGTCACTTCGTCCCCGACGCAGTGGTCTCCAGCTATTCGAATACAGGTGAGAACCCGTGGACCGAGGTCTCGATGTTCAGCTCACCCTCCGGCCTGGCGCAGGACGGTGGTGACGGCACCACCAGCCACAACAATCAGAACGAAATGGCGAAGTTCAAAAACGCGGACGTCATCGGCCACCCTGGCGGCGCAACGTTCAGCCAGTTCGCCAGTGGATCAGGGTATGTGTGCAAAGGAGCAACCACAGCGTTTGAGCCCTATCTGCTGAGCACACTGGACACTATCGCCTGGCGCTACACCGTCCCAGAGATGGTGTATCCCGAGGCGTTGATACCCGGGCGCCGCGAGGTGGGCGGCATGACAAGCGGCGACCTCTGGGGGGCCGTCTACCCGCGCGGGGGCTTTTTGCACCAATCGGACGACTTCAAGGCTGGAGCAGTGGTGGCTCAGCGCGCCGGGGACATCGTCACTCGACCCGGCCAGATTCATGTGTATCTCTCGATGGTCGCGCAACCGCAGGACGGTTACTGGCCGGCTGGAGAGCTGCTCGAGGGCGATGCCACGACCGGCAAGTGGCAGGAGTTGACACCCACACTCAGTCAGAGCTGCGCCGTTTTCCCTCACAGCAACGCACAAGTACAGGCAGTTGATGGCGGCTACGCCTGGGCTTTGTGGCGCCCGTACTCCTGCTGCCAGCGCGAAGGCCAGACCTTCCTGGGCAGCACCGACTTCCAATAAGCACATAAGGATCTCGAACATGCACATACGCCCCATTACAGCCCTGACACTGTCAGGTCTCTTGTTAGCCGGTTCAGCGGTGGCAGCGGTTACCCCGATCAACACGTCATCCTCTGGCAGCGTCATTGGTGACGACCTGCTGTACAGCGTTGGCGGCGGCAACGCGGTCAGCATGGGCAGCGCCGGCAACATGGACAGCATCGGTATTGGGGGTGGCTGGAACACCAACCCCATCTGCGGAAACATGAACCTGACCAATACACTGCAGAACCAGCTCAACGGCGCCACCCAAGGCTTCCAGCAAATCATGGGCTCGGTGCTGACCAATGCCACCCAGGCGGTGTCATCGCTCCCGGGTTTGATCCTGCAACGATCCAATCCGGCGCTATACAACCTGTTGACCAATGGTGTGCTGCAGGGCCGTCTGGACTTTGATCGTTCCAAAGGCACTTGTCGGGCTATTGCCGACAAGATGGTCGACGTGGCCGGCGGGCAAATGGGCTGGAACAAGATTGCCGAAGGCCAGGCAATGACTCAGGCCGTTGCCAGTGGCACCGATGCCGTCGCAGCTGTTTCAGATGTCGAAGCAAAGAGTGGCAACGATGGTCTGACTTGGGTCGGTGGCAATAAAGCCGGTGGTTCTGGCCAGCAGCCGATCAAAGTGGTCAGCGACGTTACCCGGGCTGGTTACAACCTGATGAACGGACGCGGCCCTACCGACACCTCCTCGATCCCCGCCTCCACATGCGGCAACGGCTTAGTGTGTAACACCTGGTCCTCGCCCAAGCAGGCAACCGACTTCGCCAATCGCGTGCTGGGCGAACAGCAACAACAAACCTGTGATAGCTGCACCAAGACCACCACAACCGCTGGTGCCGGGCTCACGCCGGTGATTCAGGAGTCCTACGACGCCAAATTGAAGGCGCTGAACGAACTGATCTCCGGCAGCAAGCCGTTGACCTCCGACAACCTGGCCTTGGCCAGTAGCGACTCGTTGCCCGTCACTCGCGGAGTCGTTGAAGCGCTGCGCACAGAACACGACCAGGACGTGCTCGCCAAACGCCTTGCCTCAGAAGTCGCGCTTTCAGATGTCCTGGGTAAAGCCCTGCTGCTCCAGCGCACCATGATGGCCGGCAGCAAAGAGCCCAACGTCGCGGCCAACGACGTGGCCACCAAAGCGATCGATCAACAGAACAATGCGCTGCAACAGGAAATCGACAACCTGAAGACTGAACTGGATTTGCGTCGCAGCCTGGCCAGCAACTCGCCCTCGGCCATCTTGGGCCGCGCGCAGATCCGTTCTGAAGGTTCCAAAGGTGTATTTCAGGGTGATGCCGTGCCGAACCGACTTGATCGCCTGCAGAACACTGGCTCAGGCCAAGGGAAGTGACTATGGCAGCTCTTCGGTCGGCAGCCCGCTACGTACGTAAAGGTCTTGGCGCAGCCTGGTCATTGATTTGGATGTTCACTGCAACATTCGGCCTGGCAATCGCATTGACACTCCTGGTGAAAGGCGTGTTTGGGGACTTCGACCAGTACAAGGCCTGGCAGGCATCGCACTTCATTTACCTGCTGCTCTGGCGGTTGCTGATTTACGGTGCGCTGGCTTGGGGCTGGTTCAAAATTCGCCGGCGGATTGCCCGGGAAGCTGAGTCAAATAAGCTGATTCGCTGCGAGGTACTGCTGGTGTTTCTGGCGTGTGTTTTCGAAGCCAATCACGCAGGCCTGCTATAGAGGGTAAGACCATGATATTGCACACCAACGATTACCTTGAGTATTACCTCACCCTCGTGGGTTGGCTCATCAATAGCGGCATATGGGACGTTATTTCAAGCAGCGGCCTGTTCGCCGCACCCTTCGCCGCCATGGTCATTCAGGAATGGCTCAGGGCTCGTGGTGAGGGTGCCGATGAAGGCAACAAAGGCGTTTTGGCGTTAGCCCGGATTGAAAACCGGTTTTATGTGGCGATTATTGTGATCATGCTGGGCTGCATGCCGATGATCAATGTCAGTTTCGACACTCTGACATTCGATACGACCAGGTCCGAGCAATGCCAATACTCTTTACCGAAACCCTCCGAAACAGGCTGGAACACGTCCTTCAGCACGCTGAATGGTAAGAGTGCAACAGTTCCGATCTGGTGGTTGTTCATTCACGCAATGTCGAAGGCTGTAACAGCCGCCTCGGTTGCCTCCATCCCATGCGGCGTGGATCTGCAACAGGTTCGTATGGACGTTAACAGCACACGCATCAACAACCCGCTGCTCGCCCAGGAGGTCGCCGACTTCACGAACGACTGCTATGGCCGTGCCCGGGCAAAACTGTTCATGACACAGCCAACTTTGACCTCAGACCAGCTGAATGACGTGAGCTGGATCGGCTCACACTTCTTTCTGCAGACCTCGGGTTACTACGCAGACGGAATCAGCGGGTTTCGCTCTCACACGCCCAGGGCAGCCTGGCCTTACGACTCGACCCGAGACGCAGGCCTGGCTCAGACCACCGGCGGTGGTGGCTACCCCACCTGCACCCAGTGGTGGTCTGACGGCAGTATTGGTCTCCGGCCTCGGCTGCTCGAGCAGGTGGATGCAGATCTGCTTAGCAAGATCGCCGCGTGGGCAAAGTTCGTGTCGCAGGACGAGGTGAATGATGCCGTCATCCGAGACCTGGTCTCTCCCCGAAAGCAAAGCCTTACCCAAGGAGCAGTCTATTCCGACTACGGTGGCCAGGTCGGCGGCTCAGTCGCCAATGACATCACGCGCATTGCGGCAACCGCGGGTCAGGCGTTTGGTGCCGTAGCCATGTACCCCGCGATAGACAGCGTGAGACAGGCTGCGCCGATGGTGATGTCGTTTCTAAAGATGGCGCTGATCATCTGCATTCCATTTGTGCTCACCATCGGGACATTTGATCTGAAGGTCGCGATGACAATCACGTTCGCCCAGTTCGCGCTGATCTTCGTAGACTTCTGGTTCCAACTGGCGCGATGGGTGGACAGTACGATTCTCGATGCACTCTACGGGAATGGACTTGGACTAAATCCAAACATCCCTCATAACAACTTCGACCCCATACTCGGAGCAAGTAACACGCAAGGAGACTTGTTATTAGATTTCGTAATAGGTTCAATGTTCATCGCGCTGCCAAGCTTTTGGGTGGTAGCACTTGGCTGGACAGGAATGAAAGTTGGCTCGTTGATGGAAGGACTGAGTTCAGGAGTTAAATCAGCTCAACAAGCTGGCTCTCAAGGAACAAACAAAATCCTTGGCCATATGAAGAAATAACTTCAACCACATTCGAACTTCAAAGGTATGGTTCGAATGTGGCGATTTAGTTTAGATTATTGGTACTTGTTGTCAGACTCAAACCAACCCTTGGTGCGGCCAAATACATCTGATTCGGTACCATAGGGAAGTTCAACATCAGGCATTAGAGCGTTCTGGGCTATGCGATCCGTTGCAGGATTAGTCATCATCCCAACCACAATTGCAACCATGGCCACCACAGCCAGGACGTAAAGAAGGCCCCAGGCTGCCAACACAGTGCCGCCGACGACAACCACAGCGCGAGCGAGCCATTTCACAGGAGCCACGATTAAGCTGGGAGCGCCGGCACGGGAGATGGCCGACCATACTGCCCGCTCAGCGCGCAGCACGCCGCCAACACCGCGCCCAAGGGATTGCCCCAGTCGCATTGCGAAATTTTCGCTGCTGACAGTGTGAGTAGCCATGCTTTTTCTCCCCCATCTCTAAAGATGCCGTTCTGCCATCATTTATAGACCCAAACGCTGACACATACAATATTTTTTTATGACCTCACACTAATCCCGACGAATAGCACGCATACCAAACATTGAAACTTAAACAGTCCAATCTTCGAGACTTATATCTCCAATTAAAGAGAATGCTTGATCGCTAGTTACTATAATTGCCTCAACACTCATGCCATGTGCCGCGATCAATAAGTCCAACGCACCTGGTGTTTTACCCCCCGCCTCTGCCTCAGCCCGAATTCGCCCATATACTTCCGCAGCTTGGCTGTCCCAGGGCAAGGTATCTACCCGTTTAAGGAACTCCTCCACCAAAGCTCGCAGCCTGTGGGCTTGCGGCCGCTTTGCCAGGCCATATTTCAGCTCTGCCTCAGTGATTGCAGAAATGCACAGCGCAGACATCGGGACACTCTTCACTTTACTGACGACCGCAGGGTTCCCACGCAGCAGCTGGCTCACCGTATTGGTATCGAGCATGTAATGGCTCATTCATCCATCCCTTCGAAAGGGTCCTTGGATGCCGCTAGAGCGTGATCGCGCTCTTGCTCGCCCAGGAAATCATCAGGGATAGCCTCGCCCTCTAATAGGCTCAGGAAGCCGTCCCAGGATTCAGGCTTACGCGACAGGATGACGTCACCTGTCACAGGGTCTCGGCGAATGAATACTTCATCGCTGTCAAACCTGAATGCCGCTGGCAAGCGGACAGCCTGGCTGCGGCCATTCAGAAAAACTTTGGCGGTCTGGCTCATGCATGAATGCTCCCTACACAAATGATACATACCAGAGTATATATCATGTCTGCTTCGGTGCAAATCGCCTCCGGGTCGGCCTGGCGCAAAGGGAAATGGCTGAGGCAAAGGGTTTGGAAGGGTTTGAATGGAATGGGTCAGAAGGGTAAGTGCCTTACCTGAAAGGGGCCTGCGGCGGCAGGAGCAAAAGGAGTGCGGGAAGAAGCCTCCTCCAAGCAATTAAAGTTTTCGTCCCCTATCCCATTTGTCCAGGAGAGCCTCAAACAGTACTGCGAGAGTCATTTCATCATTGGCAGATTGACCGGTGATAACGCCGCCATTTGGCCCTACTGCCATGGAGTTGTAGGGCATCTGCCAGTAGACCTTCGCGGTGATGATACGAGTGTATTGCCGAGTTGGCTCGATAACACGCTTGCCCCAGTAGCCCGACTGGGCCACTGGGGAATAGCTGAAAGCGGTTTTGATGGATGCTATCACCGAGTTAATGTTGCCCTTCCGCATTTAGGATCAATAGAATTCAAAATCCTTGTAAGGCGAAGCCATTCCAGGCGCGCCGTAGCATGCTTAAGTTTGGCCACAGCTTTCAAGGCCGCGAACCTCTTCCATACATCTTGATCTGCTTCGTCAGACATGAGAATCAGATAGGCTTCTTCGTCTAGTTTAGTCGCTTCAAAAAATAGTCTATTACAATAAGTTGCGGCTTCTTCCCACGACATTCCGGTTAGATTTTTGAATTTATCGTCGAACATCTTGAGCTCCATGTAACGATCCTAATTCTTGCTCCTAGGCAACTGCGGTTCATGACCTTGATCAGAACGGGATCATGTTTCAGTTAGGACGACGGCTCGCTCGGTGCGACGTCCGGTGATGTGGGTATTGTTGCACCTAATGAACGCTATTTTGACCGTATGCGATAGACGGTCTTTGCGGCTCTAAATTGGCCGTGTCGAACCGGTGGTGGTGAAAGTGCCATCATTCTTGGACTTGCTTTCTCGCCTAACTGCCCATTCTCAAAGCTCCAGGTACCCTGTCGTGAAAGGTGACTGGGCTATCCTACTAAGCGGTGTCGAGGTTCAAGTGACAGGTAATGTCGGAGAACGACCATGCTTATTCTTCTGCGTAAAAAATTTGAAAGGATCATAGTTGGCGATGATGTCGTAATCACCGTTATGGAGATCGGAAAGGAACGCATCAGCATAGGAATTTCGGCCCCTAAATGGATGCCGATTGACGGAGCGGGGATCTACCTCCGTAACTGCCAACAACGACCAAAATTACGGGCACCAGATCGGCCGCGAAAATCAAGGGCCGACTTCGAATCGAGCAGGAATAGGTAACACGATTAGCGTCCGTCACCGAGTTATGCTCGGGGCGGCAACGGCGTACGGACGGGAGAGATCGCTATTTCATTCAGGCTTTACTCCACTCTACGTTTGTCACCCCTAGTTGCTCCGCCGTAGGTTTTGAAATCTTTTGGACTCGGTGGTTTCGGTACTTGGGGATCTGCGCCAGTCCCGCATCAACTGCCGCCCAATGCCAGGCTTCGGCGTTGGTCATCTTGGCGGCTCGGATGTAGAAGGTCTTATAGGCGCCATTCAGAAGGTAATCGATTCTGTAATGTGTTTCTTGCGGCATGATCTTTTACCGTTACCTATTTGATAAGCGGAGGATTCTTAAACTAGAGAATAATTCCGCATCGGCGGATGAGATGCTTGTATCGCTCATCCAAGGCTCATCACGATGGCGGATCTTTTTCGCATTGGCGCAGTAATGGATCCAACCGACGTCGGACTGGGAACGGCCATTGGCTTGGCAGAACCCACACTTCCCACTATTCCGCTTCACCCGCAAGCGACTACTTCGCTGTTCACAAAGGTCTACTCCTAGCCGTTTTCAGTCGGCTCGGTCGGTCCCTACCCATGCCAAGCGCTCACAACGTTAGAGGTATTCTTATTCGAACGTCCATACGCATAAATGTAAAAATGATTCCCGATGCCCGAACGCTATCATATGTTTTTGACACTCATTTGTAATCAATGCAATCTTGCTCTCCTTCAATTGGATGCCACTTGTAAGAACAGCTTTACACATTCAGAAAAAGGATAAGCGGTAATTTACGCAATGAATTTATTCGTTAGGATATTGATAGGTATCTGTCACGCGTGGCCCCAAAATGGAATCTCTCGATATTGATCAGATTACAACCATCCTAAAAAATAAGCTTCCAGGCTTTGACGTCCGCTGCACATCAAAAAAAAAGGATGTCATTTCGCTAGTGGTGAAGAGTTTTGACTCCCCCCAGGCCTATGAAATGACCGGTATCAGACTGTCGCATTACAGAGGAAAATATGGTGCAACTGCTCTAGCCCATCAACTGCTTGAATGGGTTGCACGAGGTCGTACACAACCTGATGTAAGAAAATCACCTAATCCCGCATCGCCAGTGTCATTTGAATTCAACAAAACGCACAGCCCTAAAAGCCGAGCGATCTTAGTGATGGCAGGCAAGTCAACGCACAACTCAGAGCCCAAGTGAGGTTACGCGGAGCGACTATGATCTCTAAACAGTCCTGCTATCTAAGCCAGCTACAAACACCGTACATTCCGGTCACGTTTCCGTGGCTATATAGTTATAGTTTAAGATACAAGGCGTTCACCTCAAGAGATCTCCAGCCCTGGGTAAACTTCACTCTATTCATAGAGAGCTGTAGTGACTGAGGGGCATTTATGAATGCGGTGGCGAAAAATTACTGAAGTGCGCAAAACTTTTTTATGGTGGTTACGTGATCTGAAGCCAACCGTATAAACATATATCACTATTGAGAAAATTACAGAGAACATGGCTAGCATACTGTTAGAGGAACGCATTCGACAATATATACGGTGATTACTCGGAGAGTGACATCCTGTTGTAACTGAGGCGCTGTGTACGTGTGATCGTCGATCATTGATTCACAAGCGGAGGGAGGTATGCAAGAAATCAACACCCCATTCGGCGTGATCGAGGCTGAACATGCCAAGGATCTGCTGCAGCCACCGACTAAACTGTTGGATCGTCAGGTGTTGAGCCATGCCCGGCGTTGGCAGCTGGTAGGAATGTTCCTGCGCTGCGTGTCTTGCGGTCAGTCTCAGAAAGCCAGCGACGGTGCTCGGCCATTTCCCCACACTCCCAGTTGCCGGGCCTTGAAGGAGGGCACGGATAATCAATTCCCATGGCATGAGCTAGAGGTAATTTTACAGAATGTGCCTAGGTAAAGCCTGGGGCAGCATAATCATAGTAGGCCCGAAACGGATTGCTGCTGGAGCCTCGACGTGTGGCATCAGGCGCAACTCAGCGTCAGTAGATACAGTCATCGCCGCGCTTGGGTCGCAGTTACTACCCGTTGTCTAAAGCGTTCGTCCGGCGCTGGCTCAAGGGCACGGAAGTGAATCCGGATATTGAATGTAGTATCCAAACTTCGGCGAGCAGAGCAATGCCATTTTCAGGATCAATACATGATATGGCGGCCGCATTGAAAAACTTTGAGCATATTACCGAAATCGTTCATCCTTCTGTTTTTCCGCTCTCATCCGATGCAGATTTAGCAACGAGTGCACGTATCTCATCGGTAATTAGGCCGGCGTTCTGATCGAGCTCAACTAGGTATACGCGAATAGATGCGGCCGTCTCAATCGAGCCTTGAGCGGCGATCCAGAGCCCTATCTGTTCAATTGCAGATCCCAATGCGTTGATATTACGGTTGAGCCGCACAATCACAGCGGCGGTCGGATCACGAGGGAGGCTTGACATAGTATTTCCTCTGAGTTGAAAACAGAGTTTAGGACAAAATTTAGGCAGAATCAGAAGGAGCGACGAATGGAATGACGAACGATAGACGGATAACCCAGAATCTTGATCGCCAATGTTGAGGGCGTTACTTTGATTGCATCATTGGACGATAAGAGTTTTGAGTATAATGAGACCCGGCGTTCATGGATTAAGACGCGATTCTCTGAAGACAGGCTCCGCAAGCTGGCGCACATTTAGGTAAATTCGTGTCAACGTTCGTTGATCCGGGATACAAAATTAAGGGTTAAAAAAGAGGCGCTACGCGAGCGCCTCTTTTGTATTACTGCACACTTACAGTTTTAAGATCGGATGTCGGGGTATTTCCAATCGATATCTTCCGAGGTTTGGCTTCCTCCGGCACGACCCGCAAAAGGTCCACCCTCAGTAAACCATTATTTAACGAGGCGCCTCGAACCTCGATGTGATCTGCAAGACGGAACGACAAGCGAAACGCTCGCTGTGCAAAACCCTGGTGCAAGTAGGTCACCTCCTTCTCACTTTCCCTGTAGCCACTGGCGACAGTTAGAACACCTTTCTCGACTTGTATGTCGAGATCGCCTTCGGATAACCCGGCCACGGCGATAACAATCTGATACTCATCGTCACCGTGCTTCTCGATGTTATGGGGAGGATAAGCCTCTGGGACTTCGCTGCCAAGTGTAGACTCGAACAGATCATTAAATCGATCGAAGCCTACCGATTGACGGAACAGAGGGGCCAACGAAAACGCAGTAGCCATTTCAGATCTCCTGAATTTCCAAGTGATTTAAGATGCCGCCCGATTTCGGGTCGCATGGATGGAAATCTAAGGGCAGCACCGTAAATTTCAAGGGCCTCAAGCATGAAAATTATCGCTACTGCGCACCGCTTAGAACTGAGAGTTAGAACCCAGGACATAGTTATAACATAATCGAACCACTTCCTTCGGCACATACTTGCAACGTATGCATCTCAGCATCTGATTTCATAACTCGCCTTCCTAACGTAAGCCGCGCGCTATATAAAATCCGATAAGGACGATGAAATCCGTAAGATTGCATCTTGGTCGTCACAAGGTAACGTTCGAAAGGCAGTAATCAGTGAGATTTCTGAGTCAGGCAGGTCACACGTACATTTGGGCATGCGGATTCCACGTACCACATACAGCACGTCCGCCCCTGCACTCGAAATACCTGCTAGATAATCAGCTCTGGGAATACGATGGCCACTTTCATATAGCCTTTGAGCATTAGCAGCAATTCCGCCCAGAGCAGAAAATTCACCCTGGCTCAGCCCTAACCGCTGGCGCTCAAATTTTAGTCGTTCTCCAATTGTTTTCATTCATCCTCCCTTTCCGATAGGTATGTAATAGCCAAATCATCTAACCTTTTTTTGGCAGGCAATATAGCTCACGATCTGACGGTTAGAGATGTCGATGAATGACACAGTTCCCTCTGCTGAGCTGGCCTAATCTATTTCGATACTAATCATTGTCGGGTTCACATTATGGACACTACAGATCGAATCTTCCTTATTCATGAGCTTTTAGTCGCCCTGTTGCGCGATCAAAATATCCACAAAGGTCACTGGGGGCTGAGCGTACAATTCAATGCGACAGGTGGAACGCTTCCAATACCCTCTCAGCCTGGCAGGGGGCTGCCCGGCTTAACAATAGCTGTGGTTGGAGTCACCCTGACTGAGGCGAAGGCAGGCAGTGATGGTAGCATTGATGCCTCGGTGGTCAACCCTTCGAGGTTGGACGATCGTCCGGAACAAAAGAGTAGAACAGATTCCTTACATTAGAGGTTACAGGAAAAAGAAGCCCTGCATTCACAGGGCTTAGGCTAATTGACTATTACTATTGTTGACTCCGATTGGCTCGGCGGACCGCCTCCTCAATTTGAAGGAATGCGGGCTCATCAATTTCCGCGAGAATGGTTCTGCCGTCCTTCAACGTTACTAAAAACGTAACGTCCTTTTGTTCTTTGCCTAACAAGAACCCTGTGAGAGCGCCAAGCGGGCCTAAGACCAACCCGCCTGCAAGGCCTTGTAACATAGAGTTTCCTACAACCTTACTCAGCTCTTCGCCGACGACCCGAATTGACCTTATCTGTGACGTCGAGATTTTAATGCCTGGCCAGGGGAACAGAAGTGTCTCGATACTCAATACGCCATCGAAATACTCTCCAGTGCCCTCTAGAAGGTCGCCAGCCAAGATTTTCATCTTGGCCATTGTAATTGCTCCTTTCTGCTGTCTTGTGATGCTTCAATTCGACGCTCAAGAAATCAGGCCGTCAACCCTGCAACAGATGAGAGGTAATCGCCTAGGGCCCGCCGTGTAGGACGAGAGGCCGGCGACGTGAAGAATCAAGGCTCGTAACTGACCCCGCCGATCGGCGTGCCATGACGCTCTGCGACATGAACATCCCAACGGTGGTCGCGAAGGAAGCCGCCGACCTGATCCACCGAATCGAATTGGCAGACGGCCTATTCTAGCTGTCCACCGTCGGCGGAAGATGGCACAAGAGCGCACCGCCAAGTCAAGATAGCCTCTAAGGCAACCCAAGGATTCTCCAACGAATCAGCAGCTCTACTACAGCCCGGCGCGTGCTTGAAAGACTCTCCAAAGCACTCGACGGACTGAAACTCCAGACACTCAGTACACGCCACAAATCCCCCCATCATTAGCCAGTTCCTGTTCCATTCAACGACCTGACTGACAACGTTCCCGCGTTTTTCATAGCTGACCATTTCACACCTCCATGGCGTTGCAGGCGGGGGCATTCGGCCCGTAGCGGCCAGTGTAGTCGTAGGGGCAAGACGGATGAGATGGATAAGGTGGCGAGGATGACAAATGGATAGAACGGATAAAAACCCCAGCCCCATTTAGACATAGGGCTGGGTATCTACCACCTAATCACTCAGGAAGAGAGCTCAATATGCTCCTGAGATCGCGCCAGGGGTACTGATCTTCCGATGTATGACGGGGACATCTCCGGTGGTGCACAAACGAGTTAAAGCTCTCGCTGGCCCTTTGAGACTCTCCGCATGAAACACACCTTAAATACACCCCAACGATGTGCCACCTAGCGGAATATTCTCTTATATCACTGTCTATCTCCGAAATCCTTGGGTCGGCTCCGCATCCTGATGCGCAAGCCCCTTCTTCCGCCTCTAAAACTATTCGCTCATACAGGTTGAAAATTGAATAACTATTCATACTCTGCATACCACCGGTGCGAGGGCGCTCACCATGATAGCCACGAAATCGTAACGGCTTAGTAATGTAGAGTAAAAAAAAGCGAAAAGTGTCCATTTGCCACTACAAACTAATGCAGGCACAAATCAGTAACGGGCGAGTCTGCGGCAGTATCGAAATACAGAATTGTAATCCGTCAAGATCAGCTCCGTTAACACCAAAACTGCGCAATTAACTTTCTGTCTATTACTGATTAGCGTCTACCGCTTGTCGGTGCAGGTTCCCATCTTGTGGCATTAAGCCAAATCTAACTGCCAACTACGAGGGAACGCTGACCACTAGCTCGCCAGCTCCCCAAACCAACCTAGGGCGGGCATCAGACTAATGCCCGCCCCTGAAGATCAACGGCACACGCCCCAATGTCAGTATGCTCAGATCTCCAGTCTGTGTTGGCGCTGATTGAAAACTGACCCACCCTGCTGATTGAAAAATGACCCAGGGCAGATTGCCGATTTGTTGTCAGCAATTGTGGATTAGCGTAGCAGTCCTGTCCGACCTCAAAAGATCGAAAGCCCCACCACATGTGTGCATGTGACAGGGCATTTTTCGATGGGGATCAAAATGGCTCATCGTCCTCAACTGCATCTTCTTCCTTACGCTTACGTTCTCGTGTCTTGATCTTTGTCTGGTCAGCCAAGGTGCTGTGTTGCAGCCGGTAAGATTCATTACCCGTTTCGACGATGTGGCAGTGATGCGTCAGTCGATCCAGCAACGCAGTGGTCATTTTCGCGTCGCCGAAAACACTCGACCATTCCGAGAAGCTCAGGTTGGTCGTGATGATCACGCTGGTGTGCTCGTAGAGCTTGGACAGAAGATGAAACAGCAACGCGCCACCACTCTGGCTGAACGGCAGATAGCCCAGCTCATCTAGGATGACGAGGTCGGTGCGGAGCAGCCCCTGTGTAATCCGGCCCGTTTTCCCATCGTACTTTTCACGCTCCAACAGATTGACCAGGTCTACCGTGGAGAAGAAGCGGACTCGTTTGTTGTGAACGGTGATCCCGGACACAGCCAGTGCGCTGGCCAGGTGTGTTTTGCCGGTTCCAGGCCCGCCGATAAACACCACGTTTTGGGCCGTCTCGGTGAACTCCAAGCTGGATAGCTCCTTGACCAGTCGGGCATCAGCGCTGGAAGCGCCGAAATCAAAGCCCGCTAAATCACGGTGCATGGGAAGCTTGGCCATGTTCATCTGATGATTCACGGAGCGCACGGCACGATCTGCCTGCTCCTGCTGGAGCAGATGCTCCAGCAGCCATTTTGAGGACGCCGTCGACGCCTCTCCTTGCGCAGCCAATTCCTCCCAAGCGTGCGCCATGCCGTGCAGACGAAGTTCTTTAAGTTCTGCCATCAAGTCACGCATTTCGGCTCTCCTCATCTTTCGCACGCAGTTGGTCATATCGGGCCGTGTTGGCTGCTGGAGCGACCTTGAGCTGAAGGCTCGTTTCTACAGAAGGCGGCGGTGCCGTGGACGTCAGTCGAGCCAGGACATTCAGGATGTGATCAGCGCTCAAGCTGCCAGACTCAAGCACCAGTTCCACGGCCACCAGAACGGAGTCCAGACCGGTAATGGGCACCGCAGCCAACACCTGGGTCATAACGCGATCACCGTTCACGTGGCGCCGCAGGCCACGCTTGAGCAGGCGCAACGGTTTGGGCAAATCGGCAAACGGAGCGCCATTGCGAAGTGCACCAGGCTTGCGCTCGATCAGCGGGATGTAGTGCTGCCAGTCGTAGCTGACCTGGTCTCGATCAAAAAGCCGCTCGTGGCTGGCAATAGTGGTCTCATCGGCAACGACCACAACCCGCGAATGGTATAAACGGCTGCTGACCCACTGACCGACGCGCTCGCAAGGCACCGAGTAACGATTGCGCGCCACGGTGATCAGGCAGGTACTGGAGACCCGCACTGTGCGTTCGACGTAGCCGTCGAAAGCGCTGGGCATCGGCATCATTTCCACCCGCTCCAGTTCCAGAACATCCGCTACCGTAAGACCCTTATATTGAGGGTGCAGCAGCTCACTCCAGAGATTTCGGCAGCGTTGGCCGAGCCAGACATCCAGCTCATCGAAGGTATGAAACAGACAGTTTTGAGCATCGAGCCAGATACGCCGCCGACTGTCCTGGACATTCTTCTCGACGATTCCTTTTTCCCAGCCCGAAGCCACGTTGCAGAAGTCTGGGTCGAACAGATAGTGCGCACACATCACCGAAAACCGGGCATTGACCGTCCGGCCTTTCCCCTTGCTGACCTTGTCGACCGCCGTTTTCATGTTGTCGTAAATGCCGCGACGCGGCACGCCACCCAATGCTCCAAACGAGCGAGTATGAGCATCAAACAACATCTCGTGACCTTGGCTGGGATAGGCCACCAGCCAAAATGCGCGGCTGGCACAGAGCTTCATGTGGGAGACCTGGATCCGCCTGAACAGCCCGCCGATCAGCAGACCTTCTTCACTCCAATCGAACTGGAAAGCCTCGCCCAGCGCGAACGTCAACGGCACAAAGGCTCGCAAGGATTTTCCTTGCTCGCCGCGCCACGCGCGGATGAAGGCGGTCAGTTGGCTGTAGCCGCCATCGTACCCCTCGGCTTTGATCTGCTCGAAGAGCGCCTTGGCGGTTCTGCGGTTATGTTTTGCCCGAAGCGAATCGGCTTTGAGCGCCTGCTCCAGCGTTGCGTGAAAGGGGCTCAGCTTGTTGAAAGCTGCACGTCTTTGATACACCGGCTGTTTGGTTTCGGGGGCTCTGATCCACTTTCGGATGGTGTTTCTGGACAGCCCGGTACGCTTGGCTATCTGATGCAGCGACAGCTTGTCGCGGAAGTACATCCGCCGAATTTTTCCCATCATTTCCATGCTGATCACCTGGTGTTCTCCTGCTCGGAAAGTGAGCAGAAGCAGTTGAACACCTGGGTCAGTTTTCAGTCGGCAGAACAGCCTTTAATGGGTCAGTTTTCGGTCAGCGACAACATTGGATGCTGCAAACACATTTTTTTGGCAAGAACGCGTTTTCAATGATGTGACGGAGTTCAAGGGTAGAGATCATTTCTGCGACTCATAAAATGTAGGCATCCTCTGGTAGAGCAAGGAGTGCGAGATAGCCAATTACGCTACAACCTTTTGACGCCAAACTCACGTCACTCCCGACGAGCAACCGAGGCGTATTTCGTGAGAGGCGTGGCGCAGTGGTGGCAATTGGGTGTTTGGAATTTCTCGACCTCCCGCCCCATGCAGAAGCCTTGGAACAACTGATGACGACCGGGTGGATAAGAGTCCATCGACGATACTTTCTTCAAGCTCAGCCGCTTGGCTACCAACGTCGAAAACGGTGGTAGCCAGACATAGGGTTTCTACTAACTCTTGGCAACCTTCAAAGCTAACGCTTCGAGTTTGCGATCCAGAACGGTCGCGGCCGCTAGCAGAGGCGGATTCTCCTCAACAACCATAAGGGATGAGGGCTTCAAGTACGTCAAACTGCTTCTGTCTCCTTCCTCCTCGATCAAGAGCAGCTCAACCGGAGCAAAGAGACCGGCTCGAAGGTCATGCTTGAGCATGGTTAACGCGATGAGTGGATTTCCCAATATTATTCGGATTGACCGACGAAACGATCCCGCCTTATCCATCCAGGCGCCATGGTCTAGCATGCCGAAGAGCATGAATCCGCTGGGGCCCGCAACCTGATTAAAATATTCACGGCAATCATCCCATGACTGCTGACTCTTGAGTATTTGGTCAAGATCTATCGGAACGTCACCGATATCGTCAAGTAGCGATGTCAGCGCTTCAGCGTAAGGTTTAGCGGAGGTCAGGCGTACCCTGACGCCCTGAAATGTCTGTTCATTTACCTGCATCTGGCTCTCCTAAGACTTAGTGACCACCCCCCAAAGGATTACGAATGACATTTAAAGTTCTACCGCGTCGGTGGTTGCGCCCCACTCCAGGGGTCTAATCGAGCCGCGTGGCTCCAGCTGAGTACCCCCCTTAACGATCGAAGTCGGCGAATAACACCGGGATGACAAGTCGTTTCGGCGATGTTCTGGCCGAGATTCGAGTCGCCTTGAATCGTTGCGAGTAAAGATAATGCGGGTATATACTCGCAAAATGAAAACACCCTGCATCTGCTCAGGCCTGCGAATGGCCAGCCGAAAACTCTCGGCCATTTATGACGCTGCTCTGGCACCGGCAGGTCTCACCCTTGCTCAGTACGCTCTGATGAGGGCCGTAAAGTCCAACCAGCCAGTAAGCCTGACCGATCTTGGCCGCGAGCTTGAGCTTGAGCGCTCTACCGTGGGCCGTAATGTAAAAGTCCTGGAACGCCTTGGTGCTCTAGCGCTCACACGTGGTAGTGAAGATCAGCGTGAGGCGGTCGTGATGCTTACAGAGTCCGGAACGACCATGCTTGAGGCCGCGCTCCCCTTATGGCAAGGCTGCCAGGCCACCATTCGAAACCAACTGGGCACCGGGCTGGATGAAACCATTCAAGCGCTCATGAACGTCGTTTGATTTTTTTTGCCCATATACGGGTATCTACCCGCATATGAGCCTCACCGAGGAAATGTAATGAAGTACAAACTGCTTGGAAAAACCGGCGTTAGGGTTTCAGAGTTTGCGCTAGGCACTGCAAACTTTGGGACTGACTGGGGTCATGGGGCCGATGAAGCTGAAAGCTTGAAAATTCTTAATGCGTTTGAGGACGCAGGGGGCAATTTTCTTGATACGGCGGATATTTACCAGTTTGGCCAATCTGAGGCGATCCTGGGTAAGTTGTTGGAAGGCCGACGTGAGGACTTCTTCCTGGCAAGCAAATACACATACGGCGCATCACCCACGGCAAATCGCTTGGTAACGGGGAATAGCCGCAGGTCGATGACTGCGTCCGTAGAGGCCAGTTTGAAAAGGCTCAAGACTGATCGTATCGACCTGTATTGGGTTCACAACCCCGACAGTCTGACACCTGCTGAAGAACTTGTACGAGGGCTTGATGACCTGGCTCGCGCGGGGAAAATTCTGTATGCCGGCTTGTCAAACTTCCCGGCATGGAGGCTCAGTCGGGCTGTAACACTGGCCGAATTGACCCATGCCGTCCCTATTGCCGCCGCGCAATTCGAATACAGCCTTGTGCATCGCACTCCAGAATCGGACGTTATCGAAGCCTGCGAGGCGCTCGGTTTGGCATCGATCACTTGGTCACCGCTCGGTGGCGGCATGCTCACGGGTAAATACCGCAATGGCGAAACCGGTCGTGCTGAAGCGTTTGGCGGCAAAGTATTCCAGGCGGAGAACAATCAAAAGCGGACTGCGATTCTTGACGCCGTCCTGGAGATTGCCAAAACACTACGCGTTTCACCTGACCAAGTAGCGATCGCGTGGGTTGCCAGCCGGGGAACTATCCCAATCCTAGGCCCACGTTCGCTGACCCAGTTGTCCAGCAATGTTGGCGCACAATCCCTAGCTCTTTCAGAGGCCCATCTCACATTACTCAATGCAGCAAGCAGCGCAGATAGCACGGAGGGCCCAGCCTCCGCCGCCGGTCTCGATATGTCGAATACCGAGACCCCGGGCCGGGTCGTCGCCTGAGTCAACTGACTACGATATGTCTGGCGGGGCGCGTGGCGACGTGAAACCCTCAGCATTGGATGACGGCGGCTTAATAGCCGCCGCCTACCAAATGCCATTCAATCTTGGACGCTGGAGCAGGCCTGGCATAAAAATAGCCCTGCGCCTCATCACAGCCTCGATGCCGTAGGGCTTCCGATATTTCGAATGTCTCAACTCCTTCGGCGATGACATTCATCTGCAACGCATGAGCCAAACCAATAACAGAGCTAACGATCGCATCGTCTTGTTGATTCACAAGCATGTTGCGAACAAACGATTGGTCAATTTTTATCTTGTCGACTGGAAATCGCTTGAGATAAGCCATGCTTGAGTAACCGGTGCCGAAATCGTCGATTGACATTTTGACGCCTAATGCCTTTAGCGACTCAATGACTTGCAGCACACGCTCGGTATCCTCAATCAGTAGTGACTCAGTGATTTCCAACTCAAGCATATGCGGCGGCAAGCCAGTCTGCAGCAGGATGTTACGTATATCACTCACAATATCGCCTTGGTGAAACTGAATCGCAGAACAGTTCACCGCTACGATGTTGAATTCAAGCTCCATTGCCCTCCATATCATCGCCTGTTGACAAACCTGGTCGAACAGCCAATAGCTGATAGGAAGAATTAGACCCGAATGCTCAGCAATTGGAATAAACTCTGCAGGAGAAATCGGGCCCTTCCTGGGGTGGTTCCAGCGTAGCAGGGATTCAACACCCACGACTGCACCGGTTTCCAAATTGAACTGAGGCTGGTAATGAATTGAGAGTTGCTTGAGATCAAGCGCGCTGCGCAAATCGACTAATAGCTCCATCCGGCGCATCTCGCGCAAACCAAGCGACTCTTCGTAGTAACGCCAAATATTTCTGCCTGCACGTTTGGCCTGATAAAGAGAAATATCTGCAGCTTTCAACATATCACCAAACACATTGCCATGCCGTGGAGAGACCGCAACACCTATTGAGGACGTAACCGAGATGCAATATTGCTGAAGTGTGCAAGGTTCCGCGATGCGTGATAGCAACTTCTTGATTAACTCATCGAACGACTCGCGTGAAGCGGCGATGGCAAAGACTAGAAACTCATCCCCTCCTATCCGGGCAACCGTATCAATTCGACTGTCAGCCGTCACTAAACGCTCTGCTATGATTTTCAAGAGCTCATCCCCCGCAATATGGCCAAGGGAGTCATTGATTGTTTTGAAATGGTCAATATCCAAGTACAGCATCGCAAAACAACCAGGTTGTTCATTGCAGAGTTCTGCGAAACGCTTCTTGGCCAATCTCCTGTTGGGTAATGCGGTCAACGGATCATGGTAGGCGAGGAAGGCAATGCGATCTTGTTGCTGGTGCCGTTCGGAAATATCTCTGAGCGTTATCACAATCCCCTCTGAATTAGTCTCTGCGTAAGCATGAATTTCTACATGAAGTGTGCCTCTTGAGTGATGTGAAAATAGAGCCATATCAAAGTAACATGCCTTTCCTCCCCGTACAGTCTCCATCACATCGCTAATAAATCCAGCTGGACGAGTAGTTTCCGACTGATCAAAAAAACCATTTAACCGGACTTTCGTTAATACCTCTGTCGTAGTCACTCCAAAGAAGTCACCGGCAGCCCTATTAAGAAAAGTACAATCTCCGAGGTGATCCAGGCATAGAATGGCATCTCCCACCGTATCAACGAGAAGTCGCGACCTTATTTCAACTTTATAAATATCTTCGGCAGCTTGCGAGTTTAGATACTGCTGCTTTCTATGATACCTTATAAAATAGAAAACCCCCAAATACAATGTAAAACAGAAAAACAAGCTGGCACTAAGCGTGTAGTACCAACCAGATAAATAGTCTTTAGGTGAAAACCCTGTTACCAATACCAGAGAGGAGTCTCCGATTTTGCGGAATCCATAAAGGCGATCCTCGCCATCCACTCGGGAATTCATCGACAAAAATCCTTCTTTGTCCCCCTGAGCAATTCGGAGATCTATTTGATCCTGTGCAAAGGGCACCGCAGAGAAGGCATCAGGATACCGAATGATGACGCCCACCGGTTCAGTGGTCCGAAGCGTTATGATTCCATGCTTCCCTAACTGGACTTGTTTAAAAATATCTCCGATTTCTTTGATATGTGCCGCCTGGTGGCTATTGGCAAGCCCTTGCGGCAGGGAGGGGTCATACCCCCACGACGGGGCAGTTGTCGAGGACAGTTTGAGTTTCCGGGCAGAGCCGATCAGTCTGGCTTCCAACATTGTGTTCAGGTTACGGATATCTGCCATCGCTTGTTTCTGAGCGGTGAGGAAAGAAGATATCAGAAGGATGCATAGCAGACTGAACAGCCCGATGATCGAAACGCGGAATATAACGACGTGCAGCGAGATATCGGCCATATAAACACGATCATCTCCTTCAATTCCCGGCGGCTGGGTTCTTACCAACGTCATAAGATCCTCACTACACCGTAAACCGGGTAATCATGCTTTTGAGATTTTCCGCCAATTGGGCCAACTCGTGGCTAGCGGCGGTTGCCTGGGTTGATCCAGCTGCCGATTGCACTGATAAATCCCTGATAGAGGCAAGGCTGCTGTGCAAATCATGCACTACCAATGCCTGATGACTCGTACCTGATGCAATGGAATGGCTGCGGCTGTTTATCTCTTTAGTCGTGTTAGCGATACGCTCAAGGGCTTCACCAGCCCTTTGGGCCATAACGACGGTATCTGCGGTACCTTTTGCACTGCTCTCCAGCGCCGTCATTGTAGCGTCAGTGCGTTTACATATCTGACCAATCATTTCGCTGATTTCGATTGCCGAATTACGTGTGCTAGCGGCCAAAGACCTGACTTGGTCTGCGACGACGGCGAACCCCCTCCCCGCGTCCCCTGCCCTGGCAGCTTCGATGGCAGCATTAAGAGCCAACAGATTGGTTTGATCAGAAATGCTAGTAATGACATCAAGGACTTTTGTTATATTTTGTGCCTGCGTGGACAGGTCGAGTGCCTGCTCACAGGCGTGCCTCATTTCACCGTCCAGTGATTGCATCAAGGTAGCAGTGTTAATAACATCACCTTGGGCGACTGAGGTCGCAGTGTCCGAATGCTCAGTAAGATCAGATGCAATTTTCGCATCATGAGCAATCTTGTCTACTGAGTTACTGACATTAGCAATTGCAACGGACGCCAACTCAATCTGCAAATTTTGAGCCTGTAGATCACTAGTACTATTCTGCATAGTGCTCCACATTTCGTGCGCGGCGGCAGAAAGCTGAACAGCCGATTGACCAATTTCAATAACCATATCCCTCAGACTTTCCTGCATGATCCCCATCGCATTCAACAGCATCGCTGGCTCATCAGAACCATCCACCTTAATGACAGTGGACAGCACCCCTTGGGAGATTGTCCGGGCTACCATGAGCGCTTGCCGGATAGGAATCACAATACTTCGTGTAAGCAACCAACCAAGGGTAATAGTAAAAGCGAGTGACAGAAGAAGTAGTCCCGATATAATTAATTCAGCACGCCGATGAAGGCTGTCTGCCACAAGAGTGGCCGCTTCAATTCCTCGATTATTCAAGACCGCAAGCTGATTAATCCCCTGCGATATTTCATTCCCTGTCCTGTTAAGCCTTGCCTCCACGCCTTGACGAACATCATCTAACGCTCCATCGCTTTCGCTCGTCAGCCAAAACGAAGCTGTCTTCACATATAGATCAATTTCCCCATTTAGCTCCGACAATGTGTCATAAGCGTCCGGAGTATTCTCACCCTCCAATTTGAGCGAGATTTTTCGACGAGCATTTGCGCCGATGGACTGGATCGATTTAAGATTTGCATCACGTTTTGACACTTCAGAAAGTAGCCTTGCATGCAATGTTTCAATCCGCAAGGCCGCGATATCCTTCTCTATATCTTGTATCGTCGCTAACCCTTTTGCTTGGATTAGCGTTACATCGCTGGATGATGTCCGCAGCTCATCCAGCTTCTCGATGCATAAAACACCGATACCGACAAGTATTATAGATAACACGCCAAAGCCAACGCCCGAGCGCTGGCCAATACTCAGACTTCTGAGTAACATTTTCAACCCCAAAGGTAGTTTAAGAAAGGATGGCAGTTTCAAAGTACTTAAGGCGTAATATTTTTTATTCTCTTCATTCTGGACGTATAAGTGCGCCTGTGAGCAGGCGCAGGATTCATTGAGATAAAGGGCGAGTGCTTACCGCTGACGGAAAGAGTCTCTTGCAAGGATCAAGGTATCCATCAGCCTAGTGATATCTGCGTCCGCCGTCCGCCAGGATGAGATGCTCAAGCGAAAAGCCGACCTACCGCCCCACGCTGACATCCCAAACCAGACCTCACCTGAATCATGTGCGAACGCTTGAATAGCTTTGGTCTCTTCATCACTGCTACCTCGTACCAATATCTGATTCAATACAACACGGTTCAATACTTCAAAGCCGGCGTTTCGCAAGCTATCAGCCAGTCGGGTTGCCTGGTCACAATGTGTCTTGACCAATGCAGCAACACCTTGGCGCCCCAGCGTTCGAAGTACGGCCCAGACAGGTACCCCGCGCGCCCTGCGGGAGAACTCAAGAGTGAGGTTCTTCTGTGCCGAGGAGCTGCCATGAGCATAAACAGCGTCGCTGTTCATGGCCGCTGAGAGCAGTGCCGGATCTTTGCAAATTGCCATCGCACAATCGTAGGGAGTGTTGAGCCATTTATGCCCATCCACCGCCCAGCTATCTGCCTTCTCAATGCCGAAAGTGTGATGGCGAAGATCTTCGGATGAGCGCGCCCACAAACCAAACGCTCCATCAACATGTACCCAAGCCCCAGCATCATGGGCTCTTGAAATAATTTCGCTGAAGGGATCGAATTCGCCGGTATTTACTTCGCCGGCTTGCAGGCAAACGATCGTCATATCGGTCAGTTCAGGCAAACGCTGGACGTCGATCCGACCATTTTCATCGACGGCGGCGAGGACAATCCGGCTCGAACCAAAACCAAGGATGCGCAAGGCTTTAAGCACCGTCACGTGAACCCTTTCGGACACTACGACTCGAATTTCTGGGGCGCCAAACAAGCCATCCTCATCCGTATTCCAACCTGTTTTTTTCAACACAGCCCTCCTCGCCGCCGCTAAGCAGGTCAAACTGCAAGCGGTCGCCGAGGTGCCGAAACCGACCGCGCTCTCCCTAGGGAGGTCGAGAATATCCAATAGCCATCGTGCGGCCACCTCCTCGACTTTTGCGCACGTCGGCGACGTCAGGTACAACGGGGCACCATTGTCCCAAGCCAACATGAGTCTTTCAGCAGCCGCCGCTACCGGTAAAGCCGCACCCACCACGAACCCAAAATACCGGGGGCCATTAGTGACGACAGTTGCCGGTGAGCCCAAATCGTCGAGTAGAGCTAAAGTTTCAGCAGCCGGAAGGCCCACCTCCGGAAGGGCTTCATCGAATCCAGAGAGCGCCGCTAATGCAGAAGCGTCCGGAAAAACCCGACGATCTTCGACATTTTGCAAGTAGTGCAAAGCTCTTTTATCGGCGTTTTGGACGAGCTCAGCCTCATCGTTTTTCATAGGAACTCCAATAATCATTCATCGCTGCCATTGGCGGAGGTTGAAGGGTTCCTCTCAGGCCATGAGTCTGTAGCCTTTGAGTAGTTTGTCGGCAGTATTTCGGGGGCAACGAAATGCCATGCCCGCAATATTCAAGGCGTCGCTCGAATACAGCGAAACTGCATTCCTGTTGTCCTCGTCGGTGTAGGTTGAAAATAGCTCATCGGTAAAAATGGAGGTTTTCACATTCCGCAAACGAGCGCGATCTGCTATGCGCCTAAGGCCTTCCAGGGATGAGCTGAACGTCAAAACTGGCTCACGGAACATCGGCAAATATTGCTGTCCTGAGGCATCAACATAAGGCGCGCCATGTACGCCCGGCTCAGAACAAACGCCACTGATGACAAACGCAGTGACGTTGAATTGCTGCCACAACAATAAATCCTCCCTCAGTACTACCGCGATTTTATATTTTTCAGAGGGTGCAGGGCTTTCTTGGTCTAACATGGACGAGCCTCGGAATTGCTTTGAACATGAGTATTACTATTGGTAATACGCAAGCTCACTCTAAGGTTAGTGACTTACGAATTTGTTGTGGCGAAGGTGCTTACATAGCGCAGGAGAAAATCTTTAAGTGCGGAAGGTGCCTGCCCCGTTAGCTCACGTATGGAATCACTGGTGACTTGGAAGTTACCGGCTCGCGTGTTGGCATCTGTAGCCACAATCATAGGAATCAGTGGCTCCGCCAAACCTGAACGTGCGAGACATTTCGCTAGCTCGACATCGTCTACATGGATAACTTCTATATTCTTGTTAAAGACCTCTGCGGCTACTGCTGCCATAGCCTCCACAGACAAGGCTATCGATCCAGTAATGTCCAGGGTTCGTGTTGCAGTGTCACCTGATGCGAGCGCTGCCCATGCGGCACGCGCTACGTCGCTGCGAGGCACGTAAGGTATCGTCCCGGCCCCTGCCGACGTATACCACTTGCCCGTCGAAACGGCAGTGGAAAGTATCCCCAGGTCGAGCAAGTTTTCGGTGTACCACGACACACGCATGATGGTGTGGCCAACCCCGCTCCTACGGAGTGCATGCTCGGTAGCGCTATGATCAACGGCAAATGGAACTGCGCTGGCGCGGTCGGGAGCGGGCATGGACGTGTAAACGATATGTTCAACACCAGCTTCAATTGCAGCCTGTATCGCTGATTCGTGTTGCCTGATCCGTTTCCCTGTCTGATGGAGCTCATCAGTGGATATAAGCAGGAGACGTTTAGCCCCTTTAAACGCTGCAGCCAGTGAGTCGGGATGGTCAAAATCCGCCGCGCGTACGCTAAGGCCACTAATGCCATTTGCCGAGATAGCCTCAGGAGCTCGGGTGGTGGCGATAACGGAGGTATTTTCAGTTTTGCTAGCCACAGCGAGTATCGCTTGCCCCAATCGGCCTCCAGCGCCAGTTATTAACAAGGGTTGAGACATTTTGTTCATATCCAAGCTCCGACAGATCGAGCCATTTCACTCAGACAAGTTTGAGTTTCGTGATTGTTGGAGGGCTGACCAGTTTGCCGGTCAGTGCAGAGAAAAACTTCGTGGCGTAGTCCTGGCGAAGATGAAAATCATGGGCATCTACGGATGCAAAAACCTCAAAAAACACCAGCTTTTCAGGATGATCAGCAACAGTTGTTTGAAAAAACGCTTCACATCCTGGCTCAGCCAGAGTGAAAGGCAGATTGAGTCTCGCAGCGGCAAGTACTTCCTCTCGATATTCCGGCAGGGTTTCGGCTTGTACCAGGATGATATATTTTTCAGCGTTCAATTGAGCGTCTCTCTATCGACCAAAAGTGGATGACAAAGGCCGTCAGGCAACGGCCCACGTATTGATTACACAGTGACAAACAGACTCTCAGCGGACTTTCTAACTTTGTTCAAACCGGCTGTTGGGTCATCTGATGCCCTGTGCCCCAGCACCGCGAACACTGTCGCAGTCAATCCCTGTTCCGAGAGACCAAGAATGTGATCAACCTGAGCTCGATCGAAGCCCTCCATCGGGCAGACGTCAATACCGGCATGAGCTGCAGCGCCGACCAAGACGCCTAACGCGAGATAGACTTGCTTTTGCGCCCAGGTCACCCGTTCGGCAGGAGACAATTTATTCACTGCACCCTGAATGTGGGTTTCACGCGCGGCCAGAGATTCTCGTGCAACACCACGAGTACTTGCTGCAAGGTCGATGAACTGCGTGACCGCATCGATATCCAGGTCGGTTCTCGCCGCGAAAACGAGCAGATGACTACCTTCGGTGATTTGCGGTTGCCCCATCGACGCCTCTCGAATTTGCTGACGCACATGCTCACTGCGCACATCAAATACCTTGTAAGGCTGCAAACCATAGGAGGAAGGCGCCAGGCGAACGCTGTGCAACAGATCCTGGATTTGTTCTTCAGGTACCTTGGCCGCCGTATCGAATTTCTTGGTTGCGTAACGCCACTGCATGCTGGTGGAAAAGGTCATGATATTGCCTCTTAAAGATGATGATTGACATATTATGAGCGACCAATTAGCACGGCAGCGGTACCAGCCCATCAGTGCAGAGAGCGCTGACAGGGCGACATGCTTCCGGCCAAATGTAATTGTCTTGACCGATTATGACCATTACACTACGAATTCAGCAAGCACATTTTTTACCCCCTTACGAGCGGGTACTTCGTCCAGTAAGGAGAGCCTTTATGACCGATCAAGAAAGCGTTTTGGCAGCCTATCGATTGGTAGCGTTCCTCAACTCCCGAGGCGTAGGGTTCGAGCGAGACAGTGATCAACTCGACGCCCCAGAGACCTATGGCAAATTTCGTGCAAAGCTATTCCCGGATATCGATAGCTCTGAGCAGGAATCATTGCCCGCAGTTCGAAAGCTACGTGATGCATTGCTCGCCTTGGTGACGGAAGATCACAGCGATGCTGCGCTGGCCAGGCTCAATGAGCTCAGTACCTCCAACCCTTTTCAGTATCGATTTACTGCCGATGGTGCTGTCGTGCACGAACAGCAAAGCGGCCCGACGCTGATTGGCATGATTCTCCAGGATGTGGCGCAGCTCTTCGAGCAGGGCAATTGGAACCGGCTCAAGATCTGCCATAACCCTGCATGTGTCAGCGCTTTTTACGACACCACGCGCGCGCGAACCCAGCGTTGGCACTCTTATGCGATCTGCGGGAACAAGGCGAACGTTGCGGCCCATCGGGCCAGGGTGGTGTAAAGCGCCCACTCGACCCCGATATATCTTCAGCGACTGACTACTTCAGGTTTGATTCGCAGTACAAAGGCCGAAAGTGTCGCGAGTAATCCAAAACCCGCCATCAGCAGCCAAGCTCTGTGGTACTGCTCAAAGCCAACTGCATCACCCGTCACCGCAACGAATACCGCCACTCCGATCGCCGCACCGATCTGACGAGCCGTATTAATGATGCCTGTGCCGGTAGCGTACAACTGTGGCGTAAGTGCTGCTGCGCCACCCGCCAGGAAACCGGTCTGGCCAATCCCGGCTGCGGCTCCCGATAGCATCAGCCCTGGTAAATACGCGAAGAAGTAGTCAACCTCTCCCGTCAATTTCCAGTACCACCATCCTCCAGCGGCCACAAACAAGAGGCCCGCAAGAATTGTAAGCCTGTTAGGTGACACTGCCGTCTTTCCGACAACCAGCGAGGCGATCATGGCGGTACCTGGCCCCACACCAAATGCGGCTCCAGCAATCATTGGATTCCAGCGCCAGACCTGGGTCAGATAGAGCGTACCGCCGAACAACATAATGGCGAAACCCATGTAAAAAACCGCCATGCCCAACGTCGCTAAGGTGAACGCCGGTGCTTTGAAGACGCTGAGATCCAGTGCGGGGGATGCTGCAGTCATACAGCGCCGAGCAAAGAATGCCAGAAAAAATGCAGCGAGCGCGAAGGTCGCCCATAGAGATGCAGACCCCAATCCCCACTCAGGTGCATAGGAAATACCTGCAACTAAAAAGGCAATGCCCGCGATCAACAACGCCGATCCGAATACATCAGGAAAAGAGCCGCCGGAACCTGGCGCATGGGCTAAATGCTTGCATAGCGCCAGCGCAATTATCGCTATAGGAAGGTTGACCAGGAAAATAAGCCGCCAGTTTATGTCTACCAGCGCGCCTCCTAAAGTGGGGCCCAGCGCTGCGGCCACAGAGCCTGTGGCCGCCCAGATGCCTACCATCTGTTTATGACGTTCTTTGGGAAAGGCGGCCAGCAACAAACCAAGGCTGGTTGGAATCATCAAGGCCGCCCCTACCCCTTTTAAACCACGCGCCAGAATCAATGAGAAAACGTCAGGAGCTAAAGCACATGCGGCACTTGCAAACGCGAAAAGCATCAGCCCCGCCTTGAACACCCGCTTGCGACCATAGATATCCGCAAGCCGTCCGCTCGGTACCAAAAATGCAGCGAAGGCGATTGAATAGGCACTGAGCACCCATGACATAAGCTGTGTAGTCGCCCCTGGAAAGCTGCCATGTATCGCAGAAAACGCCAGATTTACGACGAACAAATCCAAGGAGGACAGAATGCTTCCGGCGCCAATGGCGACCATGGCCCAAGCTGAAGCAGTGGTCTTTGATTTACCGGTGACGACGGCATATGAAGGTCGTGACATAGCTGGCTCCCAAGCGCTGAATCCAGCCCGAACGCATTTCTGCGTTCGGGCGGCAGGATGTTGGGGCCAAGCGTCAGAGGGTGTATTGGATATCTGATAAGTAGGCGGCAGTGAATTGCGAAGGTGTGATACCGAAGCTGCCCTTGAAGCGTCGGATCAAATGGCTCTGATCGGACAAGCCAACAGCAGTTGCTACTTCCGCAGCGCCGAGGCCTGATCGAAGCATGCCCTTCGCAGCATTTAACCGAACGGCATTCAAATACGCGTGTAGCGGCAAGCCATATGCTGCGCTAAACAGTTGGTTCAGGCGCACTCGACTCAGGGATGCCGCTGCCGCCAGGTCGGTGGTTGTCAGCGAGCTTGAGAAGCTTGCATGTATGAGTTCTCTGACTCGCTCGATACGTGGCTCCAGGCCAACGCGCTCGCTCGTCAGCCGCCCAGTAGAAAACTGCTCCAATAATGGCCTCAATGCGGCCATGACGTTGAGTTCCTTCTCCAGCGAATCAACGTCGTTGAACAGCGATCGATGCAGCGTTTTGAGTCCAAAGACGACTGAGGGATCAGCAACGACTGAGCGAGTAAAGTGGAGCGCTGATGACGAATTGATGCCCAGCTCGTCCGCAAGTTCGGCAATAGCCCACGGTTCCACGTACAACATGCTATACACGTAGCCAGCGTCATCAGCGGGGCGACCATCATGCGACTCACCCGGATTGATGATCATGGCCGTACCAGCTGGCGCCACAAACGAACGACTTTCGAGGGTGACTTTGGGCGCCCCAGCGTCAATGGTACCAATCACGAAATAGTCGTGTGCGTGCCGCTCATACGCGTGCGAATTGAAATGCGCGTGCAGCCCTTGCAGGCCTAAGGCAGGAGCAGCAACGTACTTCATCCATTCTTGTGTAGGGCTGTTCATGCTGGTCGTTTCAGAGGCTTGTCGATGGGGCGTTACAAACAATCATAATACATTTAAATTATTATCATCATGTATCGCTAGTGATGATCGTTCGCAACATATGTAGGCCATCCAGCGCGGTGTAATAATTTACCTATCCTGCACGGCTGACGCCTTCGTTGACCTCAATGCTGGCTGGCAGTCATGTTCAGGCTCCCCCTAGAAGATCGAGTGGAACAGCCAGAAAAGTGCAGCCGAAAGCGCCATGGCAGCAGGCAAAGTAAATACCCAGGCCAGCATCAGGTTGCGCACAGTAGCCATTTGCAGTCCGCTCCCATTGGCCGCCATGGCCCCGGCGACGCCCGAAGACAGCACATGGGTGGTGGACACCGGAAGTCCGAAGGCGTCGGCGGCCCCGATGGTTGCCATGGTGACAAGTTCTGCACTCGCCCCTTGGGCATAGGTCAGGTGCGCCTTACCGATCCGTTCTCCGACAGTAATGACGATGCGGCGCCAGCCCACCAGGGTGCCAAGGCCCAACGCAATGGCTACTGCGGTCTTGACCCAGGACGGAATGAAACGCGTGGCTTCGTCTATCTGACGCTTGAATTCTTTGACGTTGGTACGGGTGTCAGCAGAAAAATCATCCAGGTGCTGGGTGCCGAGCAGGCGGATGCTCTCCGAGGTCAGAAACATATCGTTGCGCACGTTGGTCATGGCTTGAGCCGGGACTTTGGCCAGGGTGCCATAGTTCTTCACCTCTTCGGCAATAATCCCGGTGACTGCGGCAAGTGCAGGCAACGTGTCGGGGCTAGCTTTGCGGGTACGCACATACTCCATCAATGCCGTGCGCGGATCTTCGACCTTGCGCCCCTGCACGGCCTCGGTCAGCCCCTGATGGGTGACCTGAGCCACGGCGACGAACTGGGTAGTCTGGGTCAATGGTACCGCGCGATCCAGCGCGTACGCCATGGGTAGCGTGCCCACCAGGATCAGCATGATCAGTCCCATGCCCTTTTGCCCGTCGTTGGAACCGTGGGCAAACGACACACCACTAGACGTCAGAATCAACAGACCACGAATCCGAGGCGGTGGTGGGCTGTTGCCTTTGGGTTCCTGGTACAACTCCTTCTGCTTGACCAGGGCCTTCAGCAGAAACAGCAGTCCCGCAGCGCAAACAAACCCTACCAGCGGCGAAAGCAGCAATGCATAGGCCACTTTGGACACCTGCGACCATTCGAATCAGGTGATCACGGAGTGTTGGCGCTGATGCGGTTTTGACTCAGACTGCTGATATTGACTGCCCTGTATGCTGCATCCTAAATCCCGCGCAGACACTTCGTTCGCTGGGTGTTTGCGTAGGTCAATGGATTCCGGCAGCACTAGCAAGATCCACACGGCTGTAGATGCCTGCGGACTGCGAGTCATGTTTGAATTCACTGGAGGCCAGATCAACGATCTGCATCCAGGCGTGCGCGTTGATTGCCAATGTGGGCGCCGCAAAAACAATCATTGCGGACAACGGCTACGACAGTGTGGTCTTACGGAAGCAGTTTGAACAACAAGGTGCCAAAGCCGTGATTCCGAGAAAGCGCAACTCCGTGAAACGCAACGCGGATCGGGATGGAGGGCTTTATCGCAACCAACACTTGGTAGAAAGCGCCTTCGCCCGTCTAAGGTAATCCTGTTAGCTGAAATAATGATTTTTCGCTGACTGCCCATGCCCTTAAAGCCATGCTTACCTCCTCCCCTCTGAGGACAACCAGCATGCCCAATACCGATTGCAGTACCCCGCCACCAGTTGACATTCAGGTCCTCTGTCATATTGGCCCCAGCTCACGCGCCATCTCGCCAGAAATTGGTCATTGGGCAGCAATGGTTGCATCCAGGGTGGCATCGAGCACCACCGGCAAACTCAAAGCGCTGGTATGGCCGTACCGCCACGCAGACGGCGAATTTCTGTCAGTCGATATCAACGGAGCCACTGGAAGTCACTGTCTGACGTTCATGACGAGGCTCGCGCATGACTTTGCTACTGATGACGTAGCTGTTCCCGATATGACCGAGGCCTTCATCATGGCAATGATTGTGCTCGATATAATCCAGGCGGAAGTCACGTTTCATGTCTGATCTCAGTCACATTGACAGCACGATGCCAATCACGTTCCACGCAAGGGTTTGGGAACAAATCACTGACCCAGAGATGATTAAACTGTCAGAGAAAATGAAGATGCCGAACCTGCTCAAATGCAGCGTTCAGATGCCCGGTGCGGTGGACGTTGTAATCCGCGACCCCGCGGCAGTTGAACAGATCTTGAATTGGTTGCGGCAGCACCAAAAGTGGAGCGTAAGGATCGAAGAAACCCTTCAGGGCTTGGCTCAAGACGCCGAAGGCCGACCATTGCTTACGGCATTCATGCCCATCAGCGAGTTAGTAATGCTTGAAGACGAGCTGAACGCAGACAACGTTTGCGATCTGCGAGAAACATTTGTCGCCTGGCAGGCAATGGGGGAGATCGAGGGCAACATTGATGGTTATTTAACTCAGTCTCCGCCCCCCTCCGAGCAATGACTTGAGAGGATGGCTTTTTGCCTCCTCAACCCTCCCCCTTCCCAATATCGAAATACCGTTGCCGCAATACAACACATAGCGGAAAACCCCACCCATGACCTTTTCATGGGCAATACCATGCTTTTCATATTTCGGCGAAAACCTGCGACAGCCTCCCAGCCTCTATCATCGCTGGGAGGATTTACCGCGCCTGAGTCAGCAAGCGACCTGCTCGGAACACAGCGCAGGCGTAATTTACTCGAGAACATATGGCAACGTACTTCGCTCTCGCGAAAACAGTTCGGAAGCCTTTATCTTGTGCCGCTCGAAAGATACGCAGCCTTGGTGCAGCATCTCCCGGCCTCGCAAAATCATCACCATGCTTATCCAGGCGGCATGCTGGACCATGGTCTTGAAATCGTGGCCTATGCCCTGAAGATTCGTCAGACCTACCTTCTCCCGATTGGCGCCCCGCCTGAATCACAAGCAGCACAGGCCGAGGCGTGGTCTGCCGCTGCTGCTTACGGCGCACTCATCCACGACTTGGGCAAGATCGCTGTCGACGTTACGGTCGAGCTGCAGGACGGAAAGATCTGGCATCCGTGGTATGGACCAATCGGGCAGCCTTACCGCTTCAGGTATGTGAAAGGCCGGAATTACAAGCTACACGGAGCCGCCTCCTCCCTCATCTATTCCCAGGTACTGCCAGCGGATGCTCTGGACTGGCTAAGTGGCTTCCCTGAACTGTGGGCACAGCTGTTATTCACTCTGGCAGGTCAGCACGAATATGCAGACATCCTCGGACAAATAGTCTCTCAAGCCGACCAGGCATCTGTCGCCCAAGAGTTGGGCGGGAACCCTGATCGCGCAATGACGGCTCCCAAGCAGTCGCTGCAGCGGCAACTGGTGGAAGGGTTGCGGATGCTGGTGAAAGAAAAATTCAAGCTGAATCAACCCGATGGGCCTTCTGATGGCTGGCTGACCCAGGATGCCCTATGGCTGGTAAGCAAACCTGCAGTAGATCAGCTCAGGGCCTCTCTGCTGGCACAGGGCATTGAGCACATACCAGCCTCAAATGCGCCTATGTTCAATATGCTTCAGGATCAAGCGATCATCCAGACGAATGCGCAAGACAAGGCCATTTGGAAAGTCGCAATCGACAACGGCAGAGGCTGGAAAAATGCATTTACGGTAATAAAGATTTCACCAGCGCTGGTTTGGCCGCAGGGCACAGATCGCCCTGAGAACTATTCTGGTTCACTCATCGTTGAGGTAACAGAACCGATTGCTGAAGAGTCGCCCACAACTGCAGAGCAGCCAAGCATCGAAGCAGGTGATAACTATGATGATGGCAATTTAATATCGAAAATATCCGGAAACAGTCAGAATGACCTGTTACCCCCATTGCAGAGCGTTTCGGATCACATGGATGACTTGCTTTCTCTGTTTGATAACGTACCAGTAGCTCATGGGCACGCTGAATCCACACTCACAGTAGGAGCCGTAGCAGCTCCCGACTCGGAAACGCAGAAGCCATCAGACGTTCCCGTGCCGTCAGCACCGAGGGCGCTCAGGCAACCAGCACCTAACCTTGCCCCCGCCCTCGGTCTATTAGAACGGCCAGCACAAGTCGATGCTGTCCCAGGTGATCACGGAAGCTCGTTTCTAAGCTGGCTGAAAAACGGCGTTTTGTCTCACAAGATAATCATCAACGATGCGAAGGCCCGGGTACACACCGTCGATGGAACAGCGTTTCTAGTCAGTCCGGATATTTTTAAACGGTATGCGCTTGAACATCCTGAAACTGAGATTGCAGCCCGAGAGAAAGGCCTTGAGGCATGGCAGTTAGTGCAGCGAGCGTTCGAGAAAAAGAAGCGGCATCGGAAAACACCGGACCAACTCAATATCTGGACCTGCCAGGTAAAAGGACCACGCAAAGTGCGCGAACTGAGAGGCTACCTGCTTTCATACCCTTCAGATGTTTTCAGCGAGGTTCCATATGATAACGCAATACTGGCATTGATCAGTACCGCCGATTCGGATAACAAATCATGAAAACTGTTTTCGAATTGGTACAGGAGTACGCCTGCACTCATGACTTAAGGCCGGCAACCATAAAAACTTACAACTCCGCCGCGCGTGCATTTGCCCGGCACTTCGGCGACTGCATGGCCGGAGAAGTTGACCATAGAGGCATACTCGAGTGGAGAAAGTCGGTAATTGAAGATGGACTAGCTAAGCGTAGCTGGAATACCTATTCCAACCATTTAAGGACAATATATGATTTCGGCATCGAGTTTGGGCTGCTGAATATCGTAAAAAACCCTTTCAAAAAAACCGCAGTTATCCCCCCAAAGCGCCGCAAGAAAACCGTGGCATCAGATGCCATTAGCAATGCTCGAAACCTATTGGTGTCCCTTCACAGCAGCGAGCACCTTAAGAAGCAACGAGCCATGATCACACCGGCCTGGTTCTGGTTGACAGTCTTCGAAACCTTTTACCATACCGGCCTTCGCCTGAACGCACTGTTGTCGGTCCGTTTTATGGACGTAGACCTGACTAACCGGTTGATTGTGGTTCGAGGAGAAACGGAAAAAACTCACCGAGAGTTTTCTGCTCCGATCCCTGATCTACTTTACCCCTTGATAGATAATCTGATTCGCGCAGCAGTTATGCAAAATTTCAAGCCTCTCGACCAGCTTTTCAATGTCAACCGTTTTTCAGTCCATTACCGCAGCAAAATAATGAACACAGATCAAGTTGAAAGCATGTATAAAAAATTGACAAAAAGTATTGGTTCCAGAATGACACCTCATCGGTTCCGTCACACAATTGCCAGTGAGTTAATGAGGCAACCTGAGCGCAACATACATGTAACTAAACAACTTCTGAACCACACCAACATTGCTACCACAATGGAGTATATCGAACCTGATTATGATTTTATGCGCTCAGTTATGAATGACAGAACACCTCACTTTGGACAGCAGTCACAAAAACGTAGCCTCGAACACGGCTACAATAGCGCTAAACATGTAAAGAACATCGAACATCATACACATAAAAAAGATGATGGGGGAACTCTGATGATACAGGACGCCGAGGAGGCCTTGTTCACCCCCGCCATGAAGGAACCACATATTAGCGTGCGGGAAAAAGTGAGCAGAGCGATTGCAAGGTCGTATAGGCCGGCAAGGGGTAAAGCCTTCGACATCCCTCCACCAGCCAGGGTCAGGCGAACTTACGTATCGAAAGACGTAGCTTTAGGTCATAACTCGAATGACAGGTCCCTAGAGCCCTCAATCGGGAACCAGGTTCAGGGCCAGCAGGCCGATAATCAAGTTAAGCAACTGGCGGAGCAAATGCGGACGCCGTTTGGCTTGAACGCATGGCTTGGCAGACCTCTGTGAGATTCGCTCCAAGGGCTTGGTGGCCGTCTCGCGACGCCCAGACGGGACTCAACGAGACCGGCGGTTACAAACGCCCCCTACCCTAAGCGCACAAACTCTGCGAAGCCAGAGGTGCGGTAAACCCCATGACAATTTGACATCATCCCGACCCAGCGCTATGTTTCGCGGCAGACGGCTGCTAGTCGGTTCGCTGTAGATTTTGATGGGTATTTCTCTGACCATTTTTTGAACACAAAAAAAATCCGTAAATCCTCACTTTCGTGGGCCTTACGGATTTTCAAAATGGTGGGTCGTGTGGGATTCGAACCTACGACCAATTGGTTAAAAGCCAACTGCTCTACCAACTGAGCTAACGACCCTCTGTTGCGTGGCGCGTATATTACTGATTTCTATGAGTAATTCAACACCAAATTCAAATTATTTTAAAAATATTTCGTCGGGTCGGCAAAACCGGCGCTGGCGAAGCCTTCCGCGCGCAGGCGGCAGCTGTCGCATTTACCGCAGGCACGGCCCTGATCGTCGGCCTGATAGCAGGAAACAGTCAGGCTATAGTCCACGCCCAGCCGGGTGCCGGCCTTGACGATATCGGCCTTGCTGAGGTTCTGCAGGGGCGCGCGGATGGTGAAGCCATTGCCCTCGACACCAGCCTTGGTGGCCAGGTTGGCCATGCGCTCGAAGGACTCGACAAACTCGGGACGGCAATCGGGGTAGCCCGAGTAATCAACGGCGTTGACGCCAATAAAGATGTCCCGCGCACCCAGCACTTCCGCCCAGCCCAGGGCCAGGGAGAGGAACACGGTATTGCGCGCCGGCACGTAGGTGACCGGAATACCTTCACTGGGCGTTTCCGGCACGGCAATTGAGCTGTCGGTCAGGGCCGAGCCGCCGATACCGTTGAGGTTGAGGCCGATCACCTTGTGTTCGACCGCCCCCAGATCCCGGGCGACCCGGGCAGCGGCGTCCAGCTCGGCACGGTGGCGCTGACCGTAGTCGAAGCTCATGGTGTAGCAGGCGTAACCTTCGGCCCGGGCCATTGCTACGACGGTGGCGGAATCCAGTCCACCGGACAGCAGGATCACGGCTCTTTTTTCGGTCATGGTCATATCACTCATTTCAGCGCCCCGGCTCGTCGTTCCAGAGAAGTTTATGCAGCTGCATTTGCAGGCGTACCGGCAGGTTGTCGGCCACGATCCAGTCAGCCAGGTCCCGGGCATTGAGCTCGTGGTGGCTGGGGGAAAACAGCACCTCGCCCGCACGACGCTCAAGGCCGTACTGAATCAGCTTGGACACCGCCCAATCGTAGTCTTCGCGGGAGCAGAGCACGAATTTGACCTGATCGTTAGGGGTCAGCAACTCGATATTTTCATACCGATTGCGCGCGACTTCCTTGGAACCCGGTGTTTTCAGGTCCAGCACACGGCTGACACGAGGGTCGACCGCCGAGATATCCAGTGCACCACTGGTTTCCAGGGAAACCTCGTAGCCCGCGTCACAGAGACGCTTGAGCAGGGCAATGGCATTGGGCTGGGCCAGGGGTTCGCCGCCGGTCACGCAGACATAGCGGGGACGATAGCCCGCTACCTGTTCGACGATGGAGTCCAGGGTCATGATGCTGCCGCCGCTGAAAGCATAGGCGCTGTCGCAGTACTGGCAGCGCAACGGACAGCCGGTGAGGCGAACAAATACAGTGGGCAGGCCGGCTGTACGTGTTTCACCCTGAAGCGAGTAAAAAACTTCGGTGATACGTAATGTGTCTTGCATAGGGGCCACGGGCGTAACAGCTAAACAGGCCGTCCGCCTCCGTCAGCACTTCCGGGCACCCTGCACTCGCAGAATCCGGGGAAGCGTATTTAACAGCAAAAATTCGGTGCGAGATTCTAAACGAAAAAAGCCGCGACAGGCGCGGCTTTTCTTGAACGCGGGGTCAGAACGTCACAGACGTTGCAGATCGCGCTGGGCAAGCTGAGCAGCCGAAGTGCCAGGATACTGGGCGACAACCTGCTGCAGAATGCCTTTGACCTTGTCGGTGTGACCAAGGCGACGCTCGACGTCGGCCAGCTTGTACAGGGAATCAGGCACTTTCTGATGCTTCGGGTACAACTGGCTGACCTTGGCAAAAGCCTGACCGGCACCTTGCAGATCGCCTTTGGCCAGGTTGACTTCACCCAACCAGTATTGGGCGTTGCCCGCGTACTGGCTATTTGGATACTTGCGCAGGAAAGCGTTGAAAGCCTGGCTGGCCTTGTCAAAATCCTTGGCCTTGATCAGGTCGAAGGCAGCATCGTAATAGAGCTTTTCCTTGGCCGGATCGGCAGGTTCAGCGCTTGCTGCCGGAGCCTGGGCCGCTGGGGCCGCAGGGGTACCGCCGGCGTTGATATCGCCACCAGCGGATTGGGAATTATTGGCCGGTGCTGCCGGAGCAGTGCCAGAGCCTATGCGTTGATCAAGTTCCTGATAACGCTCCAGAGCTTCCTGCTTCATACGCTGGATATCGTTTTGCTGGACCTCGACAACACCGCGCAAACGCGCGATTTCGTCCTGCATCTGTTGCAGCTGCATGAACAGCTGACCCTGTGCCGAGGCAGGGGCCGTAACCCCTCCCCCGGCATAGGCGCCGGACGTGCCATAACCCGCTGGCGGATAACTGCTACTAGCAGAGCCAGAATTGTCATCGACCACAGGAACCGCACCCATCGCAACAAGTGGAAGGGTGAGGGCCAAAACGGTTAGAGCACGACGGCACGTTCGCATGTCAAATTACTTACGCAGTTCGACGCGACGGTTTTGAGCCCAGGATTGCTCGTCGTTGCCGGTAGCAACTGGACGCTCTTCACCGTAGGAAACCACTTCCAGCTGAGCTGGCGACACGCCTTGCAGAACCAGGTAGCGTTGAACGGCTTTCGCACGACGCTCGCCCAGTGCCATGTTGTACTCGCGAGTACCACGTTCGTCGGTGTTACCTTCCAGAACAACGCGAGCGCCGTTAGCTTTCAGGTCCTTGGCGTGAACGTCCAGGGAGCGCATGGCTTCTGGCTTCAGGTCCGAACTGTCGTATTCGAAGTAGAAAGTGGTGATCGCGCGCAGAGCAGCTTCTTCGCTCAGGCTGCCATCAACAGCGCCATTGTTGGCGTTGTAACCAGCGTTTGGATCTACAGCTGCGCCTTGACCGGCGTTGTCACCGCCCTTCGACGAGCAACCAACAGCTACAGCCATGGCCAGAGCCAGCGCAGCAAATTTACCAAACTTCAGCATTTCCATCGTGAAACTCCTAATGAACCCCAGTGTGTTAAGCAAAATCGTGCAGCCGCCGCGTCAGTTCAGATAAGGGGACCAGGATGGTTCTCTGACTTCGCCTTGAGCGGTAGGAAGTGGAACTCTAACGCGCCCATTAATGGACACGAGCATCAAGACTCCCCGGCCTTGCTGGCGGGTGGCGTAGATTACCATGGTGCCGTTGGGCGCGACAGTAGGCGACTCATCAAGGTTGCTATCTGTGAGGATTTTAACGCTACCGCGCGCCATATCCTGCACTGCGACCTTGAAATTAGTGAAGCCGTCCTGACGGTGGATCATTACCAGCGTCTTTTCATCCGCTGACAATTTCGGGTTGGCATTGTAGTTGCCGATGAACGTCACGCGCTCGGCACCACCGCCATTGATATTGGTCCTGTAGATCTGCGGCTTGCCGCCACGGTCCGAGGTAAAGTAGATCGTAGAGCCGTCCTTGCCGAAGAAAGGTTCAGTGTCGATCGACGAGTCGTTGGTGACGCGGGTGATCGCACGCGAGCCCAGATCCATCACGTAGATTTCCGGGTTACCGTCTTTGGACAGGACAAACGCCAGTTTGTTGCCATCAGGCGACCAGGCTGGCGCACCGTTCAGGCCTTCGAAATTGGTGATCTGTTCGCGACGACCGGTATCGATATGCTGGACGAAGATGCGCGGACGCTTCTGCTCGAACGACACATAGGCGATGCGCTTGCCATCCGGGGCGAAGCGTGGCGACAGAATCGGCTCGCGGGACTGAAGCAGGGTCACCGCACGGGCGCCGTCGTAGTCCGAACGCTGCAGGGTGTAACGGGTATTGGCTTCGGAGAAGCGCTCAGCCGTGACGTACAGCATGCGGGTGGAGAACGCGCCCTTGATGCCGGTCAGCTTCTGGAACGACTGGTCGGCAATATAGTGGGCCATGTCACGCAACTGATCGTTGGTCCCCGACACGTTGCCGGCCATCACCTGCTGTTCGGTGGCGACGTTGAACAGCGCATAGTTCACCTGCAGACGACCGCCTGCCGGAACGATGCTTCCCACCATTACGTATTGCGCACCAAGGGCTTTCCAGTCGCGGAAAATGACTTCGCTGGCCTGGGTCGGCAGGCTGATCATGTTCTGCTTTGGAATCGGCGAGTAGTAACCCGAGTTGTACAGGTCATTACTGACGATGGCCGCCATATCTTCCGGCAGCACGGTGCCGCCCTGCCAGCCAAACGGCACGACAGCGATTGGCGTGGCTCGGTCACTGCCGCTGGTGACCATAATGTTCTTTTCCTCTGCATTGACCATTGCCGATGCAAAGCAGAGAACGACAAGCAGTCCTCGAAGAAGGTTAATCACAAGGCTAAATCCTCAGGTGTGAATGTCATCTTGAATGAACGATAAGGTGCGAAATCCGAAGGTTTCAACCCTTGCATCTCTGTCAGACGCCCAATGTTCTTGACCGCCGCCACAGCCGAGCTGTCGAACGGACCGTCACCACTGGACTTGGACACGCTGACCGAAGTCACAGTGCCATCAGGCAACATGGCGATTTGCAGGACCACTGTCATACCCTTGCGGGCAGACGGTGGACGCGCCCAACCTTCAGCCGCTCGCGAGCGGATCAGGTCATCGAAGTTACCTGCCGTTTCGTCACCCTGCTCATCTGCCAGGGCCTGTTGACGTTGCGGTTTGTCGGACAATAGATCAGCCAGAGCCTGTGCCTTCTTGTCTTCGTTGGCCTTGCGCGCCGCTTCCTGCGCCTTCTTGGCCGAATCGGCAGCCGCTTTTTTCTTCGCGTCTTCCGCTGCTTTCTTCTTGGCGTCCTCGGTTGCCTTTTTCTTGGCGTCTTCGGCTGCCGCTTTTTTCGCGTCCTCTGCAGCCTGTCGCTTGGCTTCCTCGGCGGCTGCTTTCTTGGCGTCTTCCTCGGCTTTTTTCTTCGCCTCGTCTTCAGCCTTCTTCTTGGCTATATCAGCCAATTGTTTCTCTTCTGCCTTTTTGGCGGCATCAGCGGCTTTCTTGGCTTCATCCGCTTTTTTCGCGTCATCGGCCTTCTTCGCCTCTTCCGCCTTCTGCTCGGCCTTCTTGGCGTCGTCAGCGGCTTTCTGTTCTTCGGCTTTTTGAGCAGCCTCTTCTTTCTTTTGTTCCGCAGCCTTTACAGCTTCCTGCTTCTGCTGCTCGATTTTCTTCTGCTCCAACTGCTCGACTTCAGTCTGTCGCGCAGCGGCTTTTTTTGCCTCGCCGGCAATCTTCTGGTTGGTCTGGTTGGTTGCCTGGCTCTTGGACTTGAGCTGGTACAACGTGGCCTGGACAATGGGCTTGGCTTCCGGCAGCTCGGGCGTCATGGCAAAACTGACGAAGAGCAGGCCGAAAATCAGGATGTGCAGGGCCACTGCCCAGACTGTAGGCCAGAAGTAGCTTTCCGAGGCGGACGGCTCTCGAATTGGCTGCATCAGGGGGCCTCAGTAATCAAACCAACATTCCCGACCCCTGCTTTCTGCAGTCCGCCCATCGTGCCCATAACCGAGCCGTAATCAACGGATTTGTCGCCACGGATGAACACCTGGGTCTGCTTGCCTGCTTCACGGCCGGCAGCGATGATTTTGGTCACCGCGTCGGTCAGCTGCGGCAAGGTCATCGCCTTGTCCATCTGCTTGTCGGTATCGACTTCACTGCCAAGGTTCCAGTAGTAGGTCTTGTCAGCCTTGATCGAAATGGTCAGGACCTGGTTGTTGTTGTCCTGCGGCAAAGCCTCGCTGGAGACTTTCGGCAGGTCGACTTTCACGCCCTGGTTGATCATGGGAGCCGTGACCATGAAAATGACCAGCAGTACCAACATCACGTCGATGTAGGGCACTACGTTCATTTCCGCAGTTGGCTTGCGTTTGGTGCGACGACCGCGAGCGATTAAAGCCATTAGGAATTACCTGCTCATTCTTCGCTGGTATGCACTTTACGGTGCAGGATGGCCTGGAACTCGTCGGCAAAGGTGTAGTAACGACTGATCAGGGTTTCGCCACGAGCGGCAAAGCGGTTGTAGGCGATGACCGCAGGAATCGCTGCGAACAGGCCGATTGCAGTCGCAATCAGTGCCTCGGCGATACCCGGTGCAACGGTAGCCAGCGTGGCCTGTTGCGCCGTGGCCAGACCGCGGAAGGAGTTCATGATGCCCCAGACCGTACCGAACAGGCCGACATAAGGACTGGTCGAACCGACGGTGGCGAGGAATGGCAGGCTCTGCTCGAGCTTCTCTTCTTCACGGGAGATGGCAACGCGCATGGCACGGGCCACACCTTCCATTACCGCATCCGGATCGACACCCGGTTGCTGGCGCAGGCGCGAGAATTCCTTGAAGCCGGCACGGAAGATCTGCTCCACGCCCGAATCAGGATCAGGGTTGCTGCCTGCCTGACGGTACAGCTTGGACAGATCGATACCCGACCAGAAACGCTCCTCGAAGCTGTCCAGGGCACGTCGACCGGCGCGCAACAGGCTGCTGCGCTGAAAAATCATGATCCATGAAGTGACTGAGGCAGCCACCAGAATCAGCATTACCAACTGAACGACCACGCTGGCATTGCTGACCAAACTCCACATGGAGGTATGGTCGACGACGTTAGCTTCCACGCTTTATCTCCTGCTCTAAATGTGTACCCGCGCCACCCTGGTCGGCAAAGGCCGTACGCAAGGCTTCGGGAATGGCCCGGGGCTTCAAACTATCGGCGCGCACACACGCCACCAAAAACTGCCCTTCACAGAGCAGTACATCATCCGTTGCCCGCCTGACCTGTTGACGAAATCGCAGGCTGGCACGGTTCAATTCGATCACTTCGGCACTGACCAGCAGTTCGTCATCCAGCCTTGCCGGCTGGTGATAACGCGCCTCGCTGGAATGCACGACAAATAACAGGCCCTCCTGCGCCATCGAGGATTGGGCAAATCCCAATTCCCGCAGCCGCTCGGTTCGAGCCCGCTCCATGAATTTCAAATAATTGACGTAGTAGACGATGCCGCCGGCATCGGTGTCTTCGTAATAAACGCGACAGCGATGCTCGAACGACTGACCCCCGTTTTGCGCGCGCATACTCTAGTGCTTACTCCTCAGGTTGCCAATCCGCCCAGGCAACTGTTTTTCATCGTTTTGCAGGTTTATGCCTGCAAGACAGGCGCGTCAGGCAGTCTGACCACGCAAACGCCGAATAAATCAGCGATTTTTCAGTTTTAATCGTCGGCTTCCTCGACAAAATTCGAGGAAGCTGGCATTTCGCCCATACGCGCCGGAACATTCAAGCCGAAATGCAGGTAGGCATGCCGGGTCACGACCCGACCGCGCGGTGTGCGCATGATATAGCCTTGCTGGATCAAATAGGGTTCCAGCACATCTTCAATGGTATGCCGCTCCTCACTGATGGCCGCGGCCAGACTGTCCACCCCTACCGGGCCACCGTCAAACTTCTCGATCATGGTCAGCAGCAGGCGCCGGTCCTGATGATCGAAACCGTGCTCATCCACATCCAGCAGGTTCAGGGCCTGGTCGGCGATCGCCCGGGAGATATGGCCGGTACCGCGTACCTGAGCGAAATCCCGCACCCGACGCAGCAGGCGGTTGGCGATACGTGGCGTCCCACGGGCACGTCGGGCGATTTCAAAGGCGCCTTCAGGCTCGATGGGCAGGCCGAGAATGCCGCCGGAACGCATGACGATAGTGGTCAGGTCATCGATATTGTAGAACTCCAGACGCTGAACAATCCCGAAACGATCACGCAATGGGTTGGTCAGCATGCCCGCCCGGGTCGTCGCCCCTACCAGGGTAAATGGCGGCAGATCGAGCTTGATCGAGCGGGCCGCCGGGCCTTCGCCGATCATGATGTCGAGCTGGAAGTCTTCCATCGCCGGGTACAGTACTTCTTCGACGATGGGAGACAGGCGGTGGATTTCGTCGATAAACAGTACGTCATGAGGCTCAAGGTTGGTGAGGATCGCTGCCAGGTCACCCGGCCGTTCCAGTACCGGGCCCGACGTGCTCTTGATCGAGACGTTCATTTCCTGGGCGATGATGTTGGCCAGGGTGGTCTTGCCCAGCCCGGGCGGGCCGAAGATCAGGGTGTGGTCCAGTGCCTCGTTGCGACCCCGGGCAGCCTGGATGAACAACTCCATCTGCTCGCGCACGGTGGGCTGGCCGATATAGTCAGCCAGGCTCAACGGGCGAATCGCGCGGTCCAGTTGTTCGTCACGGTCCCGGCCACCGGTGGCGGTTATCAGGCGGTCAGCGTCAATCACTTAAGCCATTCCCTTCAAGGCACGTCGAATCAAATCAGCACTGCTCAAATCTTTTTCCTTGATGGCGGAAACCGCCTTGCTCGCTTCCTGAGGCTTGTAACCCAGGGAAATCAGCGCGCTGACCGCATCGGACTCGGCCGACGCCACAGGTTCAGGCGCATTGGGGCCAGGGGAAACCAGAGTAAAGGTACCCGGCATGGTTTCCCAGGCCTTGAAACGGTCCTTGAGCTCGACCAGCAAGCGCTCGGCAGTCTTCTTGCCGACTCCCGGAATCCGCGTCAGGGCCGAGGTGTCCTGGGCCTGGACGCAGCGCACCAGTTCATCGACCTCAAGCCCCGACATCAAGGCCAGGGCCAGCTTGGGGCCGACACCATTGAGGCGAATCAGCTCGCGAAACAGCTCGCGCTCGCGCTTTTCGGCAAAACCGTAAAGCAGGTGAGCATCTTCACGCACCACCAGATGGGTGTGCAGGGTCACCGGCTCGCCCACGTGGGGCAAACGATAAAGGGTCGTCATCGGCACTTCCAGCTCATAGCCGACGCCATTTACATCCAGTACCAAATGCGGCGGCTGTTTCTCAGCCAGAAAACCGCGCAGGCGTCCAATCACTTAACAGATCCTTTCATTTGCACGCTCATTGACACGAGCGGCGCTAAAGAGTGCCCAGGCTGCCATCAGAGCCGCAGACGGCCGCCGCGGCTGCGCGCAGTCGACAGGCCATGGGGAATCAGGCTGGAACGGGTGTGAGCATGACACAGGGCGATCGCCAGGGCATCGGAAGCATCGATCTGCGGTTTCTGGGTCAGCTTGAGCAAGTGCATCACCATCATCATTACCTGCTCCTTGTTGGCGCCGCCAGTACCCGCCACCGCCTGCTTGACCTGGGTCGCGGTGTACTCGGCGATTTCCAGCGCTTCCTCGGCCCCGGCCACGATCGCCGCCCCCCGAGCCTGCCCCAGTTTGAGGGCGGAGTCGGCATTGCGCGCCATAAACACCTTCTCGATGCCCATGGTCACTGGCCCGTAGGTCTGGATCACCTCGCGTACCCCCCGATAGACAATCTGCAGACGCTCGTGCAACTCGCCGCTACCGGTGCGAATGCACCCGGATGCCACGTAGACACAGCCGCGACCGGTATCGCGAACCACACCATAGCCGGTGATCCGCGAACCGGGGTCGATACCAAGAATAAGAGTCATAGCGCCTGCTGCATTGAGAGGTCCCGCTTACCGGTGAGCCAAGCATAAAGGCAGAAGCCGGAGGTCGATAGCGGCCTGAACATCACCACTTCGCCACTCCGGCCTCTACTGTGTACTGCTTTATTGACGATGGCTCAGCCAAGCTGCTCCATCACATCGTCTGGAATATCGGCATTGGAATAGACGTTCTGTACGTCATCCAGGTCTTCGAGCATATCGATCAGCTTGATGACTTTTTCCGCGCCCTCCAGATCAAGGGTGGCGCTGGTGGTCGGCAGCATGACTATTTCTGCGTCCGCAGCCTTGAAACCGGCGGCTTCCAGGGCGTTGCGCACAGCGTAGAACCCGGCAAACGAGGTGAAGACGTCGATCGAGCCATCTTCATGGCTGACCACATCGTCGGCATCGGCTTCCATGGCCGCTTCCATCAACGCATCCTCATCGACGCCCGGAGCGAAGGAAATCTGCCCCTTGCGATCGAACAGATAGGCGACAGAACCGTCAGTGCCCAGGTTGCCACCACATTTGGTAAAGGCATGACGCACGGCGGCGGCGGTACGGTTGCGGTTGTCGGTCATGGTCTCGACCATGATCGCCACGCCGCCCGGGCCGTAACCCTCGTATCCCAGCTCTTCGACATCGTTACCATCATCGGCGCCGACACCCCGGGCAACCGCCCGATCGATGGTGTCACGGGTCATGTTCGCGCTCAGGGCCTTGTCCAGCGCCAGACGCAGGCGCGGGTTGGAGCCCGGATCACCGCCACCCTGACGGGCAGCGACGGTGAGCTCACGAATCCACTTGGTGAATATCTTGCCTTTCTTGGCATCCTGACGCTCTTTGCGGTGCTTGATGTTCGCCCACTTAGAATGACCTGCCATATCTCGCTCCGAATTCTGCTTGAAACACGCTAACCCCCTGCCTTGCACAACCCTGGCAAGAGGCTTCAACTCAATCGGGCACCCCTGTATGGGTGCAATCAGGCCGCACGGTCACATCGACGGATACGACGGTGCGGCCCGAGAGGTCTTACTCAGCCGCTTTCGGCTGTTCGCGCAAGCGAATGTGAAGCTCACGCAGGGCCTTGGCATCGACAACACCTGGAGCCTGGGTCATGACATCGGCGGCACTCTGGGTTTTCGGGAAGGCAATGACTTCACGAATAGACTGGGCGCCGGTCATCAGCATCACCAGACGATCCAGACCGAAGGCCAGGCCGCCATGGGGCGGAGCACCGTACTTCAGGGCGTCGAGCAGGAAACCGAACTTCTCCTGCTGCTCGTCTTCGGCGATACCCAACAGACGGAAGACCGCCTGCTGCATGTCCTTGCGATGGATACGGATCGAACCGCCACCCAGCTCGGTGCCGTTGAGGACCATGTCGTAGGCACGGGACAGCGCCGTTGCCGGGTTGGCTTCCAGCTCTTCAGGGGTGCACTTGGGTGCCGTGAAGGGGTGGTGCAGCGCGGTGAAGCTGCCGTCGTCGTTCTCTTCGAACATCGGGAAGTCGACGACCCACATCGGGGCCCACTCGCAGGTGTGCAGTTTCAGGTCGTTGCCGATCTTGATACGCAGTGCGCCCAGCGCTTCGCTGACGACTTTGAATTTGTCGGCACCGAAGAACACGATATCGCCATCGACGGCGCCAACGCGATCCAGGATGACCTTGAGGTTGTCTTCCGGGATGAACTTGACGATCGGCGATTGCAGACCCTCGACACCCTTGGCGCGCTCGTTGACCTTGATGTACGCCAGGCCCTTGGCACCGTAGATGCTGACGAACTTGGTGTAGTCGTCGATCTGGCTGCGCGGCATGCTGGCCGCACCCGGCACACGCAGGGCGGCGACACGGCCTTTCGGATCGTTGGCCGGGCCGCTGAACACCTTGAACTCGACACCGGTCAACTGATCGGCAACGTCGACCAGTTCCAGCGGGTTACGCAGGTCCGGCTTGTCGGAACCGTAGCGGCGCATGGCTTCTTCGAAGGTCATGTGCGGGAACTCGCCGAACTCCAGGTCCAGCACTTCCTTGAACAGCTTGCGAACCATCTTCTCGGTCAAGCCGATGATGTCTTCTTCGTTGAGGAAGCTGGTCTCGATGTCGATCTGGGTGAATTCCGGCTGGCGGTCGGCACGCAGGTCTTCGTCGCGGAAGCATTTGGCAATCTGGTAGTAACGATCGAAGCCGGCCACCATCAGCAGCTGCTTGAACAGCTGTGGCGATTGCGGCAGGGCGAAGAAGCTGCCCGGGTGTGTGCGGCTCGGAACCAGGTAATCACGGGCGCCTTCGGGCGTCGCGCGGGTCAGGATAGGCGTTTCCACATCGAGGAAGCCGTTCTCGTCCAGGTAGCCACGGATGCTGCTGGTGATACGCGAACGCAAGCGCAGCTTCTCGGCCATTTCCGGACGACGCAAGTCGATGAAGCGATAGCGCAGCCGGGTTTCTTCGCCGACATCGGAATATTCGTTCAGCGGGAATGGCGGGGTTTCCGACTCATTCAGCACTTCCAGGTCATAACCCAGGACTTCGATGGCACCCGAAGCCATGTTCGCGTTGATCGCGCCGGCCGGACGGGCACGTACTTTACCGGTGATCTTGACGACGTACTCGCCGCGCACGCGGTCGGCAGCCGCGAATGTGTCGGCACGATCCGGATCGAAAACCACCTGAGCCAGGCCTTCACGATCACGGATATCAAGGAAAATGACTCCCCCGTGGTCACGACGGCGGTGGACCCATCCGCAAAGGGTAATTTCCTGACCTTCCAGGCTCTCGTTCAGTTGGCCGCAATAATGGCTGCGCATCATGATGGTGTTCGCTTCTCGTCATTCGAAATTCGGTGGGGCTTTCACTCTTGACCAGCACTCGATGGTGCAGAAGTACTGGGACGCGGCCCAAGCCGGTTGAGGATCACCTTCGGCCCTGTTCGCGCTGAGTCCTGCCCCGCTCGGCAAGGCGGGGGATTATATAGGGTTAATCGAGCCTGTGCAGCCGCATGAACCGATTGGAATACGATAAGTTGCCCGCGCCCGTGTACCGGTCTTTATCCGGCAGGGGGCGCGGACCGTGCAGGCCCGCGTGATGCGAGCCGGCGAGAAAGAGTGGTGGTTCAGGCCGGTGCTTGGTGCAGATCCAACTGATCATCCTTCAACAGATGCGCCACGCACACGACCCTGATCAGGCCGCTGAAGTTTTTCACCCCGCCGTAACGCAGATGTACTTCCCTATCGATGTAGGAAAGTACCGCATTAACTGAACAACTATTTGAATTGGCGATAGCCGAAAGAATGTTCCAGTACACCTGTTCCAGACGCAGACAAGTGGCCAGACCATTAAGCCGTACCGACTTTGAGTGCGGTTGCGCAAGATGCATGTTGAAATCTTCGACAAACGGATCATCGTTGATCAATGTCTGTCGCGCCAAGTCCTTGAAGTCACGTTCGACTCCTCGTGCCATGATGCTATTCCTCTTGTAAGAATCAATTCGGGCAATAAGTAGAAATATTTGAAAATAAATAAAAGCAGTGCCTATCAAGCCCGAATATTCTTTTAACTTCCAGCAGCATACATACACCGATCTTGTAGGACTTCACCACAACACCCGGAGGAATGGCGACGCATTTAAAAACCGAGAACAAAGAGACACAAAAAAAGGTGTTTAATATTTACATACAGGCCAGCCAATCCCACGGACACCGTCGCACCATGCCGGCCCGCCGCGCACCACGGTAGCTACAGGAGCACCGCCAGATCGTGAAAAGAGAAAAGGACTACTTCAAGAAACGAATGCAGCGACAGACGAGTGACACTGGATGTGTCACTCGCCTAAACTTTTACTTGGGCTCGAGCATCGAACGCAACATCCATGCAGTTTTTTCATGAACCTGCATACGCTGAGTCAACAGGTCGGCCGTCGGCTCGTCACTGACCTTATCCAGCAATGGAAAAAGACTGCGCGCAGTACGGGTAACCGCTTCCTGCCCTTGAACCAGACTTCTGATCATATCTTCGGCCTTGGGCACGCCTTCTTCTTCCTTGATCGATGACAGACGGGCGTAAGTTGAATAAGTACCCGGTGCAGGGAAACCCAGGGCGCGAATACGTTCGGCAATCGAGTCAACCGCCAGAGCCAGTTCGTTATATTGCTCTTCGAACATCAGGTGCAGCGTACGAAACATCGGACCGCTGACGTTCCAGTGAAAGTTGTGCGTTTTGAGGTAAAGCACATAAGTATCCGCGAGCAAATGTGAAAGCCCGTCGACGATCGACTTGCGGTCTTCTTCGCTGATACCAATATCGATTCCCATGCGTCATCCCCTTAGTATGATGGCGTTATTCAGTTCGTTGCCGTCGCCACTGTACCAAGAGAAGCGCCCAGACGCAGCCTTGCATTGCCCTGCCCCGCTGCCCGCAGGCAGGGTACCAACTGACAGACGGCCTGCCATGTAGCCACAGGCCAAGCATCCGGCGCCTGGTGTTTCGCCAACAACCGCAGCATCTAAACGACGGCCAAGGGCACTTTTTCGCTATGCGAGCGTCTGGATATCCGCGAGCCTCGAGCGAAAGCAGCTGATTTGAGTCGCTTTCGGCTTTGCTGTTAAATAGACGATGTGATGCTACCGATGAAGTAGCCCATAGGCCGAACCGTTTCTCGTGCTGAACGCCTCAATTCTTTCAGAAGCGTACCGGGAGCAGTCGGCTATTTCCTTGTGATCCGCCTTCCATGTGAGTTAATTAAAATGTTGAAAATAGTTCACCTGCTAACGGGAGCCGCAGCCCTGCTGCTTTCCTTCATACCCGCCCTGCGTAGCGAAGCCCTGTCTTCCTACCTGGATAAACCCGACGCACTTTACCTGGCCTTCTTCGGCCTGCTTAACCTGGTACTGGCACCCGTGATCCCCTACTGGAACAGAGGTCCACGTCACCAATTGCAAAACCTGGTCAGCGCACTGCTGGTCCTGGCTGTAGTGCTGCAAACCATGACCCTGCTTGTGCCGCTGGAAAACATCGCCGGCCTGCCCGCCATTATCATGGGACTGATCGCGGCACTGATCGCCGTCGGCCTGCACCTGGCTGTGAGCTTCTACAAGTCGTCTCCTTCATCGGCCCCTCAAAGCCACGAGACAGGCCAGCGCGATACTGGCACCGTGAAATGGTTTAACACCTCCAAGGGCTTCGGCTTTATTTCCCGAGACTCCGGCGATGATATCTTCGTCCACTTTCGCGCCATTCGCGGCGAAGGTCATCGCGTATTGGTCGAGGGCCAGCGCGTGGAGTTTTCGGTCATGAACCGCGATAAGGGCCTACAGGCCGAGGACGTTATCGCCGCCTTGCCGCGCCGCTAGCCTGCCCAATAAAAAACGCGCGCCCCCTGACCAAGGGGACGCGCGTTTTTTTATGCCTGAAACGCTGCCACTCAGTAGTGCGGTGGCGGTGCTTCCTGCTCAAAGGTTTCAAACTGACTGCCCATTTCTTCCTGACGCTTGAGCAGCGCCGATATCTGCAACTGCAGCCGATCCAGCGCCCGCTGCTGGCTGACCAGTACATCGTTCAACGCCTGAATCGTGTCGTCCTGGAAGGCCAGACGGCTCTCCAGCTCGGTAACCCGTGCTTCGAGACTCATGTTCATCACTCCTCGAAACGAAAACCATCGCCCAGCGCAGCGCGCAAGCGTTCACGCACCTGCGCAACCTGCTCGGCAGTATAAGGCCTGGCCGGATGCTTGCCCCAGACCGGTGCAGGCCAGGCGCAGTCGTCGCGATGACGCACGATGACATGCATATGCAATTGGCTGACAACGTTACCCAACGCCGCCACATTCATTTTGTCGGCCTGGAATACTTCTTTGAGCGTGCGGGCCAGGTCACTGGTTTCCTGCCACAACAGGGATTGATCCTGTACATCCAGCTCGAATACTTCACTGATAGAGTCCCGACGCGGCACCAGGATGAACCATGGGTAGTTCGAGTCATTGGACAACAATAAGCGGCACAGGGCGAAGTCGCCTATGGGCAAAGTGTCTTGTTGCAACCGCGAATCCAGAACAAACACGTATGACTCCTGATCATGGGGTTAGGTTTTAAATTGTAGGACAGGGACAAGTAACCGTCGCCACTTAATACCACGCAGAATACTCGGGATTAGCCAGGACCACAGCTGAACACGAAAAACGGGCTCCACGCCCCGCGACATGACGCCGCACCAAACCAGCACGGCGACACTCTCGGCGCACCAGTTGGAGTCACAATATTCATGCTTTCGACTGACAGGATTGTTACATCTGCTGATCAGAAAATGCCCCTGATCGTCGGAAAAGGCCGAAAACCTGACGGTCATGTCATGAATCTGGAACAAAGGAGGTGTTTTCTTCTATGACAGCCCCAGATCAGGTTCCAATATCAGGCGACGGCGCGTCGCAATGCACCAAAACGACTCACTCCAGGGCGCATGACAGCGTCACTTATCCGTCATTTACCCAACCGGGCCGGTAGCAGGTAACACCCCAGATGTCGGGCCGGTAAAAAAACGATCCGGCAAGCGCGATTTATGGTTTTTTGTAAAAAAATAAATTCCTTTAAAAACAATGCGATATAGCGTAATCAGAAAGTGAAGCCGAGTTTTTTCACAAATTTTTCCCATTTCGTGGAACTTTGAGCACGGTTGTTGCTTTATCACTCACAAGGCTCGCAGCGCTCCTTGCGGAAGGAGCATCCGGTCTCTTTAACAGGAGACGGTATGCCGGGACCGTTTGCAGTTGTACGGCGCCACAGATTGCTAATGGATGCTATGCAATTGCGACATGGACAGAGCGGATTTGCGACACCGCCGTAAAGATTTTGCAAGGATAGGTTGGTAACTATCGCCACCATGGTCAGCGTGATATAAGTTTCGCCGACACAAAAAAGAAAGAGCTGTCCCAGATAAAAAAACAGGTGGGATGGCGGTAACTCTTCTTAAAAACCAAAGGAGCAAATCACGATGAGAGTGATGAAGTGGAGCGCAATCGCCCTGGCAGTAACAGCTGCTACGGCCGGCACCCAACTGGCAACGGCAGCAGCCTTCGTCAGCGACCAGTCCGAAGCCAAGGGTTTCATTGAAGGCAGCAGCCTGAACCTGAAAGCCCGTAACTACTACTACAACCGTGACAAGAAAAACGGCGCAGTAGACGACAAAGACTGGACTCAAGGCTTCTGGGGCAACTTCAGCTCCGGTTACACCCAAGGCACCGTTGGTGTTGGTGTTGAAGCGTTCGGCTATTTCGCAATTAAACTCGACGGCTCCGACAAGTACTCAGGTTCGGGCAACCTGAGCACCGACAGCCGCGGTCGTAACGAAGACAGCTTCGGCAAAGCCGGTGGCAACGTTAAGTTCCGCATCTCGAAAACCGAACTGAAAATCGGTGACATGCAGCCTACCAGCCCAGTCTTCGCAGTCGGCGGCTCCCGCATTCTGCCTCAGACTGCCAGCGGTATCAGCCTGCAGACCAGCGAACTGAAAGGCCTCGATGCTGAAGCCGGTCACTTCTACTCGGGTACCAGCCAGGACGAAACCAACCGTAACGGCACCATCTGGGCGACCTACGCGGGCGTAACGGCCAAGACTGCCGACTACGCGGGTGGCAAATATGCTATCACCGACAACCTGGGTGTAGCGTTCTACGGCGCCAAGCTGGAAGACGTCTGGAACCAGTACTACGGTAACGTGAACTACGCACTGCCGCTGACCGGTGACCAGTCCCTGGCGTTCGACTTCAACATCTATCGCACAGATGACACTGGTAGCGCCAAAGCCGGCACTATCAACAACACCGCCTACTCGGGTTCGGTTGCCTACTCCTTCCTGGCAGCACATACCCTGACCCTGGCATTCCAGAAGATCAACGGTGACACGCCGTTCGACTACATCGGTATTGGCGACAACAACCGCGGTGGCGACTCGATCTTCCTGGCCAACTCCATCCAGTACTCCGACTTCAACGCCCCTGGCGAGAAATCGTGGCAAGCTCGCTATGACCTGAACATGGCTCCGTACGGCGTTCCTGGCCTGAGCTTCATGACTCGTTACGTCAGCGGTACTGACATCGACGGCACCCACACTCCTACCAACAGTGCCTACGCTGGTCTGTATGGCAAGGATGGCAGCCACCACGAGACCAACCTGGAAGCCAAATACGTGCTCCAGAGCGGCCCGGCTAAAGACCTGTCCTTCCGCATCCGTCAAGCTTGGCACCGTGCCAACACTGACGAAGGCGAAGGCGATATCAACGAGTTCCGTCTGATTGTCGACTACCCGATCTCGATCCTGTAATCGCTGCTCAGTCTCTCGTTGCACAAGAAGCCCGGCTCATGCCGGGCTTCTTCATTTACGGGGTAAAGCCCTCGACAGGGCCCTTGCCCTGTACGGGGATAAATCATCCCCGTACAATCACCGGTCATTTCTAGTTCAGCAACCGACAACGGCCTACCATGCGTACCAGTCAATATTTGCTCGCCACACAGAAAGAAACGCCTTCCGATGCGGTCGTGGTCAGTCACCAGCTGATGCTGCGTGCCGGCATGATCCGCAAACTCGCTTCCGGCCTGTACACCTGGCTGCCCATGGGCCTGCGCGTGCTGCGCAAGGTCGAAGCCGTCGTTCGTGAAGAAATGGACGCTGCTGGGGCACTGGAAGTATTGATGCCGGGCATCCAGCCCGCCGAACTCTGGCAGGAATCGGGGCGCTGGGAACAGTACGGCCCTGAACTGATGCGCCTGACCGACCGTCATCAGCGCGACTTCTGCCTGGGCCCGACCCACGAAGAAGTAATCACCGACCTGGCTCGTAACGAGTTGAACAGCTATAAGCAGCTGCCGATCAACCTGTACCAGATCCAGACCAAATTCCGCGACGAAATCCGCCCGCGCTTCGGCCTGATGCGCGGCCGCGAATTCGTCATGAAGGACGCCTACTCCTTCCACGCCGACCATGCCTCGTTGCAGGAAACCTACGATCGCATGCATCTGGCGTATTGCAACGTATTCAGCCGCCTCGGCCTGAAGTTCCGTCCGGTTGAAGCCGACAACGGTTCAATCGGCGGCGCCGGCTCACATGAGTTCCACGTACTGGCCGAGTCCGGCGAAGACGATATCGTCTTCAGCAACGGCTCCGACTACGCGGCCAACATCGAGAAAGCCGAAGCCGTACCACGGGAAACTTCGCGTCCTGCACCGACGCAGGAGCTGACCCTGGTCGACACACCGAACGCCAAGACCATTGCCCAACTGGTCGAAGGCTACAACCTGCCGATCGAAAAGACCGTCAAGACGCTGGTGGTTCATGCGGCAGAAGAAGGCAAGCTGATCGCCCTGATCATCCGTGGCGACCATGAACTCAACGAGATCAAGGCCGCCAAGCAGGAAGGCGTTGCCAGCCCGCTGGTCATGGCCAGTGAGTCGGAACTGCGCGACGCCATCGGCGCCGGTGCCGGCTCCCTCGGCCCGCTGAACCTGCCACTGCCTTGCATCATTGACCGCTCTGTCGCGTTGATGAGCGACTTCGGCGTCGGCGCCAACATCGATGACAAGCACTACTTCGGGGTCAACTGGGAACGCGACCTGCCTGTTCCAACCGTTGCCGACCTGCGTAATGTCGTCTCCGGCGACCCAAGCCCGGACGGCAAGGGCACGCTGGAAATCAAGCGCGGCATCGAAGTCGGCCATATCTTCCAGCTGGGCACCAAGTACAGCGACGCAATGAAGTGCCAGGTACTGGGCGAGAACGGCAAGCCGGTCAACCTGTCCATGGGTTGCTATGGCATTGGCGTTTCCCGGGTTGTCGCCGCTGCCATCGAGCAGAACAGTGATGCCAACGGCATTATCTGGAATGACGCCCTGGCGCCGTTCCATATCGCCCTGGTACCCCTGCGCTACGAAACCGATGCGGTGCGCGAAGCGACGGATAAACTCTACGCAGACCTCCAGGCGGCCGGTTTCGACGTACTGCTGGATGATCGCGACAAGAAGACCAGCCCCGGCAACAAGTTTGCCGACATGGAACTGATCGGCATCCCGCACCGCATCGTGGTCAGCGACCGCGGCCTGGCCGAAGGTACCATCGAGTACAAGAGCCGTACCGCGTCCGAAGCACAGGCGCTGCCTATCGCCGAAGTACTGTCGTTCATCAAGGGTCACATCAAGCGCTGATAGCTTGATATGAAAAGGCTGGCGCACTCGTCAGATCGAGTGCGTCGGCTAACCTGAACGACACGTTTTATCCGCCTCAAGAGATCTCATGTTCAAGCGAAGCCCCCCCAGCCTCGGTGGCGCGATACTCTGCGGCACTCTGCTCATGAGCGGTTGTGCCAACCAGATGTCACAGCGCAGCGAGCACGAAGAGCGCGTCGAGCGCAAACTCACCGAGCACCGACTGCAAGTAGACATGGGCGAGCCCCAGACCCTCGAGCTGCCTCAGCGTCGCGTGCGCATCCATGAACTCAAGACGTTTGAAGTCACCGAATTCGATGTAACCCGTCACTACGACCGCTACACCCCTTATCAACCCTGGCGTGAAATCTACGAGATTCCCCTGGGCGCGGTAGCCGTGGTCGCGGGTGTCGGCGCCAATATTGCCAACGTGTTTGCCTTGGGCCACCTGCCGGACAGCATGACCAAGGATTGGCTCCATTACGGCCTGGCCGGACTGAACCCGTTCATGAACGCCCCTTCCCATGGCCGCGCACAACAGAACCTGGCTGGCATCGACGAAGTGCAGCGCGATTCGCGGATCGAAAAATCCGATCTGCCGTGGAACGAGCGCCCGGTGCTGGTCAAGGCTGGCAGCGAGACCCACGAACTGACCACGGACCGTAACGGCGTGCTGCGCCTGAATCTGCTGGACAGCCCGTTCGCCGAACAGGACCTGAACCACGTGACGCGCCTGTATGTCAGCGTCGAGGATGATCAGGACAATACCCATGGCGACGCCACCCTGCCGATCAGCAGCACCTTGCGCGGCAAGCTTTTGGAGGCTCACGCCCTGATCTACGACGACCTGGAAGACGACGAAGTCAGCCAGTGGGTACACCGGGTCAAGCGCCTTTCCGAGCTGGGACTCGAAGAACAGGCCAGCGAACTGGAGCAAAGTCTGATCGACATGACCCGCAACGACCCGCAGCTGCAACATGAACTGATCAAGTCCCTGGCCAGGGATGCCGGACGTTTGGTGGCGCTGCCGAATTAAGTCGAATAGGCGCAGACGAGTTGCGACTGCTACAAAAACACAATCGCCTGAATTGGAATGATCTCCTTGTTTGCTGCACGATGCTTGCGCCTAACGGGTAAACAACTCCAGTTGCTCGTGGGCTGCACGCAGATCATGCAGGCGCACGCCAATCCCCAACAGCCGCACCGGCTTGCCGCCCCGGGCAAAAGCCTGACTGAGCAGATGCTCATAACTGCCCAGGTCCCGCCCTGCCCCCGACTGCTCCAGGGTCGTCTGGGTAAAGTCGTGGAATTTGACTTTGACGAAGGGTTTGCCCGGCCGGTAATGATCGGCAATGCGCTCCATGCGCACTTCCAGGGTTTCCAGTAACGCCGGGAGCTTTTCCAGGCAACTCGCGAGATCAGGCAAATCCGTGTCGTACGTATTTTCCACGCTCACAGACTGACGGCGACTGTCGTTCTGCACCGGCCGCTCATCGATCCCACGCGCCAGGCTCCAGAGCCTTTCACCAAAACTGCCAAATTCCCGCACCAGCGCCAGCTTGTTCCAGCCACGCAAATCCGTGCAGTTGATAATCCCCAGTCGACCCAGCTTGTCCGCCGTGACCTTGCCGACCCCGTGCAGCTTGCTCACCGGCAACTCAGCGACAAAATCCTCGACCTGATCAGGAGTAATGACAAACAAGCCATTGGGCTTCTTCCAGTCACTGGCGATCTTGGCCAGGAACTTGTTGGGCGCGACCCCGGCGGACACGGTGATATGCAACTGGTTGGAGACCCGCCGACGAATGTCCTGGGCAATGCGTGTCGCACTGCCGGAAAAATGACTGGCATCGGAAACATCCAGATAAGCCTCGTCCAGGGACAACGGCTCGATCAGATCAGTGTAATCACGAAAGATCGTCTGGATTTCCTTTGATGCTTCTTTATAAGCATCCATGCGTGGCTTGACGATGGTCAGATCAGGACACAGCTTCAAGGCGTGTCGGGACGACATGGCCGAACGCACGCCATAGGCCCGCGCTTCGTAGTTGCAGGTCGCAATGACACCCCGGCGGTCCGCCGAGCCACCGACAGCCAGTGGCTTGGCCGCCAGACTCGGGTCGTCGCGCATCTCGATGGCTGCGTAGAAGCAGTCACAGTCGACATGAATGATTTTGCGCTGCGTCATCAAGACCATGGATATGAAGGGAATGGCCGCCAGTATCTCATTCACATGGAAATGTGCCACTTATCGCCGATCGGCAGCCTGCTGATCATCATGCTGAAACCTCCCCGACGCCCGCCTGGCAAGCCTTCACAGGCTTTATGGGCTTTTTTGTGGAGAGCTAAGCACTTGAAGAAAAAGCCTTTTTTTGAAATAAGAATTGACAGCCCGGCGTTCCTCTGTAGAATGCCGCCACACAGACGCGGGATGGAGCAGTCTGGTAGCTCGTCGGGCTCATAACCCGAAGGTCGTCGGTTCAAATCCGGCTCCCGCAACCAAACATCAAAAAAGGCTACTCGAAAGAGTGGCCTTTTTTGTTTTGCGCTGATTTTCTTCATTTCAGCGCGGACAGCGTGGAGAGGCTCTGGCAGCGAATTCATCCGCGAAAAATCTCGGTCGATGAAGATGCGTGGGCTCACCGGCCCCATTCGCGAATAAACTCGCTCACACAAATCGCTTTCAGCACGCCTCCCTTTCCCGACGAAAAACATCTTTGCAAACCGCTACTTAGCCAATGGAAACGATTCGCCGGCTTATTTTTGTCGCTTTTGCCATTAACGGTTGACAGATGCGCGTTCGGCTGTAGAATGCCGGCACACAGACGCGGGATGGAGCAGTCTGGTAGCTCGTCGGGCTCATAACCCGAAGGTCGTCGGTTCAAATCCGGCTCCCGCAACCAAACATAAAGAAAGGCTACTCGAAAGAGTGGCTTTTTTTTTGCCCGGTCGAAAGGCGGCTGAACAGCGGCGCTAAATGCTTGTCAGAGAAGGCACTTTGGCAAAGCCTGTGAAACCTGAACGCCATGCTTGTATCGTAATATTTCCAAGGGCGACAGTTTTTGCACATCCTGCCGATAATTTTTTTACCAGCAGTCACGATACTGCTCGAACGTGAAAACGTATCCGCTCCATTCGCTCGTTAGACGTTGACGCGCTAACATCTCGAAATATTCTTTGCGTAGGGATTGGTAAGTTGGCTGTATACCTCCATCCTGTCGCGCACGATCCAAGGAGTGATTGATGCGCGATAACCCGTCAGATTTCAATGAAGAAGCAGTAGCGGCGAACCCACCGATTACGTCTCCCCGTCTGCACTGGCTCGATCTGTTGAGCAAGTATCGCCAACCCATAGGGCTGGGCGTTACGCTCCTGCTGTTCGCCATCGCTCTGATCGCCTGTCGGCACATGCTGATAGAAATGGACCTGGACGCTCTGCATGATTCGCTGCTGAGCGTACCTTTGCCTTCGCTGGGAGGCGCCGTACTGGCGACTGTCATCGGATTCATCATCCTGCTGGGCTATGAAGTCTCGGCCAGTCGTTATGCCAATGTGCAATTACCGGCCAAGACGCTGGTACTGGGCGGTTTTACCGCTTTCGCCATCGGCAACGCGGTCGGCCTGTCCATGCTCTCGGGCGGTTCGGTACGTTATCGGTTGTACTCACGGCATGGCCTGGGCGCTATAGAAGTCGCCCGGATGACGCTGTTCGCCAGCCTGTCCCTGGGCAGCGCGCTGCCACCGTTGGCTGCCCTGGCCATGCTCGCCGACTTGTCCGACGCCTCCCTGGCGTTGCATATGCCGGTCGACGCGCTTGCCGCCATCGCTATTGCGGTGCTGCTGTTGGGTACCCTGGCGGCGGTCATGCTTTACCGTCGGCGCCTGCCTGAACAGACCATCCCGCACAACCTGCTGGTTCGCATCGGTCGTCGCACCCTGCGCCTGCCAAGTACGCGCCTGACCCTGATGCAACTGGTCATCACGGCGCTGGACGTTGCCGCAGCCGCCACGGTGCTGTACCTGTTGCTGCCGCAGTCGCCGCCCTTCGCCGCGTTCCTGCTGGTTTACCTGTTGGCCCTGGCTGCCGGTGTCCTCAGCCATGTGCCCGGTGGCGTGGGGGTTTTCGAAGCCATTTTGCTGGCAGCTTTCGCCAACGAACTCGGCGCCGCGCCCCTGGCCGCAGCCCTGCTGCTGTATCGCCTCATTTATGTCGTGTTGCCGCTGTTGGTGGCTTGCCTGGTCCTGCTGTTCAACGAAGCCCAGCGCCTGCTGCCGACCCGTCAGGCAATGCGTGTCGCGTCCGGCCTGGCCGCGCCGATCCTGGCGCTGCTGGTATTCCTTTCCGGCGTTGTGTTGCTGTTCTCAGGCTCCACGCCGGAAATCGACACACGTCTGGAATACGTCGGGTTCATGATCCCGCACCGCCTGATCGATGCCTCGCACTTTGTCGCCAGCCTGGTCGGTGTGCTCTGCCTGCTGCTGGCTCAGGGCCTGCGCCGCCGCCTGTCCGCGGCCTGGATGCTGACTCTGGGGCTGCTCATTGCCGGTGCCGTGCTGTCGATGCTCAAGGGCTTCGACTGGGAAGAGGCCAGCATGCTGGTGATCACCGCCTGTCTGCTGGCAGTGTTCCGCCGCTCGTTCTATCGCCCCAGCCGCCTGCTTGAACTGCCTTTCTCCGGCCTGTACCTGATGGCCAGCGTCTGCGTGGTCGGTGCTTCGATCTGGCTGCTGCTGTTCGCCTATCAGGACGTACCTTACAGCCATCAGCTGTGGTGGCAGTTCACCCTCGACGCCGATGCGCCTCGCGCTTTGCGTTCGGCACTGGGTAGCGCGGTGTTGCTGGTGATCGTGTCCCTGACGTGGCTGTTGCGCACCGCGCGCCCGGTGATCAAGCTGCCCGACGCCGCAGAACTGGCCAAGGCTGCCGAAATCGTCAAGGCTTCGGCCCAGCCTGATGGTGGCCTGGCCCTGACCGGTGACAAGGCGATCCTGCTGCATCCCAGTGGTAATGCCTTTTTGATGTACGCGCACCGTGGCCGCAGTCTGGTGGCCTTGTACGACCCGATTGGCCCGACGCAACAGCGTGCCGAACTGATCTGGCAGTTCCGCGACCTGTGCGACGTGCACCATGCCCGTCCAGTGTTCTATCAGGTTCGCGCCGAGAACCTGCCGTTTTATATGGACATCGGCCTGACTGCGATCAAGCTTGGCGAAGAAGCACGGGTTGACCTGCACCGCTTCGATATCGATGCCAAGGGCAAGGAGATGAAGGACCTGCGCTACACCTGGAACCGCGGCGGCCGTGATGGCCTGTCGCTGGAGATCCATGAGCCGGGTCAGGCCCCGCTGGAAGAGCTGAAGGTCATTTCCGACGCCTGGCTCACCGGCAAGAACGTACGCGAGAAAGGCTTCTCTCTAGGCCGTTTCAGCCCCGAGTACCTGCAATATTTCCGCGTCGCGATCATTCGTTTCGAAGGCAAGCCCGTTGCCTTCGCCAACCTGCTGGAGACCTCGCGCAAGGATCTGGCCAGTCTTGACCTGATGCGTGCGCATCCCGAGGCACCGAAGCTGACCATGGAATTCATGATGGTCGGTCTGATATTGCACTACAAACAAAACGGTTATGGACGCTTCAGTTTGGGCATGGTGCCCTTATCCGGCTTGCAGCCACGACGTGGCGCACCCCTGACTCAGCGTCTCGGCTCGATGGTCTTCCGCCGTGGCGAGCAGCTGTACAACTTCCAGGGGCTGCGCCGCTTCAAAGACAAATTCCAGCCTGACTGGGAACCTCGTTATATGGCCGTGCCGGCAGGACTCGATCCGCTCGTGGCACTGGCTGACACCGCCGCCCTGATTGCAGGCGGCCTGACTGGATTGGTGAAACGCTGATGATTCAACGCTACTGGCGATTTTTGCTTGCAGCCCTGGTTATTCTCGTAGTGGCACTGGGCTTCTGGCTGTGGAATCGCCCTGCCCCTCCAGCGGTACTGACACGCACTACCCTGTCCGACGGCTCGGCCCTGACCACGGCCACACCGGCCACCCGGGTCAAGACCCAGGTAGCCCTGGCAGTGACCGCTGATGACTTTCTCTCGGACAAACAACTGCAGGCACTGAGCAAGGACGCCTCGGCCCGGATCATTCAGGTGACTCTGCCCAAGGACAACTGCGTCCTGCAGCAAAAGACCTTCCAGGAAGCTCTGACGCAGATGCAGGGCGCGCCGGACGTGGTGGCCGGTATCGGTCCGGGTGCAACCCTGGCGTGGCGCTGGCTGGCCTCCCAGAACAATGACAAGGCTGAAGCCATTTCGGTCGGTTTCGTCATTGAGGTGCCGTCAACAGAACCGGTCAAGCCGCTGGAGCCCGATGAAGCGCCGCCGGTCATCTGCGACGTGCCCTTGCCGCAAAAGGCGCCCCATGGTCACTGGATGGTGGCCTGGAACGATCAGCCCGATGATGTCCCGGCCGCCTTCGTTCGCGACCAACCCAATGCCGACACCAGTATCAGCGACTACGACATCAAACTGCCGCAGGTGCTGAACACCGAACTGCGTCATAAACTGGTCGGCGAGAACGACAGCGGCGGCCTGGGCGTTCCGACTGTGGAAGTGCCGGTCACCGCTGGCCAGGCTTCGGACACGGTGACCCTGTTCATGTCCGGCGATGGTGGCTGGCGCGACCTGGACAAGGTGGTGGCCGGCGATATGGCGGGCATGGGCTATCCCGTGGTCGGCATCGATACCCTGCGTTACTACTGGGAACACAAGACCCCGGAACAGACCGCAGCAGACCTGACTGAACTGATGGCCCACTACCGACAAAAATGGGGCGCCAAGCGCTTTATCCTCGCGGGTTACTCCTTTGGGGCCGATGTGATGCCAGCGATCTACAATCGCCTGCCCGCAGACGATCAGAATCGCATCAGCGGCATTATCCTGCTCGCCTTCGCCCGCACCGGTAGCTTTGAGATTCATGTCGGTGGCTGGCTCGGTAGCGCAGGCAAAGAAGCCACCACTGGCGAGGAAATGGCCAAACTGCCCGCCGACAAGGTGTTGTGCGTCTACGGCCTTGAAGAGAAGGATGAAAGCGGCTGCACCGACAAGACGGCGGTGGGCCAGAAGCTGCAACTGCCCGGCGGCCATCACTTCGACGAGAACTACCCGGCACTGGCCAAGCGCCTGATCGCCGTGATCAACAAGTGGCAGGCCCAGGCGCCGGCTGCTCCGGCGCCAACCCCGGCAGCGGAGTAACACACCTTGTGGGACCGGCTTTAGCCGGGAAGGCACCGGTACATATTCATCTTGTCTTCCCGGCCAAAGCCGGTCCCACTGGAGATTCCAGCATTAAAAAAGCCCCCGCAGCTTCACAGCTACGGGGGCTTTTTGTTGGCTCGCGAACTACATCTCGACCTGGGTACCCAGCTCGATCACCCGGTTGTACGGCAGCTTGAAGAAGCGCAGGTTGCCGTTGGCGTTCTTGAGCATGAAGGCGAACAGCCCTTCGCGCCAGCGCGCCATCCCTACCAGCTTGGACGACACGATGGTCTCTCGGCTGAGGAAGTAGGTGGTACGCATCGGACTGAAATCCAGCTCATCCAGATGGCACAGCTTCAGCGCCGCCGGAACGTCCGGCTCGTCGATAAAGCCAAAGTGCAGGATCACCCGATAGAAACCCTCGCCGTAGGACTCAACCTCGAAACGCCGCTGTGCAGGCACCCGTGGCGTGTCTTCGTAGACCACCGTCAATAGCACCACCTGCTCGTGCAGCACCTGGTTATGCAGCATGTTGTGCAACAGCGCATGGGGCACAGCATCGGAACGTGCCGTGAGGAATACCGCAGTGCCCTGGGCCCGGAACGGGGGTTGCACGCGAATACTGCTGATGAAGATCGGCAGCGGCAGGCCACCTTCGGAGATCCGCTCGCTCAACAACTGTTTGCCACGCTTCCAGGTGGTCATCAGGACAAACAGCACGATACCGGCCAGCACCGGAAACGCCCCGCCCTGCACCACTTTCGGCACGTTGGCGGCGAAGAACAGGCCATCGACCAGCAAGCAGCCGAGCAACACCGGCACCGCCAGTATCGGTGGCCATTTCCACAGCATCAGCATCACCGACGACACCAGGATAGTGGTGCACAACATAGTGCCGGTTACCGCCACGCCGTAAGCCGACGCCAGGGCGCCCGAGGATTCGAAACCGAGCACCAGCAGAATCACGCCGACCATCAGCGACCAGTTCACCGCGCCAATATAGATCTGGCCCTGGGCATCACTGGAGGTGTGCTGGATGTACATGCGTGGGATATAGCCCAGCTGAATCGCTTGCAGGGTCATCGAGAACGCGCCGGAAATCACCGCCTGTGAGGCAATGATGGTGGCCAGGGTCGACAGACCGATCAGCGGCAGCAACGCCCAACTCGGCGCCAGCAGGTAGAACGGGTTGCGGATGGCTTCCGGGTCCTGCAATACCAGGGCGCCCTGACCGAAGTAGTTCAGCACCAGTGCAGGCAGCACCAGGATGAACCAGGCACGGGAAATCGGCCGGCGACCGAAGTGGCCCATGTCCGCATACAAGGCTTCGGCACCGGTCAGCGCCAAGACCACGGCGCCGAGAATCGCCACACCTATCCCTGGATGCTCGACAAAGAAACGAAAGGCCCAAAGCGGATTGACCGCATGGATCACTTCGGGTTGCTGACTGATGCCAAACACCCCCAAGGCCCCCAACACCAGGAACCAGGTGACCATGATCGGGCCAAACAACACGCCGATACGCGCGGTACCGTGGCGCTGGATCAGGAACAGCCCGACCAGCACGATCAGGGAAATCGGCACGACCCAGTGCTCCAGACCATCAAAGGCCAGTTCCATACCCTCGATCGCCGACAACACCGAGATGGCCGGGGTGATCATGCTGTCGCCGTAGAACAGCGCCGCACCAAACAGCCCGAACACCACCATGGTGGCCTGCAATTTCGGATATTTCGCCGACGCCCGCCGCGCCAGCGCCGTCAGCGCCATGATTCCGCCCTCGCCCTGGTTATCAGCGCGCAGGACGAAAGCCATGTACTTGAAGGAAACAACCCATATCAGCGACCAGAAAATCAGCGACAGGATGCCCAAAACCCCATCATGACTGACACTGACGCCGTAACCGCCGTTGAACACTTCCTTTAAGGTATACAGCGGGCTGGTGCCGATATCGCCGTAAACCACCCCCACTGCCGCGATCAGCAAACTCAATGGTTTTGCCGAATGATGTCCGGTCTCAGCCTGACTACTTGCTTGACTCATTTACCACTCCTGAAACCAAGACTCGAACTCCAAGACATGAAACGCCGCCTTGTGAGCTGCGCAATGCTGCAATCATCGCCGTTGACGCCCTGTTTTTTTGTGACACGACGTAACGCCGCGAAGCATAGCGCAGCACTCGTCGTAATTCTCTGCATAACGCTGGTCAATCGACAGTCTCGTCGCTAGAATTGCGCACTTTTTGATCAGAGGCGCGCCAAGCGCCCAGCCAGTGCCCCCGGCTACCTGCCCAGGCACTAACTATCGCCGAGGTTCGCCATGTCCACCGTCACCACGCCCTCCGCCCCCAAGGTCGGGTTCGTTTCACTCGGATGCCCGAAGGCTCTCGTTGACTCCGAACGCATCCTGACCCAGCTGCGCATGGAAGGCTACGAAGTCGTACCGACCTATCAGGACGCCGACGTCGTAGTCGTCAACACCTGCGGTTTCATCGACAGTGCCAAGGCCGAGTCCCTTGAAGTGATTGGCGAAGCCATTGCCGAAAACGGCAAGGTGATCGTTACCGGCTGCATGGGCGTCGACGAGAGCGTGATCCGCAACGTACACCCAAGCGTACTGGCCGTAACCGGCCCGCAGCAGTACGAGCAAGTGGTCAACGCCGTACACGATGCCGCACCGCCGCGCCTGGATCACAACCCGCTGATCGACCTGGTGCCGCCGCAAGGCATCAAGCTGACTCCGCGTCACTACGCTTACCTGAAGATTTCCGAAGGCTGCAATCACAGTTGCAGTTTCTGCATCATCCCGTCGATGCGCGGCAAGCTGGTCAGCCGTCCGGTGGGTGACGTCCTCGACGAGGCTCAGCGACTGGTCAAGGCTGGCGTCAAGGAGTTGCTGGTGATCTCCCAGGACACCAGTGCCTACGGCGTCGACGTCAAATACCGCACCGGCTTCTGGAACGGCGCTCCGGTCAAGACGCGCATGACCGAGCTGTGCCAGGCCCTCAGTTCCCTAGGCGTATGGGTGCGCCTGCACTACGTGTACCCGTATCCGCACGTCGATGAGCTGATCCCGCTGATGGCCGAAGGAAAAATCCTGCCGTACCTGGACATTCCGTTCCAGCACGCCAGCCCGAAGATCCTCAAACTGATGAAACGCCCGGCCTTCGAAGACAAGACCCTGGCGCGCATCAAGAACTGGCGCGAGCAGTGCCCTGACCTGATCATCCGCTCGACCTTCATTGTCGGCTTCCCCGGCGAAACCGAGGAAGACTTCCAGTACCTGCTGGACTGGCTGACCGAAGCACAACTGGATCGCGTCGGCTGCTTCCAGTACTCGCCGGTCGAAGGCGCACCGGCCAACCTGCTGGACGCGGCCATCGTGCCCGATGACGTCAAGCAGGACCGCTGGGATCGCTTCATGGCCCATCAACAGGCCATCAGCGCAGCCCGTCTGCAAATGAAGATCGGCAAGGAAATCGAAGTGCTGATCGATGAAGTCGACGAACAGGGCGCAGTCGGCCGCTGCTTCTTCGATGCTCCGGAAATCGACGGCAACGTGTTCATCGACAGCGACAGGGACCTCAAGCCGGGCGACAAGGTCATGTGCCGCGTCACCGACGCCGACGAGTACGACCTGTGGGCTGAAACGATCTAAATCGTCAGCACTGAAAATGCCCTGCCCTTGGCGGGGCTTTTTTTTGACAAAAATTTGCACCCTGACGGGAGCAGTCCAGACTTGCCCAGATAAGAGAAATCACCCAACAGGGAATCCGTCGACATGTTGCAGCCGCAATGCATTTTCATGCCCAAGCACGGCGACTACCCGCAGATCATCGAAGTCTGGGAGGAGTCGGTCCGCGCTACCCATGATTTTCTTCCCGATTCCTATATCGAGATTCTCAAGCACCTGCTGCTGACCCAGTATCTGGATGCCGTCAGCCTGTTCTGCGTCCGCAGCCCGAATCAGAAAATCAGCGGTTTCGCCGGAGCCAGTCTGGGGAAGCTGGAAATGCTCTTTCTCGGCCCCGAATATCGCGGCCAGGGCCTGGGCAAGTTACTGCTGGACTATGCACTGGAAAACTTTGACGCCCGGGAACTGGACGTCAACGAACAGAACACCCAGGCCGTGGGGTTTTATCTCAAGCAGGGCTTCAAGGTGATCGGGCGCACCGAACAGGACGGCCTGGGCCAGCCCTTTCCGATCCTGCGCATGCGTCTGGAGGACGATGACGAATGAGCAAAACACACACCGTTGCAACGAGCATGCCCGCAAACCCCGATTGTTATCGTTGATTTCAATGAGTCAGCGATTAACCCGGCCCGCACAGGTACAATGTGCGCCCTCTTATCCAAGCAACGGCTTTTTTTCATGACAGACCCCATTCGCCTATCCAAACGCCTTATCGAACTGGTTGGCTGCTCGCGCCGCGAGGCCGAGCTGTATATCGAAGGCGGCTGGGTCACCGTGGATGGCCAGGTCATCGATGAGCCGCAATTCAAGGTCGACACGCAAATCGTCGAGCTGAACGCGCAAGCCCGGGCCGATGCGCCCGAGCCGGTCACCCTGATCCTGCACAAACCGGCGCAGTTGTCTCTGGACGACGCCTTGGGCTTGATCACGCCGGGTACCCTGTCGGAAGAACACAGTTTCGGCAAACGCCCACTGCGCGGACATTTCCTGCGCCTGGAATCGTCTTCGTCACTGCAGGACAACGCCAGCGGCCTGACGGTGTTCAGCCAGGACTGGAAAATCCTGCGCAAGCTCACCGACGACCGCAGCAAGATCGAACAGGAATACGTGGTCGAAGTTTCCGGGGACATGGTCGATCACGGCCTCAACCGCCTGAACCACGGCCTGACCTACAAGGGCAAGGAACTGCCTGCCGTCAAAGCCAGCTGGCAGAACGAAAATCGCCTGCGCTTTGCCATGAAAAACCCGCAGCCGGGGGTCATCGTGCAGCTGTGCACCGCTGTCGGCCTGAAAGTCGTGTGGATGCGCCGTATCCGCATTGGCGGGGTGTCCATGGGCAAGCTGCCGGAAGGCCAGTGGCGCTATATGACGGCCAAGGAAAAGTTCTAGGCCGCGCTCCCTCTCTTAATTTTCGCGGACGCGGCATTAGCTGCCGCCGCGTCACCCGTACTGATCAGGATTCAAGCACCATGATGAACAACGACGTATTGCGCAGCGTGCGCTACATGCTGGATATCAGCGATGGCAAAATAGCCGAGATCACCGCGCTCGGCGGCCTGGAAATCAGCAAGGCCGACGTGATCGCCTTTATGAAAAAGGACGAAGAGGAAGGCTATCAGGATTGCAGCGATGAGATCATGGCGCACTTCCTCGACGGCCTGGTGTTCTTCAAGCGCGGCAAGGACGAGAGCCGTCCGGCACAGCCCATCGAGTTGCCTATCACTAACAACATCGTCCTGAAAAAGCTGCGGGTCGCTTTCGAACTGAAAGAAGACGACATGCATGCCATCCTCAGTGCTGCGCAATTCCCGGTGTCCAAGCCGGAGCTGAGCGCACTGTTCCGCAAGGTCGGTCACAACAACTACCGCCCGTGCGGCGACCAGTTGCTGCGCAACTTCCTCAAGGGCCTGACCCTGCGCGTACGCGCCTGAGCCCGTCATGAGCTACAACGTCACGCCGGTGGGGTTCGTGCGCTCCTGCTTCAAGGAGAAGTTCGCCATCCCTCGCCAGCCCCAGCTGGCACCGGCAGCGCGGGGCGTGCTGGAACTCGTCGCGCCCTTCGATCAGGGCGAGGCCGTACAGGGCCTGGAGCAGGTCAGCCATGTCTGGCTGCTGTTCCTGTTTCATCAGGCCCTGGAAGACAAGCCGCGGCTCAAAGTGCGCCCGCCGCGTCTGGGCGGCAACCAGTCCATGGGCGTCTTTGCTACCCGGGCCACCCACAGGCCCAACGGCATCGGCCAGTCCGTGGTTCGGCTCGAAAAGGTCGAGCCAGGGCGTCTGTGGCTGTCCGGTATCGACCTGCTCGACGGCACGCCGGTGCTGGATATCAAGCCTTACGTGCCCTACGCCGATTGCATCGATAACGCCAGCAACCTGATGGCCAGTGCGCCGCCATCACTGATCCCGGTGCAGTGGGCAGATGAAGCACTGATCCAGGCCCGGGAGCACGGAGTGCGTCTGGCAGAACCGCTGGTGGAACTGATCGAACAATGCCTGGCCCAGGACCCGCGCCCGGCCTACCAGATACCGCCGCCTGAGCGTCGCTACGGCGCGCAGTTCTGGGATCTGGATGTGCGCTGGCATTACCCGCAGATCGGGCTGATACGGGTGCTGGAGGTTGTGCCAGCGGCACTTTGATCTCTGCCCATGGCACACCATCCATGCAGGAGCCGCCGAAGGCCGCGAATGGACATTATCTGACACAGCACTTTTCGCAGCCTTCGGCAGTTCCTGCAAAAGCGCATTTCAATTCAGACAACTGCTGTGTTGTTGAAAACAAAACACCCCGCTCTCGCGGGGTGTCGGGTGTCGCTGACCAATCGCCGAACCTTACTTCTCGACGAACGCACGCTCGATCAGGTAATCCCCCGGCTCGCGCATACGCGGCGACACGGTCAGGCCGAAGCTGTTGAGCACTTCGCTGGTCTCGTCGAGCATGCTCGGGCTGCCGCACAGCATGGCGCGGTCGTCCTGGGGGTTGATCGGCGGCAGGCCGATATCGGTGAACAGCTTGCCGCTGCGCATCAGATCGGTCAGGCGCCCCTGATTCTCGAAAGGCTCACGGGTCACAGTCGGGTAATAGATCAACTTTTCACGCAGTGCTTCGCCGAAGAACTCGTTCTGCGGCAGATGCTCAGTGATGAACTCGCGGTAGGCGACTTCGTTCACATAACGCACGCCATGGCAGAGGATCACTTTCTCGAAACGCTCGTAGGTTTCCGGATCCTGGATCACACTCATAAATGGTGCAAGGCCGGTACCGGTGCTGAGCAGGTACAGATGTTTGCCCGGCTTGAGATCGTCGAGAACCAGCGTACCCGTAGGCTTCTTGCTGATAATGATCTCGTCGCCTTCCTTGAGATGCTGCAGCTGCGAAGTCAGCGGGCCGTCCGGCACCTTGATGCTGAAGAATTCCAGATGCTCTTCCCAGTTCGGGCTGGCGATCGAGTAGGCACGCATGAGCGGGCGCCCGTTAGGCTGCTGCAGACCGATCATGACGAACTGACCGTTCTCGAAGCGCAGGCCTGGATCACGGGTGCACTTGAAACTGAAGAGGGTGTCGTTCCAGTGGTGGACGCTGAGGACACGCTCGTGGTTCATGTTGCTCATGTAAGTGGAGACTCCTGAAAATATCGCCTGCGCCTGATGTGAAAGCGCTATTGCGCGACATTCTAGTGGCAGACACAATATCTGTTAAATGGATTATCAAGATATAGGTTATCGGTTATATAGATATGCGATTTACTTTACGTCAGCTCCAGGTCTTCGTCGCCGTCGCCCAGCAGGAAAGCGTTTCCCGTGCTGCTGTGCAGCTGGCCCTTTCGCAATCGGCGGCCAGCACCTCCATTACCGAACTGGAGCGCCAATCCAGCTGCCAGTTGTTCGACCGCGCCGGCAAACGCCTGAGCCTCAACGCCACGGGGCGCCAGCTACTGCCCCAGGCCGTCGCCCTGCTCGACCAGGCCAAGGAAATCGAGGACCTGCTCAACGGCAAGTCCGGTTTTGGCTCCCTGGCGGTCGGCGCGACACTGACCATCGGCAATTACCTGGCCACACTGCTGATCGGCAGCTTCATGCAGCGCCACCCGGAAAGCCAGGTGAAACTGCATGTGCAGAACACTGCTCATATCGTGCAACAAGTGGCGCACTACGAAATTGACCTGGGTCTGATTGAGGGCGATTGCAGTCATCCCGACATCGAAGTGCAAACCTGGGTCGAAGACGAACTGGTGGTGTTCTGCGCCCCTCAGCACCCTTTGGCCAAACGCGGCCAGGCCAGCATGGACGAGTTGACCCGGGAGGCATGGATCCTGCGCGAACAAGGTTCCGGTACGCGCCTGACCTTTGATCAGGCCATGCGCCATCATCGCAATGCGCTGAACGTGCGCCTGGAACTGGAACACACGGAAGCGATCAAGCGCGCCGTCGAGTCAGGACTGGGTATCGGCTGCATCTCCCGCCTGGCCCTGCGCGATGCCTTCCGCCGTGGCAGCCTGGTCGCCGTGGAAACACCGGAACTGGACCTGGTGCGGCAGTTTTATTTCATCTGGCACAAGCAGAAATACCAGACCTCGGCCATCCGCGAGTTTCTCGAGCTGTGCCGCTCCTTCACTGAAGGTGTGCAGCGCAGTGATGAGATTGTGTTGCCGACGGTCTATTAGTGCGATTCGCGTTTTTGTGGGACCGGCTTTAGCCGGGAATTGCGCTTTCCCGGCTAAAGCCGGTCCCACAAAACCAGTCCCCCAGGCCGTTTCAGGTTCAGCCCAGCAGAATCAAAGCCCAGACCACGCCAATCATGCTCAGGGCCACGAATTGCGCGGCACTGCCCATGTCCTTGGCATTTTTGGACAGCGGGTGCAGGTCCAGGGAAATCCGGTCGATGGCCGCTTCCACGGCCGAGTTGAGCAGCTCAACGATCAGCGCCAGCAGGCACACTGCAATCAGGATCGCCCGCTCGCCACGACTGACGTGGAACACAAACGACAACGGGATCAGGATCACATTGAGCAACACCAGCTGGCGAAAGGCAGCTTCGCCCTTGAACGCGGCTTTCAGACCATCAACGGAATAACCTGCGGCATTGAGGATACGCTTCAGGCCGGTCTGGCCTTTGAAAGGAGACATAGATGGACGACTGCTTATAAAAAAGAAAGGAAAGCTAATTCAAAGTGAGTCAAAAAAGCGTGAAAGATCAGGAGTTTTGCCCGACTTACCCCGCAGAAATCGATTCCAATTGTTGCAGCAGTAGCGCTGCCTGAGTCCGGGTACGAACACCCAGCTTGCGGAAAATCGCCGTCACATGAGCCTTGATCGTAGCCTCCGAGACGCTCAGTTCGTATGCAATCTGCTTGTTCAACAGCCCTTCACAGACCATGGTCAGGACGCGAAACTGTTGCGGCGTCAGGCTGGCCAGCCCGGCACTCGCGGCCTTGGCGTCAGCCGAAACACTGACCGGCTCGTTGACCTGTGGCGGCCACCAGACATCGCCGTCCAACACGGTGCGTACGGCCTGTTGAATGGTTTCCAGGGAGCTGGACTTGGGAATAAAGCCGCTGGCACCGAATTCGCGGGAGCGCACGACAATGGACGCCTCTTCCTGCGCCGAGACCATGACCACGGGAATCTGCGGATATTGCCCGCGCAGCAACACCAGCCCGGAGAAGCCGTAGGCTCCCGGCATATTCAGATCCAGCAGCACCAGATCCCAGTCAGCCTTGGCAGTAAGATGGGTTTCCAGTTGGGCAATACTGTCTGCTTCAACCAGGCGTGCGCCAGGTCCGAGCCCGATGCTCAAGGCTTGATGCAGGGCACTGCGAAATAAAGGGTGGTCATCGGCTATCAGGATTTCATAGGTCATTTCTTTATCCTGTTTCTATAGGTGAGCATCGATCCGTTCGAACACTCATCAGGGCATCCGTGAATATCGGCAGTTCACTATGCGCCGTGGCCGCCAGCGCAGCGATCCCGACGACCAGCGCCTGAGCGGCGCCAAGCATGCCCAGCGAAGCGGGGGTGGTCAAGCAGCGAAACCTGAAGCCCGTTAGCGATAAGTCTTACAGACAAATGCAGTCGTGGCTCTAGGTACCATTATAGAGCCACTATCGAAGGAGTCGCCCACAGAAGCTTCTACAGAAAAGCCTTGAGCTGCGTATGAGCGGCGTCGTCCGGATCAATCGGATCCTGGAACTTTGCACCCAGGTAATGGGCGCTGAACACGTCCAGATAAGCGTCGAGCACACTGCCGGCCTGACCGTCGTCCGCCAGCTCCAGGCACAATGCCGCCACCTCTGCGGTACAGAAATGATCGTCGCGCCGTGAGCGACGCAAGCGATAGCGGGAAATCTGCTCCGGTTCCAGGCTCAGCACCGGGAAGCGCTCAAGGTAGGGGCTCTTGCGAAACATCTTGCGGGCTTCGGTCCAGGTCGCGTCCAGCAGGATAAACAGCGGGCGCTTGCCATCATCGCGGCGCACCTGGGTAACCACCCGCTCCTTGGTCACGAATTCGCCGGGGAAGACGATATAAGGTTGCCATTGCGGATCGTCGAGCAAGGCCAGCAGCGCTGGATCGACCTCAAGGCGAGACCAGCCAAAGGCGTAGGTGTCCTTGATCACATCGGCAATCAGCCAACCGGTATTGGTCGGTTTCAGTGGCTCGGTGTCGTACATCAGCAGGCACATGGCCGAATTTGCCTCGACACTGGGGCGCCAGGCACACAGGCAATAGCTGAAAATCACCCGACAATCCGGGCATCGAGGCGCACGCGAGCCGCGCGCGACGAAGGGTTTGGTGCTACGGGCCAGGCGCTCATCGCGCAGGCGGGAAACGGCATGGGTCATTACACACGACACCAGCGGCGGGAGAGCATGGACACAGCGAGAACTCGGCAGGATGAAAAGCCGTACAGTTTATCAGAGCCCGCCCCTGTGCCGCCTGTATAGACGCCAGGTCCTGTATACTTCGCCGCCATTGCCCACCGTGCCGACGGTGAACGCAAGCCCGGCTCACCGGTCCAACGGCCAGCCATCGACTCAGGCCCATCGAATCAGGAGATTTTAATGCTGCGCCTCATCGCACCGACCCTCGCCTTGCTGCTCGCCACCCCATTCTGCGCCCAGGCCGCCTCCAAACAGGACTACGAACTGAGCCAGATGCTGGAAAAAGTCGCGAAAGAAAGCAGCGTCGGCACTCCGCGCGCGATCAACGAAGACATTCTCGACCAGGGCTACACCGTCAATGGCAAAGAACTGGTCAACCACCTGAGCGTGCGCGAAAGCCAGGCACAGCAGATGCGTGCCAATCCGGACGCCGTGCGCTATCAGCTCGGCACCAGCGTTTGCCACAACACCGGTTTTCGCCAGCTGATGGACAAGGGCGCGATCCTCAAGTACTCATTCACAGAGTACAAGACCAATCGCGGCGTTATCGTGCAGACCTTCAAAGCCAGTGATTGCCAGGTGAAAAAGTAACAATCTGACATCACTCTCCCTGACTGCTTGCGCCTTTCATTTTGACGTAGGGTCTATACGAAAAGTCGGCGAGCGACGGCCAGGCAAGGCAAAAACAGGCGAGGAAGCGCAGTTTAGGGGCCTAAATGAGCATTCCGAGCCTGTTTTTAACGCCGCATGGCCAAGCGCAGCCACTTTTCGTATAGAGCCTAGGCCAGGGACACGGCAGAATCAGGGGACGATACTGCTCAAGGAGAGTTTGAATGCCGTACAAACCCAGTGATGTCTTGTCTCGCCATTTCCAGGACGAAGGTATCGATGTCATCACCAAGGTCGATGAGCTGTTGCGGCAGGTTTCGGCCGACAGCCCCAACCTGCCGTTATACCGCGACATGATGCTGACCGTCCTGCGCATGGCCCAGGACGATCGCAATCGCTGGAACGCCAAGATTACCCTGCAGACCCTGCGCGAACTGGACAACGCCTTTCGCGTGCTGGAGCGTTTCAAAGGGCGGCGCAAGGTCACGGTGTTCGGCTCGGCGCGTACGCCACAGGAACATCCGCTGTACGCCTTGGCCCGTGAGCTCGGTGGACAACTGGCAAGCGCCGAGCTGATGGTCATCACTGGTGGCGGCGGTGGCATCATGGCCGCGGCCCACGAAGGCGCGGGTCGCGAATACAGCCTGGGCTTCAATATCACCCTGCCTTTCGAACAGCACGCCAACGCTATCATCGACGGCAGCGAACACCTGCTGCCCTTCCACTTCTTCTTCACCCGCAAGCTGTTCTTCGTCAAGGAAGCCGATGCCCTGGTGCTCTGCCCTGGCGGCTTCGGCACTCTGGATGAAGCGCTGGAAGTTCTGACCCTGATCCAGACCGGTAAAAGCCCGTTGGTGCCGGTAGTGCTGCTTGATGTGCCGGGTGGCCGTTTCTGGCAAGGCGCCCTGGATTTTTTCCAGAGCCAACTGCAAGACAATCACTACATTCTGCCCGCCGACATGAAACTGATGCGTCTGGCTTACAGCAGCGAAGAGGCAGTCGAGGAGATCCACCGCTTTTACAGCAACTTTCACTCGACACGCTGGCTGAAGAATCAGTTCGTGATCCGCATGCATCACCCGCTCAATGACAATGCCCTGGCTCATATCCAAGAGGCATTCGCCGACCTGCGCCTGAGCGATGACTTTCATCAGCACGCCTATCAGGGCGAAGAGCACGACGAAGCACAGTTCAGCCACCTGAGCCGACTGGCCTTTGCCTTCAATGGTCGCAGTAACGGACGTCTGCGTGAACTGGTGGACTACATCAACCTGCCAGAGAACTGGGTCGAGGGTTCGCAGCAGACGCAGCCCGAAAGCCGCGAACCTCTTCTTAACGAGTAATAGCTAATCGTCCCCGCCCCGGCCGCTTAACAGGCGGCCGATCATCTCCATGGAAAAACCCCGATAACTCAGGAAGCGTCCTTGCCGGGCCCTTTCCTTCGCATCCACAGGTAATTGCCCGGCGAATTTACGCTGCCAGGTTTCCTGCATCTGCTCGCGCCAATCGATACCGCACTCGCGCAATGCCAATTCGATATCGGCACGCTGCAAGCCCCGCTGGCCCAATTCTTCACGAATACGCATAGGGCCATAGCCGGAACGGGCACGGTAGGAAACAAAACTTTCGAGGTAACGGGATTCAGACAGGAGTCCTTCTTCGGTCAGACGATCGAGGACTGGCGTGATGAGTTCGTCAGAGGCGCCGCGCTGACGCAATTTTCGCGTCAGCTCGACTCGACCGTGCTCGCGTCGCGCGAGCAGGTCCATGGCAGTACGCCGTACGGCGACAGGTGTATCGAGCACGGCGGACATATCGGCTATCAGAAGTCGGAGTCAGCTTCTACTTCAGCCACATCGTCAGCCACGACAGCGGCAGGACGCGAACCTTCGGCCTTGGTATCGACACCAGGGGTCAGCAACTTGTCGCGAATCTGCTTCTCGAGGGCAGCACCGATTTCCGGGTTATCCGCCAGGAACTTGGCCGAGTTGGCCTTGCCCTGACCGATTTTGCTGCCCTGGTAGCTGTACCAGGCACCGGACTTCTCGACGAAACCATGCAGAACGGCCAGGTCGATGATCTCGCCGTTGAGGTAGATACCCTTGCCGTACAGGATCTGGAATTCGGCCTGACGGAATGGCGGTGCCACCTTGTTCTTGACGATCTTGACGCGGGTCTCGCTGCCTACTACTTCGTCGCCTTCCTTCACCGCACCGGTACGACGGATATCCAGACGTACGGAAGCGTAGAACTTGAGGGCGTTACCACCGGTAGTGGTTTCCGGGCTACCGAACATCACACCGATCTTCATGCGAATCTGGTTGATGAAGATCACCAGGCAGTTGGCGTTCTTGATGTTACCGGTGATCTTGCGCAGCGCCTGGGACATCAGGCGAGCCTGCAGGCCCACGTGCATGTCACCCATCTCGCCTTCGATCTCGGCCTTTGGCACCAGGGCCGCCACGGAGTCGACAACGATCACGTCGATGGCGTTGGAGCGCACCAGCATGTCGGTGATTTCCAGGGCCTGCTCACCGGTATCCGGCTGGGAAACCAGCAGGTCGTCGACATTGACGCCCAGCTTGCCAGCGTACTCGGGATCCAGGGCGTGCTCGGCATCGACGAATGCACAAGTAGCACCCATTTTCTGTGCCTGGGCGATGACGGACAGGGTCAGTGTGGTTTTACCGGAAGATTCCGGACCGTAGATTTCCACGATCCGGCCTTTTGGCAGGCCGCCGATCCCCAGGGCGATGTCCAACCCGAGGGAGCCAGTGGAAATAGAAGGGATCGCCTGGCGGTCATGGTCACCCATGCGCATTACGGCACCTTTGCCGAATTGACGCTCGATCTGACCCAAGGCCGCAGCCAAGGCTTTCTTCTTGTTGTCGTCCATTGAAGTCCTCACGTAATCAAATTCATTGAAGGGCCGGAGCGGCCGCAATAACTGTATAAGTAGACAGTATTATTCCACAGCGTCGAGCGCGCGCCTACCCCTGAATCGGGATTTCTCCATTGGAGAGTTGTATCAGCCCCTCTAGCGCGGCCTTTACCGTTTGTCGGCGGACTTCGTCGCGATCACCGCTGAACTGATAACGCCGGGCAATGAGCTGCTCGCCCGCCCCCCAGCACACCCAGACCGTACCGACCGGTTTGTCCGCAGAGCCGCCATCGGGCCCGGCCACACCACTGACGGCCACGGCAAAATGGGCGCCGCTGTTGTGCTGCGCGCCCTCGACCATCGCCTCGACCACCTCCCGACTGACGGCACCGACGCGCCCGAACAGTTCATGGGGCACCTGCAACTGCCGGGTCTTCTGGGCATTGGAATAAGTGACATAACCGGCCTCGAACCAGGCGGAGCTGCCGGGAATACGGGTAATCGCCTCGGCGATACCGCCACCGGTGCAGGACTCGGCGGTGCACACCTGATGCTGCAAGGCCTGCAAGCGCTTGCCGAGGGCAGCGGCAAGCTGAGTCAGTTCATCCACGATGTTCTCCTTTAATAGGCAGAGACTGTTACAAGGATGACGGCCACCCAAGGTGACCGCCAGCTGACGCAAAACTACTTCTCGTCGGTTGGTGTGTCCTGTGTTTTCGTGTCCCTGGTTTTCGGACAGGGCTTCCTGATCGTCACGACAGTGGTTTCCCTGGGTCTGCTCCTGGCCTCTTCAATTGTAATGAAACGGCCGTTGACGGAATCCCTTCCTCGTTTGTTTACCTTGGCCATAAAAGCTCCTTTTTTAATGGCTGACTCGACAATGAACAGCAGTCCAGAGTCTATACAGACACGCAACCAATTGAGCGCCGGTGAAAACTCCCGTCATGAAAAAGCCACTGCACAACCGGACCTGCGTGGGCCAGGCGTGCATGGTAATCTTGCGCCCATCGCAATCGGACCGCCGGGGCTCATCCTGTCGATGGAGTCGCATGGCCTGTCCGAAAAATTTGCCCCTCCTTTCTAACGAAAACTCATAAGCCTCTGATGAATAAAGCTATTTCTGATCTTTCGTCGCACACTCCCATGATGCAGCAATACTGGCGGCTGAAGAATCAGCATCCTGATCAGTTGATGTTCTATCGCATGGGCGACTTCTATGAAATCTTCTACGAAGACGCGAAGAAAGCCGCCAAGTTGCTGGATATCACTCTGACCGCGCGTGGCCAGTCCGCCGGGCAGAGCATCCCCATGTGCGGCATTCCCTACCACGCTGCCGAAGGCTACCTGGCCAAGCTGGTCAAGCTCGGCGAGTCGGTAGTGATCTGCGAGCAGATCGGCGACCCCGCAACCAGCAAGGGCCCGGTGGAGCGCCAGGTAGTGCGGATCATCACGCCCGGCACCGTCAGCGATGAGGCCCTGCTCGATGAACGTCGCGACAATCTGATCGCTGCTGTGCTGGGGGACGAGCGCCTGTTCGGCCTTGCGGTCCTCGACATTAACAGCGGACATTTCAGCGTCCAGGAAATCAAGGGCTGGGAGAACCTGCTGGCCGAGCTGGAACGGACCAACCCGGTCGAGCTGCTGATTCCCGATGACTGGCCTCAGGGGCTGCCCGCCGAAAAGCGTCGCGGCTCACGACGTCGTGCGCCCTGGGACTTCGAGCGCGATTCGGCCCTTAAAAGTCTGTGCCAGCAATTCGCAACTCAGGACCTCAAAGGCTTCGGTTGCGAAAACCTGACACTGGCCATTGGTGCAGCCGGCTGCCTGCTGGGTTACGCCAAGGAAACCCAGCGTACCGCCCTGCCGCACCTGCGCAGCCTGCGCCATGAGCGCATGGACGATACCGTGGTGCTCGATGGTGCCAGCCGTCGCAATCTGGAACTGGACACCAACCTGGCCGGTGGACGCGACAACACCTTGCAGTCGGTGATGGATCGTTGCCAGACCGCCATGGGCACTCGTCTGCTGACCCGCTGGCTGAACCGTCCGTTGCGCGACTTGAGCGTTCTGCTGGCGCGGCAGAGCTCAATCCGCTGCCTGCTGGAAAGCTATCGATTTGAAAAGCTGCAACCGCAACTCAAGGAAATCGGCGATATCGAGCGCATCCTTGCCCGGATCGGACTGCGCAATGCCCGGCCCCGTGACCTGGCGCGCCTGCGCGATGCCTTGGGCGCCCTGCCCGAGCTGCAAGTGGGCATGACCGAACTGGACGCTCCGCATCTGCAACAACTGGCGACCACCACCAGCACCTATCCGGAATTGGCGGACCTGCTGCAACGCGCGATCATCGACAACCCGCCTGCGGTGATTCGCGACGGTGGCGTGTTGAAAACCGGCTACGACGCCGAACTGGACGATCTGCAATCGCTGAGCGAAAACGCCGGGCAGTTTCTGATCGACCTGGAAACCCGGGAAAAGGCCCGTACCGGCCTGGCCAATCTGAAAGTCGGCTACAACCGCATCCATGGCTACTTCATCGAGCTGCCGAGCAAACAGGCCGAACAGGCGCCGGCCGATTACATCCGCCGCCAGACACTCAAGGGCGCCGAACGCTTCATTACTCCGGAACTGAAGGCGTTCGAAGACAAGGCGCTGTCTGCCAAAAGCCGCGCCCTGGCTCGGGAAAAGATGCTTTACGAAGCATTGCTCGAAGACCTGATCGGCCATCTGGCGCCCTTGCAGGACACTGCGGCTGCTCTGGCCGAGCTGGATGTGCTGGCCAACCTGGCCGAGCGAGCCCTGAACCTGGATCTCAATTGCCCACGCTTCGTCGACGAACCCTGCATGCGCATCGAGCAAGGCCGTCATCCGGTGGTCGAACAGGTCCTGACCACACCTTTCGTGGCCAATGACCTGGCCCTGGACGACAGCACCCGCATGCTGGTGATCACAGGTCCTAACATGGGCGGTAAATCCACCTACATGCGTCAGACCGCCTTGATCGTGCTGCTTGCCCATATCGGCAGCTTTGTTCCCGCCGCCAGTTGCGAGCTATCCCTGGTGGATCGCATTTTTACCCGTATCGGCTCCAGTGACGATCTGGCGGGCGGGCGTTCGACCTTCATGGTGGAAATGAGCGAAACCGCCAATATCCTGCACAACGCCACGGACAAGAGCCTGGTACTGATGGACGAAGTAGGCCGCGGCACCAGTACCTTCGACGGTTTGTCCCTGGCCTGGGCTGCGGCGGAATGTCTCGCCCAGTTGCGTGCCTACACCCTGTTCGCGACTCACTATTTCGAGCTGACGGTCTTGCCGGAAAGCGAGCCTCTGGTGGCTAACGTTCATCTCAATGCCACCGAGCACAATGAACGTATTGTTTTCCTGCACCGGGTACTGCCGGGGCCGGCCAGTCAGAGTTATGGCCTGGCCGTGGCCCAACTGGCCGGGGTTCCGGCCCGGGTCATCGGTCGGGCGAAGGAGCATCTACTGCGCCTGGAAACCACCAGCCTGCCCCACGAGCAGCCGAAGGCCAAGCCAGGAAAGCCGGCGATTCCGCAACAGAGCGACCTGTTCGCCAGCCTGCCGCACCCGGTGCTAGAGGACCTGGGCAAGGTCAAACTCGACGACCTCACGCCGCGTCAGGCACTAGAGTTGTTGTACACATTGCAAACACGCCTGTGACGCAAGCGGTTACAAGCTGTTAGAATCCCGCGCGGTTTGGGAAGCTGGCAGCTTTTAGCCTGGCTGAACAGATGATCCGAGCCGCGTGATGATCGGGCGAACCAAGGGTCCGGCGTGATAGCGCCGGCCAAAAGCCTGTTTTTCATACGGTACGGGGACTCCCGAATCTAGCAGCCCCATCCGTAGGGGCCTTGCTGCCGCCGCCTGAGGAGAGAATTAGAAATGACCTTCGTCGTCACCGACAACTGCATCAAGTGCAAGTACACCGACTGCGTAGAAGTCTGTCCGGTGGACTGCTTTTACGAAGGCCCGAACTTCCTGGTGATTCACCCGGACGAGTGCATCGATTGTGCGCTCTGCGAGCCTGAATGCCCTGCCAATGCGATTTTCTCCGAAGATGAGATACCTGCGGGCATGGAGAACTTCATCGAGCTCAACGCAGAGCTGGCTGATATCTGGCCGAACATCACCGAAAAGAAAGACATGCTGCCCGACGCGGCCGAATGGGATGGCAAGCCAGGCAAGATTGCCGACCTGGAACGCTGATTCGCATCGCCATGAAAAAAGGCCCGAAAACGGGCCTTTTTTGTATTCGGGAGATCCTCTGCAAGCGATCTCCCGAACGAGAGAAGGGGCGGAGTGAACCGCCCACATTTTTTCCTTAGTCCCTTTAATCCTTTTTCATCGTCCTGATGAATCGCATCCTGCGATGTCCTTGACTGTCTTCCTTGACGGCCTGTGTCTGTCCCTCGACACAGTTCTGATATTAGTGGTTTCTCAGCCGAGAGCAACTATCCAGACGGCTAAAAACCATACCTTATGTAACGCACATATCATTTTATAATTCTTTTAAATCAATGAGTTAAAATTAATGTACATGCCAGGGTCGCATTAAACCCAGAGCCATCGATCAAAAAACTTACAACTTCCGTAAGCAAAAGCTGACATGGATCATCCAGACCTTCTTAAACAAGACATCGTATTAACATCATCATATGCAGTTAACATTTTTATATGACAGAAATACAAAAACACCTCAGGCGAGGTGTTTTGTATACGTCTACAAACTACAAGGAATGAGCGCTTCTACTGGAAAAGCGATTCACTCGACAAGCCATTCTTCTCGAGAATCTCACGCAGACGCTTGAGGCCCTCGACCTGGATCTGCCGAACCCGTTCGCGAGTCAGGCCGATTTCCAGCCCGACGTCTTCCAGCGTGCTGCTTTCGTGCCCGCGCAGGCCGAAGCGGCGTACGACCACCTCGCGCTGCTTGTCGGTAAGCTCGGAAAGCCACTGGTCGATGCTCTGGGACAGATCATCGTCCTGCAGCAGCTCACAGGGGTCCGTAGGCCGGTCGTCGGTCAGGGTATCGAGCAGGGTCTTGTCCGAGTCCGGCCCAAGGGAGACATCCACCGAGGATACCCGCTCATTGAGGCCCAGCATGCGCTTGACCTCGCAAACCGGTTTCTCGAGCAGGTTGGCGATTTCTTCAGGGGAAGGCTCGTGGTCGAGTTTCTGCGTCAGCTCCCGAGCAGCACGCAGATAGACATTGAGCTCTTTGACCACATGAATCGGCAGACGAATGGTACGGGTCTGATTCATGATGGCGCGTTCGATGGTCTGGCGAATCCACCAGGTGGCATAGGTCGAGAAACGGAACCCACGCTCGGGGTCGAATTTCTCGACAGCCCGGATCAGGCCCAGGTTGCCCTCTTCGATCAGGTCAAGCAATGACAACCCACGATTGACATAGCGTCTGGCGATTTTCACCACCAACCGCAGATTGCTTTCAATCATGCGCTTGCGTCCGGCCGGATCACCACTTTGCGACAACCGCGCAAAATGTACTTCTTCTTCCGGGGAGAGCAAAGGAGAGAAACCGATTTCATTGAGATACAGCTGGGTCGCATCAAGCGCCCGGGTGTAGTCAATATACTTGTGTTGCTTGAGTGCGGTGGAGTTTTTGGTCTTGGACCGAGCCGAGGAGGCAGGTTTCTGCTTTTCCTTCGGTGCAGCTTCCAGAGTGATGCCGGCCTCCATAAGGAGAACCTCATCATCTATGTCAAACTCCGGCGCTTCGTTGATGAGAGCCATTTTTTAGTCCTTTGGTGAGTTCGACCTCAAGCTCCAGCATCGCCTGATTTCCGTGGCAATGCGTGAGCCTGTCCCTCTACGCAAGGAACAGGCTGGCAACAATCAACGACGTGGCAAGAATTGCAGCGGATCGACTGGCTTACCCTGACGGCGAATCTCAAAATGCAACTTCACCCGGTCAGTTCCAGTTGAACCCATCTCGGCAATTGTCTGCCCTGCCTTGACCTGTTGCCCCTCCCGTACCAACAGCCTACGGTTATGACCGTAAGCACTGACGTAGGTATCGCTGTGTTTGATGATTACCAATTCGCCGTAGCCCCGCAAGCCACTCCCGGCGTAAACAACCGAACCATCAGACGCAGCTAAAACAGGCTGTCCCAAATCCCCGGCGATATCAATTCCTTTATTCAAACTACCGTTTGAAGAAAATTTGCCGATCAAAACACCCGCCGAAGGCCAGGTCCAACCGCCCGGGGAACGCCCGCCATCGTCGGCCGGCGCGCCGCCGGAAGGTGGTATTACCACTGGAACGACACCGATCGGCTTGGAGATAACCGTGGTCTTGAGCGAACCCGAAGGGCTGGTGGTCGTGCTGGTGGTCGTGCCCGAACGAGGCGGCACAGTCGGCGTGCCGACAACCGCTACAGGCGTTGACGCGGACGGCTTGCTCGAAACGCCGTCGAAGCGAATCGTGCGTCCCGGATGAATGGTATAGGGCTCCGGAATCTGGTTGCGTGCAGCCAGCGCCTTGTAGTCCCAGCCGTAGCGAAAGGCGATGGAGAACAGGGTATCGCCACGCTTGACCACGTATTGCCCGGTGGTGACCGCAGGACGCTGAGGTGCCGCCGAGCTGCCATTGCGATCGACCACGCGAACGCCGCCGGACGGACTGCTGGAACAGCCTACCAACAGGATACTGAGGGCAATGCCAATCATCAGCCGCTGAAAACTTATTGAAGACATACGCTGCCGAATGACTGTGCGACTCACCCGCCACTCCCTTTACCGGTGACTGAATTTGAAAGGTGCCTATTGTGCCGTATTAACGGCAGGCAGTTATTGCTAAACGATGTCAAAATCCGCGCGCCGCACTGAATAAGCACCTGCCGGGTTCCTGTACCAGAGAAAGACAGGAGATAGACCCGCAGTGCCCGACAGAATTCAGCGGCGGTGCAAAAGCTCAGGCCAGGGGGCCATTGAGCAACGGTACGAAGCGAACAGCACCCAGTACATGTCGGGAAAAACCGTTTTCTTCACGAATGATCAGCATCAGTTGCTGAACCTCGCCGGAGCCAACCGGTATGACCAGTCGCCCACCCGGTGCCAGTTGATCGAGCAGGGCCTGCGGCACATCCGTGGCCACTGCCGTGACGATGATGCCGTTGTAAGGTGCCAGCGCCGGCCAGCCTTCCCAGCCGTCGCCCCAGCGAAAGACCACATTGCGCAGGTTGAGCTCGACCAGACGCTCTTTGGCGCGATCCTGCAGAACCTTGATCCGCTCCACCGAAAAAACCCGCTCGACCAGCTGTGCCAGCACCGCCGTCTGGTAGCCCGAACCGGTGCCGATTTCCAGTACCTTGTCCAACGGACCCGCCGCCAGCAGCAGCTCGCTCATGCGCGCCACCATGTAGGGCTGGGAAATGGTCTGGTTATGGCCGATCGGCAGCGCCGTATCTTCGTACGCCCTATGCGCCAGGGCCTCGTCGACGAACAGATGGCGCGGCGTCTTGCGAATCACCTCGAGTACCTGGGCGTTGGACAGCCCTTCCTCGTACAGGCGCTGGATCAAACGCTCACGGGTGCGCTGCGAGGTCATGCCGATCCCGCGTCTTAACAGATCATCTTGCTCGCGTGACATCAACTCAGCCCCTCCAGCCAACGGTTCAGGCTGCTGAAGCCTCCCTGATAAGTGCGGTCAAGCTGCAAGGGCGTAATCGAAACAAAGCCCTGCATGACTGCGTGAAAATCCGTGCCTGCCCCGCCGTCTTCGGCATCTCCGGCTGCGGCGATCCAGTAACCGGCACGGCCACGGGGATCGACCACCTTGACCGGAGCCGCCGCACGAGCGCGATGGCCCAGACGAGTCAGCTGTATGCCGCGCACGTGCTCGAGCGCAAGATTGGGAATATTGACGTTCAATACTGTGCGCGGCGGCAGGTCCAACTGTTCATGGGCCTCGACCAGCAGACGGGCATAGTGCGCCGCAGTCGCCAGGTTGTCCGGTTGACGCGACAGAAACGAAAAGGCAAATGACGGCCGCTCCAGGAAACGCCCTTCCAGCGCCGCGCCAACGGTACCGGAATACAGCACGTCGTCGCCCAGGTTGGCGCCCAGGTTGATACCCGAAACCACCATGTCCGGCGCCTGCTCCAGCAGGCCGTTGAGGCCCAGGTGCACACAGTCGGTGGGCGAACCATTGACGCTGATATAACCATTGGCCAGCCAATGCGGGTGCAATGGCCGGTCGAGGGTCAACGAGCTGCTGGCGCCGCTTCGGTCCTGATCAGGTGCGACAATCACGCACTCACAGTAATCCGCCAACGCCGAATGCAGCGCAGCAAGACCGGGGGCCATTACCCCATCATCATTTGAAATCAGAATACGCATGGGCTGTCCGTCTGCCCAACCGGCACCAGATCGACGAGTTCACGCACCAGTACGGTGGCGAAGCATCCGGCCGGAAGGACGAATTCCAGTTGCAGAATGTCAGACTCGGGATAATGCCACGTCAACCGGCCAATGGGCAGCCGCAGGATGCGACGTTCGTGTTCCATTCCCGCCCTGATCAGCCAATCACAAAGCACCGACTCACGCAGGGCAACGCTGTTTTCCAGCTCGGCGGTGAGGCCTTGGGCTGGCGAAGGGCCTTTACCCCACTGCGGCCCGGTCGGATGCAGGTCGAGAATGGCCAGGCGCGGGTCGCTGCATTCAGCGTCACCGGCCGGAAAAAAACTACGACTGTCGGTAAATGCCAGCAGATCGCCGACCTGGGCGCGCTGCCAGCTGCCATCGGCAACCCGTGCGGCCAGCACCTGATTGAAGATATAGCTGCGCGCAGTGGACAGCAGCCGCGAACGCACATTGCGCTGCTCTGGCAAGGCCTGGCGGGCCGCGTAATCACGGGCTTCACCGAGATTGCCACCCTCATGCCCGAAGCGCTGGGCACCGAAGTAATTGGGGATACCTTGCGCAGCGATGGCCTGCAGACGCAGATCCAGAGCAGCCGTATCGGCTTGCAGGCCGGTCAGGCGCAGGGTAAAGCCGTTGGCGGCATGGGCGCCGCGCTGCAACTTGCGCTTGTGCCGACCACTCTTGAGGATCTTCAGCGTGTCGTTTTCTGCGCTGCTCATGTCCGGGTCGGCCTTGCCAGGCAACTGGATGCTGAACCACTGGCGGGTCAGTGCCTGACGATCCTTCAGACCGGCATAGCTGACCGTGCGCAGTTGCACACCGGCAGCACGGGCGAGACGCCGGGCGGCTTCTTCGGTATTCAGGCCGCGCTTCTCGACCCATAGCCAGAGGTGCTCACCGTCGCCGGAAAGCGGGATATCCAGCACTTCGTCGACTTGAAAGTCTTCGGCCGTGGCCTTGAGCACGGCGCTGCCCAGGGCTTCACCATAGGCACGCGGGCCCAGCAGTTCGAGTTCAGTCATGGGCGCAGCAACAGGGCAACAGCGTGCACGGCAATGCCTTCTTCGCGGCCGGTAAAGCCGAGCTTTTCCGTGGTGGTGGCTTTTACGTTCACTTGATCGAGCTCAACTTGAAGATCCGCGGCAATCAATGCGCGCATCGAATCGATATGCGGGGCCATTTTCGGCGCCTGGGCGACGATGGTGGTGTCAACATTGCCGACCTTCCAGCCCTTGGCATGGATCAGGCCCAGCACATGGCGCAGCAGGACGCGGCTGTCGGCGCCCTTGAATTGCGGATCGGTATCGGGGAAATGCTTGCCGATATCACCCAGAGCAGCGGCGCCGAGCAAGGCATCACTCAAGGCATGCAACAGCACATCGCCATCGGAATGGGCCAGCAACCCGAACCTGTGTGCAATGCGCACGCCACCCAGGGTAATGAAGTCGCCCTCGGCGAAACGGTGCACATCGTAGCCATGGCCAATACGCATAAAAAAACGCCCTGAAAAAAGTCAGGGCGTGATTCTACCTACTTATTAGGCTTTCAAGGCGAGTGCGTGATGCCGTAGATGATCTTCCATGAAACTGGCGATGAAGAAGTAGCTGTGGTCGTAACCCGGCTGCATTCTCAACGTCAGTGGATGCGCTGCGGCTTTCGCCGCCTGGACCAGCGCTTCAGGCTTGAGCTGATTGGCCAGGAAGTCGTCACGATCGCCCTGATCGACGAGGATCGGCAGTTTTTCCGTCGCTTCGCTGATCAGCACACTGGCATCCCACTCGCGCCAGCGGGCCCGGTCTTCACCCAGGTAACGGGAGAAAGCCTTCTGCCCCCATGGGCAATCCATCGGATTGCTGATCGGCGAAAAAGCCGACACCGACTTGTAACGACCCGGATTACGCAAGGCGCAGACCAGTGCTCCGTGACCGCCCATGGAGTGACCGCTGACACCGCGCACCTCGGACGCCGGAAAATGCGCCTCGACCAGGGCAGGCAGCTCACTGACGACATAGTCGTGCATGCGGTAATGCTTGGCCCAGGGCTGTGCCGTAGCGTTCAGGTAGAAACCGGCACCGAGACCGAAATCCCAGGCGTTGTCCGGGTCACCCGGCACATCAGGTCCGCGCGGACTGGTGTCGGGAGCAACGATGATGATCCCCAGTTCCGCAGCGATGCGTTGTACGCCGGCCTTCTGCATGAAGTTCTCGTCAGTGCAGGTCAGGCCCGACAGCCAATACAGCACCGGCAGCTTCTCGCCCTGCTCTGCCTGCGGCGGCAGATAGACGGCAAATACCATGTCGCAGCCGAGCACGTCGGAGCGATGCTTGTAGCGTTTCTGCCAGCCGCCGAAGCTTTTCTGACAGGAAAGATTTTCCAAAGACATGGGTCGTGGACTCCCAGCTTCGAGCTACGAGCTACGAGCGGCAAGCAGGGTCGTGTGCAGACCCGCGCGCCGCTCGAAGCTCATGGCTCGCAGCTGCTTCTTAGAAATGGATGACGGAGCGAATGCTTTTGCCTTCGTGCATCAGGTCGAATGCCTTGTTGATATCTTCCAGACCCATGGTGTGGGTGATGAAGGTATCCAGGGGTATCTCGCCCTTCTGGGCTTTTTCGACATAGCTAGGCAGTTCGGTACGGCCACGCACGCCGCCGAATGCCGAACCGCGCCAGACGCGACCGGTCACCAGCTGGAATGGACGGGTAGCGATTTCCTGACCCGACGGCGCCACGCCGATGATGACCGACTCGCCCCAGCCTTTATGGCAGCACTCAAGCGCAGCACGCATCAGATTGACGTTGCCGATGCATTCGAAGCTGTAATCCACGCCGCCATCGGTCAATTCGACGATCACGTCCTGGATCGGCTTGTCGTGTTCTTTTGGATTGATGAAATCGGTCGCACCCAACTCACGGGCCACGTCGAATTTCGCCGGGTTGATGTCAATGGCAATGATGCGCGAAGCCTTGGCCATTTTCGCGCCGATGATTGCCGCCAGACCGATGCCGCCCAGGCCGAAGATGGCAACGGTAGCGCCCTCTTCGACTTTGGCGGTGTTGAGCACGGCACCGATACCGGTCGTGACGCCGCAACCGAGCAGGCAGACTTTTTCCAGCGGCGCTTCCTGAGGAATCTTGGCCAGGGAAATTTCCGGCACCACGGTGTACTCGGAGAAGGTCGAGCAGCCCATGTAGTGATACACCGGCTGACCGTTGTAGCTGAAACGGGTGGTACCGTCCGGCATCAGGCCCTTGCCCTGGGTCGCACGGACTTTCTGGCACAGGTTGGTCTTGCCGGACAGGCAGAATTTGCATTCGCGACATTCGGCGGTGTACAGCGGGATGACGTGATCGCCTACTGCCAGGGAGGTGACGCCTTCGCCGATCGCTTCAACGATGCCGCCGCCTTCGTGACCGAGGATGCACGGGAACACGCCTTCGGAGTCGGCACCGGACAGGGTGTAGGCATCGGTATGGCAGACGCCGGAAGCAACGGTGCGAATCAACACCTCACCGGCCTTTGGCGCTTCAACGTCGACTTCGACGATCTGCAGCGGTTGGTTAGGGGCAAAGGCAACAGCAGCGCGTGACTTGATCATCCAGCTTCTCCAGCGAAGTAAAAACAAGGCCTGGAGTGTAAAGCAGTGCCGATTGGTGAATAATCCAGGCAAAAGCAAAACATTATTGCTGCACAGGGATAATCAATGTACACCAATCGCTGGGAAGGTCTGGACGAGTTCGTCGCCGTGGCCGAGTGCGGTCAGTTCACCGCTGCAGCGGAGCGGCTGGGCGTGTCGTCGTCCCACATCAGTCGGCAGATAGTCCGCCTGGAAGAACGCCTGCAGACCCGTCTGCTCTACCGCAGTACCCGGCGCGTCACCCTGACCGAAGCCGGGCAGACCTTCCTGCACCATTGCCAACGCTTGCAGGATGGCCGCGAAGAAGCGCTGCGCGCGGTCGGCGACCTGAACAGCGAGCCCAAGGGGCTGCTGCGCATGACCTGTGCGGTGGCCTATGGTGAACGCTTCATCACCCCATTGGTGACCCGTTTCATGGGCGATTACCCGCAGTTACGCGTGGATATCGAATTGAGCAACCGTACCCTGGACCTGGTGCACGAAGGGCTGGACCTGGCCATTCGCCTTGGCCGCCTGCAGGACTCACGACTGGTGGCCACGCGCCTGGCGCCAAGGCGCATGTACCTCTGTGCATCGCCCTCCTATCTGGAGCGATATGGTCGGCCCCACAGTCTGTCGGAACTCAATCGACATAACTGCCTGATTGGCGGCAGCGACACCTGGTTGCTGCAACACAATGGCCGGGAGTTTTCCCAGCGGATCCAGGGCAACTGGCGCTGCAACAGTGGCCAGGCAGTGCTGGATGCGGCGCTGCAAGGGGTCGGCCTGTGTCAGTTGCCGGATTATTACGTGCTGGAGCATTTGAACAGCGGCGCGCTGATATCCCTGCTCGAAGCCCACCAGCCGCCAAATACCGCGGTCTGGGCGTTGTATCCGCAGCAACGGCATCTATCGCCCAAGGTGCGCAAGCTGGTGGATTATCTTAAGGAAGGGTTGGCGCTGCGGGATGAGTATCGGGTATGACAGCAAACTCAGACCTGTAGGAGCTGCCGAAGGCTGCGAGAGGTTTTACCTGACACACCGACTTCGCAGCCTTCGGCAGCTCCTACAAGCCCTTATTCCAGATCGAGGATTGTTTTTACGCCGAACTCATTTCGCCGCAAACGCAACCACTCAAGATCCTCAGGCCGGGTCACCTTGATATTATCCGAGCGACCTTCGATCAGCCGCGGCGCCTGCCCGGCCCACTCCATGGCCGAGGCTTCGTCGGTAATACTCACATTCGACACCAGACCGTCGGCCAATGCCCGATGCAGGGCGCCGAGGCGGAACATCTGTGGCGTGTAGGCCTGCCAGATCAGGCTGCGATCAACGGTTTCGCTGACCCGCCCCTCGCTGTCGGCCCGCTTGAGGGTGTCACGGGCGGGCACGGCCAGCAGGCCACCCACCGGATCGTTGGCCAGTTCGCTCAGCAGATTGTCCAGGTCGCTGCGGGACAGATTGGGCCGCGCGGCGTCGTGCACCAGTACCCAGTCATTATCGCCAGCGCCCTGGGCATGCAGATGCAACAAGGCGTTGAGCACCGAGTCGGCGCGCTCCCTGCCACCGTCGACACGCTGGATGCGTGAGTCCAGGGCGCATGGCAGGGTCGGCCAGTAAGGATCATCGGGTGCGAGGCTGATCACCATGCCCTTGAGGCGAGGATGATCGAGAAAACACAGCAGGCTGTGTTCCAGAATAGTCAGACTGCCCAGTTGCAGATACTGCTTGGGCCGGTCGGCCGCCATGCGAGCACCAATGCCCGCGGCGGGAATCACTGCCCAGAAGGCCGGAAGGGAATCGTTCACGTCATTGCGCCAGCTGATAGAGGGTTTCGCCATCCTTGACCATGCCCAATTCATGGCGGGCACGTTCTTCGACGGTTTCCAGACCTTTTTTCAGTTCCAGCACTTCGGCGTCGAGAACACGATTGCGCTCCAGCAGGCCTTCATTCTCGGCATGCTGATCAGCAATCTGTTGAGTCAGGCTGGCCACTTGCGCAAGGCTCCCGTTACCGACCCAAAGGCGATACTGCAAGCCGGCGAGGAGCAGAAGCAAGACAAGGAACAACCAGTTCGGACTGCGCATTGAATATCGGGACCCAGTAAAGACAGCAAGCATTCGAACAAACCACTGAGGGCATTGAGCCTGGCACGGGCCAGGCTCAATCACCGCGAACGGCAGAATCAGGCGAAATTATCGACTGTTCCTACAACGAACGCTGTCTTTTTACCATCTCCGACTCAGCCACGGAACTCGTCGCGACCACGATAGATAGCTTTAGCACCCAATTGCTCTTCGATACGCAGCAGTTGGTTGTACTTGGCAATACGGTCGGAACGGCTCAGGGAACCGGTCTTGATCTGACCGGCGGACGTGCCCACGGCCAGATCGGCAATGGTCGAATCCTCGGTTTCACCGGAACGGTGCGAGATCACGGCAGTGTAACCCGCAGCCTTGGCCATCTGGATGGCTTCGAGCGTCTCGGACAGGGTGCCGATCTGGTTGAACTTGATCAGGATCGAGTTACCGATTTTCTTGTCGATGCCTTCTTTGAGAATCTTGGTGTTGGTGACGAACAGGTCGTCGCCCACCAGTTGGATCTTGTCGCCGATCTTGTCGGTGAGGATTTTCCAGCCCGCCCAGTCGGACTCGTCCAGACCATCTTCGATGGAGATGATCGGGTGCTTGCTGACCAGATCGGCCAGGTAGTCGGCGAAACCGGCGGAGTCGTACTCGCCTTCTTCGCTGAGCACGTACTTGCCGTTCTTGTAGAACTCGCTCGCGGCGCAGTCCAGGGCCAGGGTCACGTCGGTGCCCAGCTTGTAACCGGCGTTGGCAACGGCTTCGGCGATGGCGTCCAGCGCGTCGGCGTTGGAGTTCAGGTTCGGTGCGAAACCACCTTCGTCACCGACGGCAGTGTTCAGGCCACGGCCTTTAAGCACGGCTTTGAGGTGGTGGAAAATCTCGGTGCCCCAGCGCAGACCTTCGGAAAAGGTCTTGGCGCCGACCGGCTGGATCATGAATTCCTGGATATCGATGTTGTTATCGGCGTGCTCGCCACCGTTGATGATGTTCATCATCGGGACCGGCATCGAGTAGACGCCAGGGGTGCCGTTGAGGTTGGCGATGTGCGCGTACAACGGCAGGTCCTGGTCCTGAGCAGCAGCCTTGGCAGCGGCCAGGGACACGGCGAGGATGGCGTTGGCGCCCAGGCTGGCTTTGTTTTCGGTGCCGTCGAGGGCGATCATGGCACGGTCCAGCGCCTGCTGGTCGACCGGATCCTTGCCCAGCAACAGGTCACGGATAGGACCGTTGATATTGGCGACTGCCTTCAGTACGCCCTTGCCCATGTAACGGCTCTTGTCGCCATCACGCAGCTCCAGCGCTTCGCGCGAGCCGGTGGAGGCACCGGACGGCGCACAGGCGCTGCCGATGATACCGTTGTCGAGGAGCACATCTGCTTCCACGGTGGGATTGCCACGGGAGTCGAGAACTTCACGACCTTTGATGTCGACGATTTTTGCCATTGTTGTAAGCACTCCAAGATTGACGAAAACGACGCAGCAGAAAAAACCTTTATCGCCTCAGGCACGGAACAGCTGGCAGGCCTGAAACAAAAGCCTCTCCCGGCGCCCTGAGGACCGGGAGAGGACGGCAATGTAACGGAGAAACGCGGCTTATGCGGTTTCTACCGTCGGAAAACTTTTCACCAGTTCGTCCAGAGCCTTGAGCTGGGCCAGGAAGGGTTCCAGCTTGTCCAGACGCAAGGCGCAGGGGCCGTCGCATTTGGCATTGTCCGGATCCGGGTGGGCTTCGAGGAACAATCCGGCCAGGCTCTGGCTCATGCCCGCCTTCGCCAGGTCGGTGACCTGGGCGCGACGACCACCGGCAGAATCCGAGCGACCGCCCGGCATCTGCAGGGAGTGGGTCACGTCGAAGAACACCGGGTATTCGAACTGCTTCATGATGCCGAAGCCGAGCATGTCCACCACCAGGTTGTTGTAACCGAAGCTGGAACCACGCTCGCAGAGGATCAACTGGTCATTGCCCGCTTCTTCGCACTTGCTCAGGATGTGCTTCATCTCCTGGGGCGCGAGGAACTGGGCCTTCTTGATGTTGATCACCGCGTTGGTCCGGGCCATGGCCACCACCAGATCGGTCTGCCGCGACAGAAAGGCCGGCAACTGGATGATGTCGCAGACTTCGGCAACGACCGCCGCCTGCTCAGGCTCATGGACGTCAGTGATCAGCGGGACGTTGAAGGTCTTCTTGATCTCTTCGAAGATCCGCATGCCCTCTTCCAGGCCGGGGCCACGGTAGGAGTGCATCGACGAGCGATTGGCCTTGTCGAAACTGGCCTTGAACACGTACGGGATGCCGAGCTTCTCGGTGACCCGCACGTAGGCTTCACAGACCTGCATCGCCATGTCCCGCGATTCGAGCACGTTCATGCCGCCGAACAAGACCATGGGCTTGTCGTTGGCGATCTCGATCGAACCTACACGGATGATTTTCTGCGTCATGTCGTTGGGATTCCCGAATCAGCCGTTCTTCTGGTGTTGAGCAAGCGCCGCCTTGACGAAACCACTGAACAGCGGATGGCCGTCACGTGGTGTCGAGGTGAACTCCGGGTGGAACTGGCAGGCCACGAACCACGGATGGTCCGGCGACTCGACCACTTCGACCAGCGCGCCATCACCGGAGCGACCGGAGATTTTCAGACCGGCTTCGATCAGGCTGGGCAGCAGCTTGTTGTTCACTTCATAACGATGGCGGTGACGCTCGACGATCACGTCCTTGGTGTAGCAGTCGTGAACCAGCGAACCCGGCTCCAGCAGGCAATCCTGTGCGCCCAGGCGCATGGTGCCGCCCAGATCGGAGGATTCGGTACGGGTCTCGACGGCGCCGGTGGCATCTTCCCACTCGGTGATCAGACCGACGACCGGATGGCCGCTGTTGCGATCGAACTCGGTGGAGTTGGCGTCTTTCCAGCCCAGCACGTTACGGGCGAACTCGATAACCGCCACTTGCATGCCCAGGCAGATACCCAGGTAAGGCACCTTGTTTTCGCGAGCGAACTGCACCGCAGTGATCTTGCCTTCCACGCCGCGCAGGCCGAAACCACCCGGCACGAGGATCGCATCGACACCTTCGAGCAGGGCAGTGCCCTGGTTCTCGATGTCTTCGGAGTCGATATAGCGCAGGTTGACCTTGGTACGGTTGGTGATGCCGGCGTGACTCATCGCTTCGATCAGCGACTTGTAGGCGTCCAGCAGCTCCATGTACTTGCCGACCATGGCGATGGTGACTTCATGCTCAGGATTGAGCTTGGCGTCAACTACCGCTTCCCACTCGGACAGATCAGCGCTGCCGCATTGCAGGCCGAAACGCTCGACGACGAAATCATCCAGACCCTGGGAATGCAGGATGCCCGGGATCTTGTAGATGGTGTCGGCATCTTCCAGCGCGATCACCGCACGTTCTTCAACGTTGGTGAATTGAGCGATCTTGCGACGCGACGAAATGTCGATCGGATGATCGGAGCGGCAGACCAGCACGTCAGGCTGCAGGCCGATGGAGCGCAGCTCCTTGACCGAGTGCTGGGTTGGCTTGGTCTTGGTTTCGCCAGCGGTGGCGATGTAAGGCACCAGTGTCAGGTGCATCAGCATCGCGCGCTTGGCGCCGACTTCGAAGCGCAATTGACGAATGGCTTCGAGGAACGGTTGCGATTCGATATCACCCACCGTACCGCCGATCTCGACCAGAGCGACATCGGCATCGCCTGCGCCCTTGATGATCCGGCGTTTGATTTCGTCGGTGATGTGTGGAATGACCTGGATGGTCGCGCCCAGATAATCACCACGGCGCTCTTTGCGCAGGACGTGTTCGTACACACGGCCGGTGGTGAAGTTGTTGTTCTGGGTCATGGTGGTGCGGATGAACCGCTCGTAGTGGCCCAGGTCCAGGTCGGTTTCGGCGCCGTCGTGGGTGACGAACACTTCACCGTGCTGGAAGGGGCTCATGGTGCCCGGGTCCACGTTGATATAGGGGTCCAGCTTGAGCATGGTGACCTTAAGTCCCCGCGCCTCCAGGATGGCCGCCAATGAAGCCGAGGCAATGCCTTTCCCCAATGAAGAAACAACACCGCCCGTGACGAAGATGTAGCGCGTCATGAAAAACCCTAGAAGTCTGCGTTAAAGCGGTCAGAGCCGCCGGGGAAAGCGAAGGAAGGCCGAAGCCCCCGATAACCGGTACAACTCACAGTGCACTCCCGAAATTGCTGCGTTGAACCTGACAGGCCGATGAAAGCCGTCGATGCGCGCCACATTTTTAGAATCGCCGAGTAAAGCTGGCTGGAAATCGGCAACTGCTGTCGATCCAAAAGAATCCACAGAAGCTGTATCAAGAAGGGAGCGTAGTCTACCGGAAAGGCGCTTTCAGCTCAAACCTTGATCGTTCGTCGGCGGCTGCCAATGAAAACTCCATGCGCCGAGGGCTCTGCCATCGAGTCCGGGCAGGTTCGCCACGGCGATCAAGCGCTCGCCTTCATACAGCAGCGGCAAACGGTCGCGGACGAACAACGGTATGCCCTGTTCGTTGAGCAAGCGCTTGAGATCCCGGTGCCCGCGAGTCGGCAGAGCCATGATTTCACCGCCCTGGCGATAGCGCACCTGCAGCGCCGCAGCGGGCTGGTCACCTTCGATAAAGACCTGGCCGTTACCCGGCAGCATCAGGGCAGTCTGTTGATCTGGCCACTGCAGAGATCCAGCCACTGGCCGCAGCCAGGCACCAGATAGCCACCACAATCGCCCACCGACACGATGCAGCTCACCATCGCCCAGACGCCATACCGGCCTGCCCTCCTGCCCTGCATCGCGCAGGCTTAGCCAGCCGGCCCAATGTTCGCTGTCTGGCATTTGCGTCAGGGGCCGCAGCCAATGACGCAGGAGATTGCGCTGGCGCCGATCAGACAAATCGACCAACGGTTGCATGGCCAGGGAAGGCAGAGGCAACCAGGGCCAGGAAGATTCGCTGCGGGCACGGTCGATATCCAGCTCGGCCAGTTCGTCGAGCAGTTCCTGCGCCTCACTCAGATGCGCAGCAGCCCGGGCCATGCTCGCACTCGCCTGGGGCCAGCGGCCAGTGATGGCGGGCATGACCTGATGACGCAGGTAATTGCGCGCATAGTGGGGGTCGGCATTGCTGGGGTCGTCGATCCAGCTCAACTGGTACCGCCCGGCATAGGCGAGCAACTCGGCCCGGGAAATATCCAGCAAAGGTCGCACCAGGCTGCCCAGGCCCAACGGGCGATGGATCGGCATTGCCGCCAGTCCGCGAACACCCGCGCCGCGCAGCAGGCGAAACAACAGGGTTTCGGCCTGATCGTCACGATGCTGGGCCGTCAGCAGCACCTCGCCAGACGCCAACAGGGACCGGAACGCCCCGTAGCGAGCCTCCCGCGCCGCCCGTTCCACACTCGCTCCGGGCTGCACCTGTACACGAATGATCTGCAAGGGCACGCCCAGAGCATCACAGACCGTCTGACAATGTCCCGGCCAGGCATCAGCCGCCGCTTGCAGGCCATGATGGATATGCACGGCTTTGATCGGGATTTCGCATTGGGTTTTGAGCAAGTGCAGCAGGACGGTGGAATCGAGGCCACCGGAGAAGGCGATGTAGAGCGTCGAAGCGCTTTGCCAGGGAGTCAGTGCATTGAGCAGGCGCAATGCCAAAGGATCAGGTTGCTTGCCCATGACATACCTGCATGCGTGGAAGATGCTTTTGTGGGACCGGCTTCAGCCGGGAAGACAACGGAGCAGACGATAGAAATCTATCGATTGCGCCTGCGCATTCCCGGTTAAAGCCGATCCCACATCAGATCACCTACAGATCAGAGACCGTAGCTCATCAGCCGCTCATAGCGACGGGCCAGCAGCGCGTCGTTGTCGAACTTCTTGAGCATGGCCAACTGGCTGATCAGTTCCTGGCGAATGGTCGCCGAGGCCAGTACCGGGTCACGGTGAGCGCCGCCGACCGGCTCGCCGATCACCTTGTCAACGATGCCCAGGCCTTTCAGGCGATCAGCGGTGATGCCCATGGCTTCGGCAGCATCCGGAGCCTTCTCTGCGGTTTTCCACAGGATCGAGGCGCACCCTTCCGGCGAGATCACCGCGTAGGTGGAATATTGCAGCATGTTCAGCTGGTCACAGACGCCGATGGCCAATGCGCCTCCGGAACCACCCTCACCGATAACGGTGGCGATGATCGGGGTTTTCAGGCGGGCCATGACGCGCAGGTTCCAGGCAATCGCTTCACTCTGGTTGCGCTCTTCGGCGTCGATCCCCGGGTAAGCACCCGGGGTGTCGATGAAGGTCAGGATCGGCATCTTGAAGCGCTCGGCCATTTCCATCAGGCGGCAGGCCTTGCGATAGCCTTCAGGACGCGGCATGCCGAAGTTGCGACGCACTTTCTCGCGGACTTCACGGCCTTTCTGATGGCCGATCACCATGACTGGCTGGTCGTCCAGACGGGCAACGCCGCCGACAATTGCCGCGTCATCGGAGAAGTGACGGTCACCGTGCAGTTCGTCGAACTCGGTGAAGATGTGTTCGATGTAGTCCAGGGTGTAAGGGCGACGCGGATGACGCGCCATGCGCGCGATCTGCCAACTGGTCAGGTTGCCGAAAATGCTTTCGGTGAGCGTATTGCTCTTCTCTTGCAGACGAGAGATTTCATCGCTGATGTTCAGCGAGTTGTCATTACCAACCAGGCGCAGCTCTTCGATCTTGGCTTGCAGGTCAGCGATCGGCTGTTCGAAATCCAGAAAATTCGGGTTCATAGGCATCCGTCTTGGGTCGACGGCCAGGCGGCCGACCGGTTGATCCGTAAGCGCCTTACCTTAAGGAAAAGGCGCATTCAGGTCGAGATTAAAAAATTCAGGGCTGAGGATAAGCGTTCAGCGATACTGGAGGAAGACGTTCTCACGTCCAAACTGGTCACGCAGTGCCTGAATCAGGCTATCTGCGGGATCAATTCGCCACTGTTCACCGAATTGCAGCAACGCTCGGGCATCCGGCCCCGTGTAATCAAGGGTGATCGGGCAAGCGCCGCGATGGCTCTTGCACAAGTCACCCAGCCAGCGCAGGCGATCACCTTTCAAGGCCTCGGCACGCACCGTCAGGCGCAGGCTTTCGGCCAGATTGGTACGGGCATCCTCGATGCTCATCACCCGCTTGGCGCGCAGACGCAGGCCGCCGGAGAAGTCATCGTTACTGACTTCGCCTTCGACCACCACCATGGCGTCGGTCTGCAGCAGCGAGCTGGCAGTATGGAAAGCCTCGGCAAACAATGACGCCTCGATCCTTCCGGAGCGGTCGTCGAGGGTGATGAACCCCATCTTGTCGCCCTTTTTGTTCTTCATCACGCGCAGGGCAATGATCAGGCCCGCCACGGTCTGGGTATCCCGGGCCGGCTTGAGGTCGATGATGCGCTGGCGGGCGAAACGACGAATCTCGCCTTCGTATTCGTCGATGGGGTGACCGGTCAGGTACAGCCCCAGGGTTTCTTTCTCACCGCGCAGACGATCCTTGAGACTGATCTCCCGGGCCTTGCGGTGGTTGGCGTAGACATCAGCATCTTCTTCGACGAACAGGCCGCCAAACAGGTCAGCGTGACCGCTGTCATGGCTACGGGCGGTCTGCTCGGCAGCCTGAATGGCTTCTTCAAGGGCGGCCAGCAGCACACCGCGATTGCGGTCGATATTAGCCTGATAAGCTTTGGGCTCGGTTTCGAAGTACGGCCCCAGCACGTCCAGGGCGCCACTACGGATCAGGCCGTCGAGGGTGCGCTTGTTGACGCGCTTGAGGTCGACACGGGCGCAGAAGTCGAACAGGTCCTTGAACGGCCCGGCCTGACGCGCCTCGCTGATGGCTTCGACCGGGCTCTCGCCTACGCCCTTGATCGCGCCGAGGCCGTAGATGATGCGACCGTCTTCGCTCACCGTGAATTTGAATTCCGAGGCGTTGACGTCCGGCGCGTCGAGACGCAGCTTCATGGTGCGCACTTCCTCGATCAAGGTCACGACCTTGTCGGTGTTGTGCATATCCGCCGAAAGTACCGCCGCCATGAACGGCGCCGGGTAGTGGGTCTTCAACCACGCGGTCTGGTAGGAAACCAGGCCATAGGCAGCCGAGTGCGACTTGTTGAAGCCGTAACCGGCGAATTTCTCTACCAGGTCAAAGATGTTACCTGCCAGATCGGCGTCGATATTATTGGTCGCGCAACCTTCGATGAAACCGCCGCGCTGCTTGGCCATTTCCTCGGGTTTCTTCTTACCCATGGCCCGGCGCAGCATGTCTGCACCGCCAAGGGTGTAACCCGCCATGACCTGGGCAATCTGCATCACCTGTTCCTGATACAGGATGATGCCGTAGGTCGGTGCCAGTACTGGCTTGAGGCCCTCGTACTGGTAATCGCTGTGCGGGTAGGCCAGTTCGGCGCGACCGTGCTTGCGGTTGATGAAGTCGTCCACCATGCCCGATTGCAGCGGACCGGGACGGAACAGCGCCACCAGTGCGATCAAGTCTTCCAGGCAGTCGGGCTTGAGCTTTTTGATCAGCTCCTTCATGCCCCGTGATTCAAGCTGGAATACCGCAGTGGTTTCAGCTTTCTGCAGCAACTGGTAGGTCGGCGCGTCATCCAGGGGGATGAAGGCGATATCCAGCGGCTCCTGATCGACCTTGGCGCGGTCACGGTTGATGGTCTTGAGCGCCCAGTCAATGATGGTCAGGGTGCGCAGGCCGAGGAAGTCGAACTTCACCAGGCCTGCCGCCTCGACGTCATCCTTGTCGAACTGGGTCACCAGGCCGTCACCGGCCTCGTCGCAATAGATCGGTGAGAAGTCGGTGAGCTTGGTCGGCGCAATGACCACACCGCCGGCGTGCTTGCCGACGTTACGCACCACGCCCTCGAGCTTGCGTGCCATCTCCCAGATTTCTGCCGCCTCTTCGTCGACCTTGAGAAAGTCGCGCAGGATCTCTTCCTGCTCGTAGGCCTTCTCCAGGGTCATGCCGACCTCGAAGGGAATCATTTTCGACAGACGGTCAGCCAGGCCATAGGACTTGCCCTGTACCCGCGCCACGTCCCGCACCACCGCCTTGGCCGCCATGGAACCGAAGGTGATGATCTGGCTGACCGCGTTACGCCCGTATTTCTCGGCCACGTAATCGATCACGCGGTCACGACCGTCCATGCAGAAGTCGACGTCGAAGTCGGGCATGGAAACCCGTTCCGGGTTCAGGAAGCGTTCGAACAGCAGGTCATATTCCAGCGGATCGAGGTCGGTGATCTTCTGCACATAGGCCACCAGCGACCCGGCACCCGACCCACGGCCAGGACCGACCGGTACGCCGTTGTTCTTGGCCCACTGGATAAAGTCCATCACGATCAGGAAGTAACCGGGAAAGCCCATCTGGATGATGATATCCAGCTCGAAATTCAACCGGTCGACGTAGACCTGGCGCTTGGCGTCGTAGTCCTCGGTGGTGTCCTTGGGCAACAGCACCGCCAGACGTTCCTCCAGACCGTCGAAGGACACCTTGCGGAAATACTCATCGATGGTCATGCCATCGGGAATCGGGAAGTTGGGCAGGAAGTGGGTGCCCAGCTTGACGTCGATATTGCAGCGCTTGGCGATTTCGACGGTATTTTCCAGCGCCTCGGGCAGGTCACTGAACAGCTCGGCCATTTCCTCGGCGCTCTTGAGGTACTGCTGGTCGCTGTAGTTGTGCGAGCGGCGCGGGTCGTCCAGGGCGCGGCCTTCACCGATGCAGACGCGGGTTTCGTGGGCCTCGAAATCTTCCTGCTTGATGAAGCGCACATCGTTTGTGGCCACCAGCGGCGCACCATGGCGATCGGCCAGAGCTACGGCCGCGTGCAGATGCTCTTCATCGTTGACACGGTTGGTCCGCTGGACTTCCACGTAGAAACGATCAGGAAAGACCGCCATCCATTCTTTGAGCAGCTGGTCGGCGTCGGCCGGATTGGAGCCCAGCAGGGCCATACCGATTTCGCCCTCCTTCGCCGCCGACAGCATGATCAGCCCTTCGTTGGCCTCGGCAACCCATTCGCGCTCGATAATGATCTGGCCGTTACGCTGGCCGTCGATAAAGCCACGGGAAATCAGCTCTGTCAGGTTGCGATAGCCTTGCGGGTTCATCACCAGCAGGCTGATACGCGAGAGGGTTTCCTGATCCTTGCCCAACAGCCACAGGTCGGCGCCACAGATCGGCTTGATCCCGGCGCCCATGGTGGCTTTGTAGAATTTGACCAGCGAACACATGTTGTTCTGATCGGTCACGGCCACCGCAGGCATATTCAGGCCTGTCAGGGCCTTGACCAGGGGCTTGACCCGGACCAGACCGTCGACCAGCGAGTATTCGGTGTGCAGGCGTAGATGAACGAAAGAAGCCGGCATGGTGATCCTATAGCGCTAGAACACAAAAAACGAAGGCAGGGATTGTACCGGGACGAACGGCTTGTGTGCTCGCGTCCGTCAGGTCAGCCCAGGAGCAAATCCGTAGCAAGCACCTGGCCCATGGATTCGCGCGCTTCATAGGCTGCGCGGACAGGGCCGAACGAACGCCGATGGAGGGGCGTCGGCCCCAGGCGCGCCAAGGCTTCCAGGTGCACTGGCGTCGGGTAACCCTTGTGCCCGCCAATGCCGTAGCCCGGATAAATCAGCTCGAAGGCTGCCATTTCCCGGTCGCGGCTGACTTTGGCCAGAATCGATGCCGCAGCAATCGCAGGCACCTTGCCATCACCCTGAATCACCGGGGCGCTGGGCACCGAGAGCTTGGGGCAGCGGTTGCCGTCGATCAGCGCCAGCTTCGGCGTAATGCTCAGGCCTTCCACGGCGCGTTGCATGGCCAGCATGGTTGCATGGAGGATATTCAGACGATCGATTTCCTCGACCTCGGCCCGGGCAATGCACCAGCACAGGGCCTTCTCCATGATCTCGTCGTAGAGCTTGTCGCGCTTGGCTTCGGTGAGCTTCTTCGAGTCGTTGAGACCGAGGATCGGCCGGTTCGGATCGAGGATCACCGCTGCCGTGACCACCGCGCCGCACAATGGGCCGCGACCGACCTCATCGACACCGGCTACAAGCTCTTCGACCAGACTGAAATCCAGGCCCATTTGCATTGATCGTGTACTCATAGTGAAGACGATTGGCCCAGCAGGCCCAGTACGGCATCAGCAGCCTGGTTTGAGGCATCACGACGCAGGGTGTGCTGCAACTCGGCAAAACCGTTGGTCTGCGCCCGGCCGTCATCGAGTAACGGCAGCAAAGTTTGCGCCAATGCATCAGGCGTGGCCGCGTCCTGCAATAACTCAGGAACCAGAAGGCGTTGGGCCAGCAGGTTGGGCAGGGAAACGTAAGGACTTTTGACCAGGCGCTTGAGAATCCAGTAGGTCAACGGCGCCAGGCGATAGGCAACGACCATCGGCCGCTTGTACAGCAGCGCTTCCAGGGTCGCAGTGCCCGAGGCGATCAGCACCGCATCGCAGGCCGCCAGGGCCACGTGGGAGCGGCCATCGAGCAACATCACCGGCAGATCCCGGCCTTGCAGCTGCTGTTCGATCTGCGCACGGCGGTGGTTATTGGCGCAGGGCAGAACAAAACGGATGCCGGGCCGCTGCGCCAGCATGCGCTGGGCGGCGTCGAAAAACAGCGTACCCAGGCGACCGACTTCACCACCGCGACTGCCCGGCATCAGCGCCACGACAGTCCCGTTGCCCAGGCCCAGCTCGGCACGGGCGGCCTCACGATCGGCCTCAAGGGGAATAGTGTCGGCCAATGGGTGACCGACAAAACGCACCGGCACGCCCTTCTCTTCGTAGAAACGTGCCTCGAACGGCAGCAGGGTCAGCATGAGATCGCAGCCTTCGCGAATCTTCAGCACCCGCTTCTGCCGCCAGGCCCAGACCGACGGGCTGACGTAGTGCACGGTCTTGATTCCGGCCTGACGCAGCTTGAGTTCGACGTTGAGAGTGAAATCGGGGGCATCGATGCCGATGAAGACATCCGGCTTTTCAGCTATCAGGGTCTCGATCAGCAGCTTGCGCCGACCCAGCAGCTCGCGCAGGCGGCCAAGCACCTCGACCAACCCCATGACAGACAGACGCTCCATGGGAAAATAAGAGGCCAGGCCTTCGGCTTCCATCAACGGACCGCCGACGCCAATAAATTCGATAGCAGGATGACGGGCCTTGAGCGCCCGCATCAGACCGGAACCGAGGATATCCCCCGACGCCTCACCGGCAACCAGGGCGACACGCAGTACGTTCGTCATGGTCAGCGGGTGATGCCGCGGGTCGAACACTGGATGGACTGGAGAAACACAGCGACTTCGGGGTACTGCGCAGCAGGTTCGGCAAGTTCGGCAATCGCCTGATCGACCGTAAGGCCCTGGCGATAGACCACTTTATAGGCTCGACGCAGTGCATGAATGGCTTCTTCGCTGAAACCACGGCGACGCATGCCTTCGAAGTTCATGCTACGCGCTTCCGCCGGGTTGCCGAATACGGTAACGAACGCCGGAACATCCTTGCCGATGGCCGTGCCCATGCCGGAAAAACTATGGGCGCCGATGTGGCAGAACTGGTGAACCAGGGTAAAACCGGAAAGAATCGCCCAATCATCGACGTGCACGTGGCCGGCCAGCGCGGTGTTGTTGACCAGGATGCAATGGTTGCCGATGACGCTGTCATGACCGATATGGGCATAGGCCATGATCAGATTGTGGTCACCCAGGGTGGTTTCAGCACGGTCCTGAATGGTGCCACGGTGGATGGTCACACCTTCGCGGATGATGTTGTGATCGCCGATCACCAGGCGCGTTGCTTCGCCCTTGTACTTGAGGTCCGGGGTATCTTCACCCACGGACGAAAACTGGTAGATACGGTTGTGCCTGCCAATTTTCGTCGGGCCACGAAGAATAACGTGCGGCCCGATGACCGTACCCTCGCCAATTTCCACATCGGCTCCGATGATCGACCACGGGCCGACCTCGACATCGTCAGCCAGGATGGCTGTCGGATCGATGATTGCGCGAGGGTCAATCAAACTCATAGTTTACGTTCCGCACAGATGATTTCTGCGGAGCATACAGGTTTGCCGTCGACCGAGGCCTGGCATTCGAACTTCCAGATCTGGCGCTTGCAGCTGATGAACCTGGCTTCCAGGATCAACTGGTCGCCCGGCGTTACAGGCTGGCGGAAGCGCAGCTTGTCGGAACCGACGAAGTAGTAAAGGGTGCCGTCAGCCGGTTTCACGTCCAGCATTTTGAAACCGAGAATACCGGCAGCCTGGGCCATCGCTTCGATGATCAGTACGCCCGGCATGATCGGGTGCTGAGGGAAGTGGCCGTTGAAGAAAGGCTCGTTGATGCTGACATTCTTGTAGGCACGAATGCTTTTGCTCTCGACATCCAGCTCCACCACGCGATCCACAAGCAGGAACGGGTAGCGATGAGGCAGGTATTCGCGAATTTCTGTGATGTCCATCATTTCGAGGGGAAGCCTGTAGTAAAGATTGGGAGTGCGCGACGCACGCGCAGCATTCCTCTGCATATCAAGGGCGCCGCTTATCGACTGATCGCACCTGATATGAAAAAAGTATCAGCCATCTGATGAAACCTGAGCGCCTGAGGTCACTGTCTCGACAATCTTTTCCAGTTTCTGCAGTCGTCGCGCTGTTTCATCAAGTTTACGGATGCGTGCAGCACTTTTACGCCACTCGGCCGCCGGTTGCATCGCCGTACCCGAGGAGTAAGACCCTGGTTCGGTAATCGAATGGGTGACCATGGTCATGCCGGTGATAAACACGTTGTCGCAGATCTCGATATGCCCGACCAGACCGACACCGCCTGCGAGCATGCAATGCTTGCCGATTTTGCTGCTGCCGGAGATACCGACACAGGCCGCCATGGCCGTGTGGTCACCAATCTGCACGTTGTGGGCAATCTGGATCTGGTTGTCGAGCTTCACGCCATTACCGATGCGGGTATCGGCCAGCGCGCCGCGGTCGATGGCGGTATTGACGCCAATTTCGACGTCATCGCCAATCAACACACCGCCGATCTGGGCGATTTTCTGCCAGACACCTTTCTCGTTGGCGAAACCGAAGCCCTCGCCGCCCAGCACCGCTCCGGACTGGATCACCACACGTTCACCGATGCGCACATCGTGGTAGAGGGTCACGCGCGGGGCCAACCAGCCACCGGCGCCGATTTCACAGCGGGCACCGATAAAGCAGTGGGCACCGATGGTCACCCCTGCGCCAATCCGGGCGCCGCTTTCGATCACGGCAAAGGCACCGATACTGGCTGCAGGATCAACCTGGGCATCCGCCGCGATCACCGCCGTCGGATGCACACCGGGTGCAGCCTTGGGCTTGGGATCGAACAGATGGGAAATCCGCGCATAGGCCAGATAGGGATCAGGCACAAGCAAAGCATCCCCGGCAAAACCTTCAGCATCGGCAGGCTTGAGCAAGACAGCTGCGGCATGGGTTTCGGCGAGGAATTTGCGGTACTGCGGATTGGCCAGGAAGCTGACCTGATCCGGGCCGGCCTCTTGCAGAGTCGCCAGCCCGGTGATGTCCCTGTCCGCCGCGCCACGGAGAGTGGCGCCGAGGAACTCGGCCAATTGGCCGAGCTTGATGGTTGCGCTCATGATTACTTCAGCTGGTTCATGCGCTCGATGACCTGGCGGGTCACGTCATACTGAGGCTTGACGTCGATCACCGCACCGCGCTCGAACACCAGGTCATAGGCGCCTTTCTTGATGACTTCTTCTACGGCCTGGTCCAGCTTCGGCTTGAGTTGCTTGAGCATTTCACGGTCAGCAACGGCTTTGGCTTCGTTCAGTTCCTTGGACTGGAACTGGAAGTCGCGGGCCTTTTGCTTGAATTCAAGCTCCAGGCGCTCACGCTCAGGCTGGGCCATCTTGTCGCCACCGGCAACCAGACGGTCCTGAATGCCCTTGGCGCTGCTTTCCAGGGTTTTCAGCTTGTTCAGTTGCGGGCCGAATTTTTTCTCGGCGTCCACGGCGTAGGCCTTGGCTGCGTCGGATTCAAGCAAAGCCATCTGGTAGTTCAGTACCGCGATTTTCATGTCGGCAAAAGCCGGGGTCGCTGCCAGAACAGTTGCCAGCAGTACCAATTGAGTCAACTTACGCACAATACAACTCCTACGGAATTCGTTGTCATTATCAGGTCAGACACTTAGAAGGTCTGGCCCAGGGAAAATTGGAACACTTGGGTTTCGGCTTCGTTGTCCGGCTTCTTCACCGGCATGGCCAGGGCGAAGCTCAACGGACCAAGCGCAGTGATCCAGGTCACACCTACACCCACGGAACTGGCCAGGCCGGAGAGGTCAACGTTGCTGCACTTGACCTTTTGGTTCTCTGCGGTAGTGGAGGACTTGCAGTTGCTGTCAAAGACGTTACCCACATCCCAGAACAACGAAGTGCGCAGGGAACGCTGATCCTTGATAAATGGCAGCGGGAACATGACTTCCACACCACCCTGCACCAGAACGTTGCCACCGAACGGCAGTGGATCCTGGTCCGGGTCAGCCAGAGTACCTGGCTTACCGCCATTAGCCGCGCCACGACTCGGCGTACTGCGCGGCCCCAGGGTGCTGTCCTTGAAACCACGAACCGAGTTGAAACCACCGGCATAGTAGTTTTCATAGAACGGCAGGCCCGAGGTGGAACCGTAACCGTCGCCATAACCCAACTCGGTATGCAGACGCAGGGTGTAGTCCGAGGTGATCGGATGGAAGTACTGGGCGCGGTAGTCGAGCTTGTAGAACGACAGGTCGCTGCCCGGAATCGTGGTTTCCAGCACCAGGCTCTGCGAGTGACCACGGGTCGGCAGGGTACCCTTGTTCAGGGTCGACTCGGACCAGCCGGCCGACGCCTTGAAGTTGGTGTACGAATTGCCTTCCTTGTCGACGAAATCGAAAATTTCGTCGACGGTGTAGGTACCGGTCTTGATCTGGTCGTGCTGCACGGTCAGGCCGAAGTTCAGGCGCGAGGTCTCGTTGATCGGGTAGCCCAGGCTGACACCGGCACCGTAGCTGTCGACCGCATAGCTCGCGACGTCAACGTCGAGGTCTTTATAGTCAGTGGTGCGATAGAAGGCGTTGTAGCCCAGGCTCACACCGTCCGGCGTGAAGTACGGGTCCACGTAGCTGAAGTTGTAACGACTCTGGTATTCGCTGCGGGTCAGGCCGATGCTGACCTTGTTACCGGTACCCAGGAAGTTGTTCTGGCTGATCGAACCACCAAGGATCAGGCCCGCGCTCTGGGCGAAACCGACGCTGGCAGTGATAGAACCGGACGCCTGCTCTTCAACCGCGTAGTTCACGTCAACCTGGTCGTCAGTACCCGGAACCGCCGGTGTTTCCACCTTCACTTCCTTGAAGAAGCCCAGGCGATCAAGACGGGTCTTGGACTGGTCGATCAGGTAGGTCGAAGCCCAGCCACCTTCCATCTGGCGCATTTCACGACGCAGCACGTCGTCCGCCGTCTTGGTGTTGCCACGGAAGTTGATGCGGTTGACATAGGCACGCTTGCCCGGATCGACACCGAAGGTGATATCGACCGTGTGGTCTTCGTCGTGCGGAGTCGGCACGCCGTTGACGTTGGCGAAGGTATAGCCTTCGTTACCCAGACGACGGGTGATCAGTTCCGAGGTGGTGGTCATCAGCTTGCGCGAGAACACCTGGCCCGGCTTGACCAGCAGCAGGGACTTGACCTGATCTTCCGGCACTTTCAGGTCACCGCTCAGGGCAACCGACTTGACGGTGTATTTCTCGCCTTCGTTGACGTTGACCGTGATGAACACGCTCTTCTTGTCCGGCGAAATCGAAACCTGGGTCGAGGCAATATCCATATTGATATAGCCGCGATCGAGGTAGTAGGAACGCAGACGTTCCAGGTCACCAGAGAGTTTTTCCCGGGCGTACTTGTCGTCGTTCTTGAAGAAGGAAAGCCAGTTGGTGGTCTTGAGCTCGAACAGACCGATCAGGTCTTCGTCCGGGAACACCGAGTTGCCCACCACGTTGATGTGCTGGATAGCGGCCACGGTGCCTTCGTTGATGTCGATCTTCAGGCCCACGCGGTTACGCGGCTGCGGTACGACTTCGGCTTTTACCTCGGCCGAATAACGACCTTGCGCCACGTACTGGCGTTGCAGTTCGTTACGTACGCCTTCGAGGGTCGCGCGCTGGAAGATCTCGCCTTCGGCGAGACCCGACGACTTCAGACCTTTCATCAGGTCTTCTGTGGAGATTGCCTTGTTACCGTCGATTTCAATGCTCGAAACCGAAGGTCGTTCGACCACGGTGATGACGAGAACATTGCCATCGCGGCCGAGCTGGATATCTTGAAAGAACCCGGTTTTAAACAGCGCACGAGTGGCCTCGACCAGACGACTATCATCCGCTTGCTCACCCACGTTCAGCGGCAATGCGCCAAAGACACTGCCGGCGGAAACCCGCTGGAGGCCATTGACCCGGATATCGGAGATAGTGAAGGACTCGGCGTGAACTTCAGCGATCATCAGTACGGCGAGAACCGCAGTTAGCAGCAGACGTTTCATGAAGTCCTTTCTTATTCCAACTGGCAATAAACAAACTGCCGCAAAATGCGGCAGGTTCGCAACACAGCGAAGCTTTATAGTCGGCCCAGATCGTTGACCAGTGCGAGCAACATCACGCCCACCACCAGACTGATACCAATCTGAACCCCCCAACCCTGTACTCTTTCCGAGAGCGGGCGACCACGCGCCCATTCAATCAGATAGAACAAAAGATGCCCCCCATCCAACACAGGAATGGGCAGCAGATTCAGAACCCCCAGGCTTATGCTCAGGTAAGCAAGGAAATTCAGGAAATCACCAATGCCTGACTGGGCCGAAGCGCCCGCCACTTTAGCAATGGTTATCGGTCCACTCAAGTTTTTTACCGAGAGCTCGCCGAACAACATTTTGCGCAATGAATCGAGGGTCAGCACACTCATGGTCCATGTGCGCCTGGCTCCCTCTGCCACGGCGGCCACAGGGCCATAACTGACCTCGCGAAGCATCTGCGGCGGCCAGTCAACCGGCTTGACGCCAGCGCCCATATAACCGGTTGCGGCCTTGCCCTCGCCGTGTACGGCCAGGGTCAGAGGCACATCGAACTGTGCACCGTCACGCTCGACTCGCAGCGTGACCTTGGTATTGGGACGCTGACGTACCCAATCGACAATCTGTTGCCACTCATCGACCCCATGGCCATCGAGCATCACCAGGCGATCACCGGCTTTCAGGCCGGCAGCCTGGGCCGGGCCTTGCGGATCGAGTTCGGCCAGCACCGGTGCCAGCGCCGGACGCCATGGGCGAATGCCCAGGGACTTGATCGGATCCGGCTCGTCAGCCCCCTTGAGCCAGTCATTCAACTGCAGGGTGTGGGGCGTAGCCACCGTCGAACCCTGATCCTGCGTCATGACCGCTATCGAACCGCTTTCACCGAGCCGCCTGACCAGTTGCAGATTCACCGCCGCCCAACCGCTGGTCGCTTCACCGTCGATCGAGACGATTTCCTGACCACTGCTCAACCCGGCCTGCTGGGCGATACTGCCCGGCTCGACCGCACCGATCACCGGACGCACCTGTTGGCTGCCCAGCATCGCCAGCACCCAGAAGAAGGCAATGGCAAGCAGGAAGTTGGCAACCGGCCCGGCGATCACGATGGCAATACGCTGATACACCGTCTTGCGGTTGAAGGTCTGGTCGAGCAGTTCGACAGGCACTTCGCCCTCGCGCTCGTCGAGCATCTTGACGTAGCCACCCAGAGGAATGGCCGCCACTACATATTCGGTGCCCTGGCGATCATGCCAGCGCACCAGCGGCGTACCGAAGCCGACAGAGAAACGCAACACCTTGACGCCACAACGCCGGGCCACCCAGAAGTGACCAAATTCGTGAAAGGTCACCAGCACACCCAAAGCCACCAGGGTGCCGACAATCATATAGAGCGCGCTCATCAACTTTCTCCGGGGCACTGATTCATGGGGGTCAGCAAGGTGGAAGGCAATGGAGGCTACCCTGCCCCCCCTGACCTTGCACAACAACCAGCCCAGTCACCGTCTGTTTACTTACCGCCCGTTACGACCAAGCCACTGCTCGGCCAGCACGCGCGCTTTTGAGTCCACTTCGAATACCGTCTCCAGCTCATCCAGTGCAATGACCGGCTGCCGATCCAGAACGTCCTCGATCATACTCGCGATCTCGAGATAACGGATGCGTCGATCGAGAAACGCTGCCACTGCCACTTCGTTTACCGCATTCAAAATCGCCGGAGCGCTGTTACCGGCCTCGGCGGCCTGACGGGCCAGACGCAGGCAGGGAAAACGCCGTTCGTCGGGAGCGTGAAAATCCAGCCGGGCAATGCCGAACAAATCCAGAGGCGCAACCCCCGAATCGATGCGCACCGGCCATGCCAGAGCGTTGGCGATTGGCGTACGCATGTCCGGGTTACCCAACTGGGCCAACACCGAACCATCGACATAATCGACCAGGGAATGAATCACGCTCTGCGGATGGATCACCACTTCGACCTGGGCCGGTCGCGCATCGAACAGCCAGCAGGCCTCGATCAGCTCCAGCCCCTTGTTCATCATGCTCGCCGAGTCCACGGATATCTTGCGTCCCATGGACCATACCGGATGGGCGCAGGCCTGCTCGGGCGTAACGTCATGCAATTCGGCCAGCGCTGTCTCACGAAACGGCCCGCCTGAAGCAGTCAGCAGGATTCGCCGAACACCCACGGCATTCAGGCCGCGGGAATAGTCAGCGGGCATGCACTGAAAGATTGCATTGTGCTCGCTGTCAATGGGCAGCAGTACTGCGCCATGCTGTCGCACGGCCTGCATGAACAGGCTGCCAGACATCACCAGCGACTCTTTATTGGCCAGCAACACCTTCTTGCCCGCCTCGACCGCCGCCAGCGTCGGCCGCAGCCCGGCCGCGCCGACAATGGCCGCCAGCACGGTATCGACCTGGGCATGCCGGGCGACTTCGCAAAGGCCTTCTTCACCGACCAGAACCCGTGTGTCCAGACCGGCAGCCACCAGATCATCCTGGAGCTTGCGCGCCACATCCTGGGTTGGCACCACGGCATAGCGCGGCACATGGCGCACACACAAGGCCAGCAGCTCTTTCAGGCGAGTGAAACCGGTGAGGGCAAAGACCTGATAGAGACTCGGGTGACGGGCAATGACATCCAGAGTGCTAAGGCCTACCGAACCAGTGGCCCCCAGAACGGTAATCTGCTGGGCACGACTCACAGAGCACCCCAGTTGGCAGCCCAGAGCAGTACGGCAAACACCGGAATGGCGGCCGTCAGGCTGTCGATGCGATCCAGCACACCGCCATGGCCCGGCAACAGATTACTGCTGTCCTTGATACCGGACTGACGCTTGAACATGCTTTCGGTCAGGTCGCCGACGACGGAAATAAACACCACCACCGCTGCACCCAGCAGGCCGAACAACAGCTCCGATGCCGACCAGTGGCGAAGCAGACCCACCACCAGGGTAATCATCAGGCTGGCGACCAGACCGCCATAAACACCTTCCCAGCTCTTGCCAGGACTGACCTTGGGCGCCAGCTTGCGCTTGCCAAAGGCCTTGCCGGAAAAGTAGGCACCGATGTCAGCACCCCAGACCAGCACCATGACAGCTAGGATCAGCCAGTTGCCCAGCGGCCACTGCTTGATCAAAACCAGCCCCTGCCAGGCCGGCAGGAGGATCAGCAGGCCGATCACCAGTTTGCTGGCAACACTGGCCCAGCGCTCACTGGAGGCCGGATAGGTCAATACCAGGTAGGTCGCCGCGACCCACCAGATCATCGCCCCCCCCAGCACCCATGGCGCCATCCCTGGCAGCAGGTTCAGCACAAACAGCAGCACCGCCACCAGTGCGGCATAGCCCAGGCGAGCCGGCTGAGCATTGAAACCGGCCAGACGTGCCCATTCCCAGGCACCCAGCGTGACTACCAGGCCGATAAACAAGGCAAAACCTGCGCCGGAGAGCAGGAAAAATCCACACAGCGCAATCGGCAGCAGAATAAGTGCCGTAATGATTCGTTGTTTCAGCATTAAGCCCGGGCTCCAGCTTCGACCTGCTCGCTCGTTTTACCGAAGCGGCGCTGACGCGAAGCGAAATCTGCCAGCGCGGCGCGCATGGCATCGTGTTTGAAGTCCGGCCAGAACAGGTCGGAGAAATACAGCTCGGCATAGGCCAGCTGCCATAGCAGGAAATTACTGATGCGGTGTTCCCCGCCCGTACGGATGCACAGATCCGGCAGCGGCAGATCGCCCGTCGCCAGACAGGTCTGCAGCAGTTCCGGGGAGATATCCTCAGGGCGCAAATGGCCCGCCTGAACTTCCCGGGCAAGTCGCTGGGCTGCCTGAGCAATATCCCACTGCCCACCATAATTGGCGGCGATTTGCAGGACAAAGCGGTTATTCCCCACTGTGGCCTGCTCCGCCTCACGCATCGCGGCCTGAAGCTCGGGGTGAAAACGCGAACGATCGCCAATGATGCGCAAGCTGATGTTGTTTTCATTCAGACGCCGTGTTTCACGGCGCAAGGCCGTGAAAAACAGCTCCATCAGCGCACCGACTTCTTCAGCCGGACGCTGCCAGTTCTCACTGGAGAAAGCGAACAAGGTCAGCACCTCGACCTTGGCCTCGGCACACACCTCGATGACCGCACGGACAGCGTCAACGCCCGCCTTGTGCCCGGCGACACCGGGCAGCAGGCGTTTTTTCGCCCAGCGGTTATTGCCATCCATGATGATCGCTACATGACGCGGCACTGATGTAAGTGCTGTCAGCTTTGTCTTTTCCATGAAAGCTTCCCGGCCCTTATACGGCCATCAGGTCCGCTTCTTTCACCTTGGTAGCCGCGTCGATATCTGCCTCAGCCTTGTCGGTCAGCTTCTGGATGTCGGCGGCTGCACGACGCTCTTCGTCTTCGCTGATTTCCTTGTCCTTGACCAGCTTCTTGATGTCGCCCAGTGCATCGCGGCGAATGTTGCGCACGGCAACACGGGCATCTTCAGCGGCACTGCGCGCCTGCTTGGTGAAGCCCTTGCGGGTTTCTTCAGTCAGGGCCGGCATGGAGATCAACAGCATCTCGCCGAGGTTGGTCGGGTTGAGGTTCAGGCCTGCGCTCTGGATCGCCTTGTCGACTGCGGCAAGCATGTTGCGCTCGAAAGCCACGACCTGCAGGGTCCGGGAGTCTTTCACGGTGACGTTGGCAACACCGCTCAAGGGCGTATCAGCGCCGTAGTAAGGCACCATCACGCTACCCAGAATGCTCGGGTGGGCCTTGCCGGTACGAATCTGACCAAATGCATGGTTCAGCGACTCGAGGGACTTCTGCATGCGCTCCTGAGCGTCTTTCTTGATTTCGTTGATCATTGTTGAGCTTCCTCGATCAGTGTTCCTTCAGCGCCACCATGCACGATATTCAGCAGGGCGCCGGGCTTGTTCATGTTGAAGACCCGCAGGGGCATATTATGGTCGCGGCACAGGCAGATAGCCGTGAGATCCATGACACCCAGTTTGCGATCCAGCACTTCATCGTAAGTCAGATGATCGAACTTCTCTGCATGAGGGTCTTTGAACGGGTCTGCGGTGTACACGCCATCGACCTTGGTTGCCTTGAGTACGACATCGGCGTCGATTTCAATGGCTCGCAGGCATGCTGCGGAGTCGGTGGTAAAGAACGGGTTACCGGTACCGGCGGCGAAAATCACCACCTCCTTGGAGTTGAGGTGACGCATGGCCTTGCGACGATCGTAGTGGTCGGTCACACCCACCATGGAAATCGCCGACATCACGATAGCCGAGATATTGGCACGCTCCAGCGCATCGCGCATCGCCAGGGCATTCATCACCGTAGCCAGCATACCCATGTGGTCACCGGTAACGCGATCCATACCAGCGGCACTCAGAGCGGCACCACGGAACAGGTTGCCACCGCCAATGACCAGGCCGACCTGGACGCCAATCCCCACCAACTGGCCGACTTCGAGCGCCATGCGATCCAGGACCTTGGGATCGATGCCGAACTCTTCAGACCCCATCAGGGCCTCGCCGCTAAGTTTGAGTAGAATGCGTTTATAGCGAGCCTGATGACCACTGCCCTGCTGAGCCATTGCGAATCTCTCCTGCGGCGTTTACTTGAAAAAAATCTTACAGGCTCTTTCAACCTGCGCTAACTCTAGCCTGACGCTGCTACAGCGTCACAAAGATGTCGCCTTGTAAGCTACATCTTCAGGGAAAACAAACACTTTTCCCTTTTGAAAAAGAGGCCGCGCGCGTGAGCGGGCAGCCTCTTCGGGTCGACAGTCGTAAAACCGTCTTACTGCTTGCTGGCAGCTACTTGAGCAGCGACTTCTTCAGCGAAGTTGTCAACTGGCTTCTCGATGCCTTCACCAACCTTGAAGTAGGTGAACGAAACGATTTCAGCGCCGGCTTTCTTGGCCAGATCACCAACCTTGATTTCAGGGTTCTTGACGAACGCCTGCTCAACCAGGCTCGCTTCGGCCAGGAACTTGGTGATGCGACCGCCCACCATTTTCTCGACGATTTCAGCAGGCTTGCCTTTGATCTTGTCTTCGTTCAACTGCAGGAAGACGCCTTTTTCGCGTTCGATGGCTTCGGCCGAAACTTCCGAAGGCAGCAGGAACTCAGGGTTGCTTGCCGCTACGTGCATCGCGATGTCTTTGGCCAGCTCAGCGTCACCGCCTTTGAGGACCACAACCACGCCGATCTTGTTACCGTGCAGGTAAGCATTGACCACATCGCCTTCGATGTTGGCCAGGCGACGGATGTTGACGTTTTCGCCGACCTTGGCAACCAGGGCGGTACGTGCGGACTCTTGCGCTTCGATCAGCGGAGCGACGTCGGTGACGTTGTCAGCGAAGGCTTTTTCCAGGCTGGCGGTCACGAAGTTCTTGAAATCGTCCTGCAGGGCCAGGAAGTCAGTCTGAGAGTTGACTTCGATGATGATGGCACGCTTGCCATCTTCGCTGACCTTGACGCCGATAGCGCCTTCAGCAGCAATGTTGCCTGCCTTCTTGGCGGCCTTGATTGCGCCCGAAGCACGCATGTCGTCGATGGCTTTTTCGATGTCGCCGCCGGCCTTGGTCAAGGCCTTTTTGCAATCCATCATGCCTTCGCCGGTACGCTCGCGCAGTTCTTTGACCAACGCTGCAGTAATCTCTGCCATTTTAAAATCCTCTTTGGATAGGTCTTAAACCATTCCACCCGCAATGCGGGCGTTCAAAATTCTTGAAAGCACAGGCTGACAGCCAAACATGACAACAGGGCCACGTTAACGTCAGCAACTGGTTTTCCAGGAGGCAAAAAGGGGGCCTAGCCCCCTTTTTGCGCACTGAGTAAGCGTCAGGCGCTAGCCTCTCAGCCTTCTACAGCAGCTGTTGGAGCTTCTTCGACGTAAACGTCGGTGCCGCCAGCAGTGTTGTTGCGACCACGGATAACAGCGTCAGCCATCGAACCCATGTACAGCTGGATAGCGCGGATTGCGTCATCGTTGCCCGGGATGATGTAGTCAACGCCTTCCGGGCTGCTGTTGGTGTCAACGACGCCAATGACCGGGATACCCAGTTTGTTGGCTTCGGTGATCGCGATGCGCTCGTGATCAACGTCGATGACGAACAGTGCGTCAGGCAGACCGCCCATGTCCTTGATACCACCCAGGCTACGATCCAGCTTTTCCAGATCGCGAGTACGCATCAGCGCCTCTTTCTTGGTCAGCTTGGCGAAAGTACCGTCTTCGGCCTGGATTTCCAGGTCGCGCAGGCGCTTGATCGAGGCACGGATGGTTTTGAAGTTGGTCAGCATGCCGCCCAACCAGCGGTGATCGACGTACGGCGAACCGCAACGTGCTGCTTCTTCAGCAACGATCTTGCCAGCGGAACGCTTGGTGCCGACGAACAGAATCTTGTTTTTGCCCTGAGCCAGGCGCTCAACGAAAGTCAGCGCTTCGTTGAACATAGGCAGGGTTTTTTCAAGGTTGATGATGTGGATCTTGTTACGCGCGCCGAAAATGTATTTACCCATTTTCGGGTTCCAGTAACGGGTTTGGTGACCGAAGTGCACACCGGCCTTCAGCATATCGCGCATGTTGACTTGGGACATGATAGTTCCTTGATAAGTCGGGTTAGGCCTCCACGTATCCCAATGACCAACCAGCGGCTCGAGCCGAAGGCACCCAGGTCATCGTGTCGACACGTGTGTGGGTTTGTGCTTTCACGGGCATACCCGGAAAGCGGCGCATTTTATACCACAAAAGGTTGGATAACGGAACACACAACGCAGACCTTGTGACCGCCAGATTACTCCTTATATAGAAGACACGATAATCACCCGTCGCCGACGGTCTGATAGAATCAGCGTTTTCCGTATTTGCCGCGTGCACGCCGCGCCCGAGAGAGTTTGTATGACCGTCACCCTCAAAACCCCTGAAGACATCGAAAAGATGCGTATCGCCGGTCGCCTGGCCGCCGATGTTCTGGAAATGATCGGTGCCTACGTCAAGCCTGGAGTCACCACCGACGAACTGGACCGCATCTGCCATGACTACATCGTCAACGAGCAGAAGGCCATTCCTGCGCCGCTGAACTACAAGGGCTTCCCCAAATCCATCTGCACCTCGATCAACCATGTGGTCTGCCACGGCATTCCCAACGAAAAGCCGCTTAAAGACGGCGACGTGCTGAACATCGACGTGACCGTCATCAAGGACGGCTATCACGGTGACACCAGCAAGATGTTCCACGTCGGCAAGGTCCCGGAGTGGGCCGAGCGCCTGTCGAAGATCACCCAGGAATGCATGTACAAGGGTATCGAGATGGTCCGTCCGGGCGCGCGCCTGGGGGATATCGGCGAAGTCATCCAGAAACACGCTGAAAAGAACGGCTTCTCGGTGGTCCGCGAATACTGCGGTCATGGCATCGGCAAGGTGTTCCACGAAGAGCCGCAAGTGCTGCACTACGGCAAGGCGGGTACCGGCATGGAACTGCAGGAAGGCATGACCTTCACCATCGAGCCGATGATCAACCAGGGCCGCGCCGAAACCCGCCTGCTGGGCGACGGCTGGACTGCGATCACCAAGGACCGCAAGCTGTCGGCCCAGTGGGAGCACACCATCCTCGTTACTGCCGACGGCTACGAGATTTTTACCCTGCGCAGCGACGACACCATTGCCCGCACCTCAGCGGCCTGATCGAGCGCAACGCCGGACGGCTGGCAGTCAACTGTCCGCCGCCCGCAACGCCGCCAGAGCGATATAAAGGAAAGCAGTTCCATGCCCCAGGTGGATCCCGATTTGTTCGACCGCGGCCAGTTCCAGGCTGAACTGGCCTTGAAAGCCAGCCCCATCGCGGCCTTCAAGAAAGCCATTCGCCATGCTCGCGACGTCCTTGATGAACGTTTCCGCTCGGGCCGTGAGATTCGGCGCCTGATCGAGGACCGCGCCTGGTTCGTCGATAACATCCTGCAACAGGCGTGGGACCAGTTCGACTGGAGTGAAGAAGCCGATATCGCCCTGCTCGCCGTGGGCGGCTACGGGCGCGGCGAATTGCACCCGTATTCCGATATCGACCTGCTGATCCTCCTCGACAGTGCCGATCACGAAGTCTTCCGCGATTCCATTGAGCGTTTTTTAACCCTGCTGTGGGACATCGGCCTGGAAGTCGGCCAGAGCGTACGCTCGGTCGACGAATGCGCCCAGGAAGGCCGGGCGGACCTCACCGTCATCACCAACCTCATGGAAAGCCGCACCATTGCCGGTCCCGAGCGCCTGCGCCAGCGCATGCTCGATGTCACCAGCACGGCGAACATGTGGCCGAGCAAGGAATTCTTCCTGGCCAAACGCGCCGAGCAGAAGACCCGCCACCACAAGTACAACGACACCGAGTACAACCTGGAGCCCAATGTAAAAGGCTCCCCCGGCGGCCTGCGCGATATTCAGACCATCCTCTGGGTAGCCCGTCGCCAGTACGGCACCCTGAATCTGCATGCCCTGGCCGGCCAGGGCTTTTTGCTTGAAAGCGAAAACAACCTGCTGGCCTCCTCCCAGGAATTCCTGTGGAAGGTGCGCTATGCGCTGCACATGCTTGCCGGACGCTCGGAAGACCGCCTGCTGTTCGACTACCAGAGCACCATCGCCGGGCTGCTGGGCTATCAGGACAGCGACGCCAAGCTGGCCATCGAACGCTTCATGCAGAAGTATTACCGCGTGGTGATGAGCATCGCCGAGCTCAGCGACCTGATCATCCAGCACTTCGAGGAAGTGATCCTGTCCGAGGACGGGAACGGCAATACCCAGCCGATCAACTCGCGCTTCCAGTTGCATGATGGCTATATCGAAGCGACCAACGTCAACGTGTTCAAGCGCACGCCATTTGCCATGATCGAGATCTTCGTACTCATGGCCCAGAACCCGGAAATCAAGGGTGTGCGTGCCGACACCATTCGCCTGCTGCGCGAACACCGCCACCTGATCAACGACGACTTCCGCAACGATATTCGCAATACCAGCCTGTTCATCGAGCTGTTCAAGTGCGAGATCGGCATTCACCGCAACCTGCGGCGGATGAACCGTTACGGCATCCTCGGCCTCTACCTGCCCGAGTTTGGCCATATCGTCGGGCAGATGCAGCACGACCTGTTCCATATCTATACCGTAGACGCCCACACCCTGAACCTGATCAAGCATCTGCGTAAGCTTCAGTACACCCAGGTGTCGGAGAAATTCCCGCTGGCCAGCAAAATCATGGCCCGACTGCCCAAGCCGGAGCTGATCTACCTCGCCGGGCTGTACCACGATATCGGCAAGGGCCGCGGCGGTGATCACTCGGAATTGGGCGCGGTGGACGCCGAAGCCTTCGGTATCCGCCATCACCTGCCGACCTGGGACACGCGCCTGATCGTCTGGCTGGTCAGCCATCACCTGGTGATGTCCACTACCGCCCAGCGCAAGGACTTGTCCGACCCGCAGGTGATCCATGATTTCGCCCAGTTCGTCGGCGACGAAACCCACCTGGATTACCTCTACGTGCTGACCGTCGCCGATATCAACGCGACCAACCCGACGCTGTGGAACTCCTGGCGCGCCAGCCTTCTGCGCCAACTCTATACCGAGACCAAGCGTGCTCTGCGCCGCGGCCTGGAAAACCCGGTCGATCGCGAAGAACAGATTCGCCGCACGCAGATCGCCGCCCTGGATATCCTCGTGCGCAACGGCACCGATCCGGACGATGTCGAGCAATTGTGGTCCGGCCTGGGCGACGACTACTTCCTGCGCCACACCGCCGGAGATGTCGCCTGGCACAGTGACGCGATCCTGCAGCAGCCCGTTGATGGCGGTCCCCTGGTGCTGATCAAGGAAACCACCCAGCGCGAATTCGAGGGCGCGACGCAGATCTTCATCTACGCCCCCGACCAGCACGACTTCTTCGCCGTGACCGTGGCGGCCATGGACCAGTTGAACCTGAACATCCATGACGCACGCATTATCACCTCCAGCAGCGCCTTTACCCTCGACACCTATATCGTTCTGGACAGCGATAACGGCTCGATCGGCAAGGACCCGGAGCGTATCGAACGGATCCGCAAAGGCCTGAGTGAAGCCCTGCACAACCCGGACGATTACCCGACGATCATCAAGCGCCGGGTGCCACGTCAACTCAAGCATTTCGCCTTCGCACCCCAGGTGACCATCCTCAACGATGCCCAGCGTCCGGTGACCATCCTCGAACTTTCGGCACCGGATCGCCCCGGCCTGCTGGCACGGATCGGCAAGATCTTCGTCGAGTTCGACCTGTCCCTGCAGAACGCCAAGATCGCCACTCTGGGTGAGCGCGTGGAAGACGTGTTCTTTATTACCGATGCCAACGGCCAGCCGTTGTCCGACCCGCAACTGTGCAGCCGCCTGCAGGACGCCATCGTTGAACAACTGAGTGTCAGCCAGGACCCCAGTGGCGAGATGCGCCTGAGTATTTGATTCGACTTGAGAGCGCCCCTTTACAAGGGCGCCGGCTATTGAGAACACACACCCATGAATGATGCCCTGCAAAACCTGCAACCCTACCCGTTCGAGAAACTGCGCGCCCTGCTCGGCAGCGTGACAGCCAATCCCGACAAGCGTCCGGTCGCCCTGTCGATTGGCGAACCCAAGCACCGCTCGCCGGATTTCGTCGCCAAGGCCCTGGCCGACAATCTCGATCAAATGGCGGTCTACCCGACCACGCTGGGCATTCCCGCCCTGCGCGAAGCTATCGCCAGCTGGTGTGAACGCCGTTTTGACGTGCCGACAGGCTGGATCGATCCGGCGCGCAACGTGCTGCCAGTGAACGGCACCCGGGAAGCACTGTTCGCCTTCACCCAGACCGTGGTCCAGCGCAGCGACGACGGTCTGGTAGTCAGCCCTAACCCGTTCTACCAGATCTACGAAGGTGCAGCCCTGCTCGCTGGCGCCAAGCCGCATTACCTGCCCTGCCTGGCCGAACACGGCTTTAATCCTGACTTCGATGCCGTTTCGCCGGATATCTGGAAGCGCTGCCAGATCCTTTTCCTGTGCTCGCCGGGCAACCCGACCGGGGCGCTGATTCCGCTGGAAACCCTGAAGAAGCTCATCGGCCTGGCCGACCAGTACGACTTCGTGATCGCCGCCGACGAGTGCTATAGCGAGCTGTACTTCGACGAAGACACTCCGCCGCCGGGCCTGTTGAGCGCCTGCGCCGCCCTCGGTCGCCAGGACTTCAAGCGCTGCGTGGTGTTCCACAGCCTGTCCAAGCGCTCCAACCTGCCGGGCCTGCGTTCGGGTTTCGTCGCCGGCGATGCCGAGATCCTCAAGGCCTTCCTGCTCTACCGCACCTACCACGGCTGTGCCATGCCGGTACAAACCCAGCTGGCCAGTATTGCGGCGTGGAACGATGAAGAGCACGTACGCGCCAACCGTACCCTGTACCGGGAAAAGTTCGACGCCGTATTGGATATACTCGCCCCGGTGATGGACGTGCAGCGCCCGGATGGCGGCTTCTACCTGTGGCCGAATGTCGGCACCGATGACGCCGCGTTCTGCCGCGACCTGTTCGTCGACCAGAATGTCACCGTGGTGCCGGGCTCCTATCTGTCACGGGAAGTCGACGGTTTCAACCCCGGCGCTGGCCGTGTGCGCATGGCACTGGTTGCGCCGCTGGCCGAATGCATCGAAGCGGCGGAAAGGATTCGCGATTTCGTCAGCAAGTAAGCGCGTGCCCTGCCGCAGCACGCAAGGTGCTGCGGCGCGGCGATAACTTTTGTATCAAGTCCGATACGAATCAGCCGATATCCCCTGAACTCATAAAAATCAGGGAAGGCCTTATGAATCCGCTTTCGAATCTACTCAACACTTTCACCTCAGCCTACAAAAGCGTCGATGCCGCCAGTCGCACCAGCGCCAGCAGCACCCAAACGGCCTCCACCGCAGCAACCGGGCAGGATGAGAAAACGCCGGGCGCCGACAGCCTGACGTTGTCCAGCACTGCGGTCGAACTAAGCCAGAAGACCTCCTACGCGGCGCCCTACTTTCCAACTCGCTCGAATATGAGCGCCAGCGCCCTGATGATGGCCGTGGCCAATCCAGGCCTGGTCTCAAGTTCCAAAGGCCTGTCATTCGCCGATGTCGCCACCGCTGCCCGCAAAAGCCTGGATGACAAATACGCGCAGATGAAAGCCAGCGGCAGTCCTTACGACGCCAAGAGCCCGGAAGGTCGCGACACCAACTCTCTGCTCGGCGACCTCGACCGCCGCTCGCTGTATGCGATCAGCAGCAACCAGGGTGGCCTGTTTACCAAGGACGAGCAGGACGCCGCCAGCAATGCCATGAGCCAGCAGATCTCCCTGGCCATCGGCATCTACAAAGGCCCAAGCAGCCAGGCTGGCAACTTTGTCGACCCGTACGCCGGCAATGACGCCGCTCGCCTGAATGCCGCGCTGAGCTTCCTCACAAGCGTCAGCCCGGAAGAGCGCAATTCGACGACCTGGCTGCAACAGCGCCTGGCCGTGGAGAATGGCATCGCCAGTATCAAAAATCCGACCGACGACAACAAAATCCCGCCGACCCTGTTCGAAGTGCTGGCCCAGACGAGCGACGAGCCAGGGGCTGAGGACGAAGATCCCACCCAGATCAAAGCAGGGATTGCCAACAACACAACGCCAGCGACGGCACCGACCATCAACCCGACGAAGACTTCGGCGAGCTGATTGGGATTAGCCTCCCCCGTTGGAGCGAGGCTTGCCCGCGAAAGCAGTTTTTCAGCCGCAATAATGTGCCAGAAGTACCAACCGGGTCGCGGGCAAGCCTCGCTCCAACGGAGCCGCCCTTTCGACTCCGACTGCCAGACCCTCTCTCCAAAATGCCCCGTCAGGCAGCCAACGGCTGTCCTGTGAGAGCAATGTCCACGCCCGGTGAGCCGATGGAGTTGGCATCGCCAACCTGAGCATAGGCGCCCAAAGTACCGGACTTCGCATAGGTGTAATGCGGATCACTGGAGGACGTCTGGTCCCACACCGCCGTATAACTGTCCTTCGAGCCGCCGAACGCCGTCCCGGTATGGCTGCCAGCCTTGAATGTGCCGCTGGTAATGGCCGAGGTAGCGATGGACGTGCCGTCCGCGTCAAACGCCGAAGCACCGTAGTTGAAGGCCGTGGCCACGTTACCGTTCTGGTCGTAGATCACCACACCATCGCCTTTGCCAAGGCCCGGTCCGTCAACGCTGATGACGTTGCTGGCATTGGTAAGGTTCCACGCCGACTTGAATGTGCTCAAGGCTGAATCCTTCACCGACGCAATGACCAGGGTCTTGCCGGCGGCGAGCTGCAGGTTGCTGCCCAGGGAAACACCCGAGACGAAGGTTTTGCCGTCAGAGTCGGTGAACTTCCAGTTGGACAGGTCAATGGTGGTGGTGCCGTAGTTATACAGCTCGACGAAGTCGCCACCGGTGGAGTTGGAGGCCACCTCACTGATCAGCAGGTTGTAGTGCGGCGCTTCTGTGGTCTTGAAGGTGATGTTCTGGCTGGCGATGGCGTTGTCGTAATGATCGGCTACGGCTTTGGCCTGCAGTTCCACAGTGTACTGGGTATTGGCGGCGAGCTTGGCCGTCGGGGTCAGAATGACCTTGTTGTAATCCACCTTCACGCCAGCGCTGGCGCTGTCGAAGGTCTGCACGACATTGCCGTTGCCATCCTTGAGCACGATCTTGCCGCTGCCCAGCGCCACGCCTTCGTCGAAAGTCAGGGTGATGCTGGCGGTGTTCTTCGAAACCCCGGTCGCCGCGTTGGCTGGCGTACTGCCGACCAGCTTGGGCGCGGTGGTGTCGGTCACCGGGTTGCCCACGGTGACCAGATTGCCTTTGAACTGCTGATCGGCAGCGTTGAGGTCTTTGGATGCCTTGGTCTGGCCAGCCCATACCGTGTCGCCATTGTCCTGCAGCAACAGGATCTGGGTCCCAGCCTTGATGCTGGTGGGCGAGGCAATGGATTCAAAGCTGCCGCCGGTGGCCTTGAGCAGGGTATCGAGGTTGTTATCCAGCTCGGTGGGTTGGTGGGCCTTGTCACCATCCCAGGTGAACAGACGAAAATCGTTCGGCACATCGGCGCTGGCGCCGCCCGAAGGACCGGCAATGATCAGGTAGCCACTGCCGTCAGTGGCCTTGTCGATGGAGCGAATACCGCGACCGCCCAGGTTCAGCTCGATGGCTTCAAAGTTCGGTGCCTTGGTGCTATCGGCCAGCACGTCCTTGTAATTGGTCACGGCGATGATCAAGGCTTTGTCGCGAACGACGTTGTCCATCTGCGGCGCACGAAAGCCCAGCCACAGAGCACCGTCGTTACTGGAGGTGGTCATGCCTTCGATGGAGAAACCATTGGTATTCTCCGGGGCAATGCCCGGGCCGGCTGACGTGGCAAAGCCGTAGTAGCCTGCTGCCTTACCGTTCGCGCCCGCAGCGTCCCAGGCCGTCAGCGCGGCCACCAGGCCGGTGTATTTGTCGGCAGTCACCGAGAAGGTCGGTTTGCCGTCGACGGCGGTGATTTTCAGGCTGGTAATCACTTCACGACCGGGGGCCTCTACACCTTTCTTGTCGTTACTGTGGGAGCCGGTCAGGTACAGGTTGTTGCCGACCAGAGCCATGGCTTCGAAGTCCATCTCACCGGTGAGCCCCAGTGCCGTGCCGTAGTCGAACTCGCTGATGGCCGCGCCACCGCTTTTGTCATAGACCCGCACCACGTTGGCTTCGTCATCGCCGACAATGATGTAGTTGCCCCAAGTGACCACGCCGGAAGCATCGGACGAACCGAAGGTGCTGCCGACCTTGGGTTTGAACGTGAACTCGGTGGGCTGCGGGGCTGGCGGATCGACCGGCGTCACCGGATTGACCGGCGTGGTGGGTGCTGTTGGCGCAGTCGCCGGGGCGCCGTTGGTGATCAGGTTAGTGGCCAGCTTATTGACCAGGTCCGTGGTGCTCTGGGCGCCTTTGGACTGCAGCGCGGTGTTGAGTTCGGTATTGCTGGGTGAACGGCCGACAATCGCCTGGTAGGTCAGGACGACCTGAGCCTTGTCACTGGTAATGCTCTGCCCTTCGGTCGATGTCGTGAAGGAAAACAGTATTTTCGAAACACTACCGCCATTGCTCAACTGCGCGGTCCAGTAACCCAGGCCCGCAGCATCCGGAGCCCGGCCCAGGGTGTTTTGATAGAGGGCAGACACCAACTGTGAGACCGAGCCGCCCGATACGCTGGCGAACTCGGTGGACTGGGCGAACGACTGGGTGACGTCGTCCAGTGAGGCGCCACTGCGCACCTGTTGGGTCCAGTACTGCAGACCCGCAGTGTCCGGGGTACGGCCGAAAGCGGCCTGATACAGCGCGATAATCGGCTGCACCATGGTCACCGACTCGGTTGAGGTCGTGAAACTGGTCACGACATCCGCGAGTTTTGCGCCACCGGATTCTACCTGCGCGGTCCAGTAGGCAAGACCGGCGGCATCGGGCTCACGACCGAGAATATTCTTGTAATAGGAAGTGATCGATTCGCTGGTAGTGGCCATGAAATCCGGGCTCTGTATCAAAATGGATACTCGACCCTAACAACGGATTTTGACGAAACGGTTTCAGGACTGAAGAAATGACTGACAGCGCGCCATACCCGTGAGAGCCGTCTTGGTGGCGATCGAGTGCGAAGCGCTCGCAATATCATCAGTGACTGATCCGGCGCTATCGCCAGCAAGCCGGTTCCTACGCAATATCATTGCAACTCAGGCAATTGAGTTACCTCGCCGAAAACCGCGCCTCGATCAGGTCCAGCTCACTCAATACCTGGCGCAAGGCATCATCGCCGATCTTGTGATGACGCCGTAGCGCATACAACTCCAGACGCTGCGCACGCAAAGCGGACACTCGCAGGCGACGCTCCAGCTGATCCATGCGCCAGGCCAGCGCCTGAGCTTCCGAGGTGTCATTGAACACCTCCAGTTGATGGCGATATTCCGACATGATCCGCGCCTTGACCTCCGTGGCCATCGCTGCCTGTGCCGCATCCATGACGCCATCGCCTGCGGCCGGCGCCTCGACTTCCAGTGCGCGAATGGCCGCTTCGGCTGTGCTTTTCCAGGCCTGCTGCACCTCTTGTCTGGTCACCTGATCGGGCGTCAGGGCTATGCCGCGCAGCAACAACGGCAAGGCCACGCATGCAGAGATCAGCGATAACAGAATCACCCCGGCAGCTATGAATACCATCATGTCCCGTACCGGGAACGCCACACCGGCCCCCATCAACATCGGCACCGACAACACTCCCGCCAGCGTCACCGTGCCGCGCACTCCGCCAACTGTCAGCAACCAACAGGCCCTGGCCGTCAATACGCCAGTGGCGCTGTCCCGGCCGAGCTTGTTATCGATCAGCACCCGCAGTCGCCAGAACATTTGTACCCAGACAAAGCGCAGGGCCAGCAGGACCAGGAAAATCGCCAGTACATCCAGGCAACGCCAGAGCAGCACCGGCCACAGGGTCGGCTGGTCATGCACCACGGCGCCGATAATGTCCGGCAGTTGCAGGCCCAAGAGCAGAAAGATCAGGCCATTGAAAGCGAACTCCAACAGCGCCCAGACGCTGCGATTGAGCAGACGGGTACTGGTCTGGCGCGGCAGCAGGTCAACCCAGCTCTGCATCATCCCTGCCGCCACAGCGCTAAGAATGCCCGAGGCCCCCAGGCGCTCGGCCAATACGTAGGCCGCGAAAGGCAACAGCAGCATGAACACGACATGGGCCGCCGGATCATCCCATCCGCGATCAATCATCCAGCTGCGCATACGGCCGAGCAGCCAGCTCAACGCCACGCCGATCGCCAGGCCGCCACAGGCCACCAGGACGAAAGTCAGGCTGGCGTCGGCCAGGGAAAACAACCCGGTCAGGGCTGCAGCGAGGGCAAACTTGAACGTCACCAGGCCCGAGGCATCGTTCATCAAGGCCTCGCCCTGCAACATATACATCAGAGGGCCCGGCATCCGGTCACGGGCAATGGCCGATACCGCCACAGCATCTGTGGGTGACAGCACCGCCGCCAGGGCAAAAGCCAGGGGCAATGAGATATCCGGCAACAACCAGTGAATGAAGTAGCCCGCGCTGACCACGGTGAACAGCACCAGGCCCACCGCCAGGGTCAGGATGGGTCCCCGGTAGCGCCACAATTCACGCTTGGGCATGCGCCAGCCGTCGGAGAACAGCAAAGGCGGAAGGAACAGGAACAGGAACAGCTCCGGGTCCAGGGCCACGTGCAACCCCAGGCTCGGCCAGGCCAGCAAAGCGCCGGCCCCGATCTGCACCAGTGGCAACGGGATGGGCAGCAACCGTCCGAGGGGTCTGGACACTGCGACCACGGTCAGCAGAATAAGGACGGTGTAGGCAGTTTGCATGCAGATATTCCTGACAGGCGCTGAACGCTGCGAATGACTGAGCCCCATCCTAGCCGCTCGGGCACGCGCTGTGCCTTACACCTAGGTATGAGCTCGACTGGATTGCGCGAGTTCCTGTCGGAGCCGGCTTGCTGGCGATGGCGTCAGATCAGTCACGATGCTATTACGAGCGCTTCGCACTCGATCGCCACCAAGGCGGCTCCTACAGGTCTTCATTCCGATACTGAAAAATAAACCCCTGTCGTACAGCATCCTGTCATCCCTCATGCTGTATAGAGCTTGCAGCCATTCACGGGCAGCCGCGATATCGAGACAGACCGGGCGCCGGATGCAATGGCATGGCATAATCCCCGGCTGTTTTTTTCGGATTCCATGGGGACATTCTGGCGATGGGCAATTCCACCAGTGGTCACGGCGCTATCAGCCTGTACGGCATCAAGGCCTGCGACACCATGAAAAAGGCCCGCACCTGGCTCGATGAAAAAGGTGTGAGTTACCAGTTCCACGACTACAAGGCGGTCGGTATCGATCGTGAGCACCTGACCCAATGGTGCAACGAACACGGCTGGCAAGTGGTGCTCAACCGCGCCGGCACGACCTTTCGCAAGCTCGACGATGCGCAGAAAGCCGATCTCGATCAGGCCAAGGCCATCGAGCTGATGCTTGCGCAGCCTTCGATGATCAAGCGCCCGGTGCTGGATCTCGGCGACAAGACCCTGATTGGCTTTAAACCTGAACTGTACGCAGCGGCCATCGCCTGATTGAGATGGCCTTTTAATCTAGAGGTATTTACATGTCCACTTCCCTGTTCAGCCTGGCCTTCGGCGTTGGCACTCAAAACCGTCAAGGCACCTGGCTGGAAGTTTTCTACGCCCAGCCCCTGCTCAACCCGTCTGCCGAACTGGTCGCTGCCATCGCGCCGATCCTGGGTTACACCGACGGCAACCAGGCCATCACGTTCACCACTGATGTGGCCTCGAAACTGGCCGACGCGGTCAAGTCCGTCGATGCCACTCAGGCTGCCCTGTTGACCCGTCTGGCCGAGAGCCACAAGCCGTTGGTCGCCACGCTGCTGGCCGAAGACGCCGCTCTGACCTCGACACCAGAGGCTTATCTGAAGCTGCACCTGCTGTCCCATCGCCTGGCCAAGCCGCACGGCCTGAGCCTGGCCGGGATCTTCCCGCTGCTGCCGAACGTTGCCTGGACCAGCCAGGGCGCCGTCGACCTCGGCGAACTGGCCGAGCGCCAACTGGAAGCGCGCCTCAAGGGCGAGCTGCTGGAAGTGTTCTCCGTCGACAAGTTCCCGAAAATGACCGATTACGTCGTGCCAAGCGGCGTGCGTATTGCTGACAGCGCTCGCGTGCGCCTGGGTGCCTACATCGGCGAAGGCACCACCGTGATGCACGAGGGCTTCGTCAACTTCAACGGCGGCACCGAAGGTCCGGGCATGATCGAAGGCCGCGTTTCTGCGGGCGTCTTCGTCGGCAAGGGTTCGGACCTGGGCGGCGGTTGCTCGACCATGGGTACCCTGTCCGGCGGCGGCAATATCGTGATCAAGGTCGGTGAAGGCTGCCTGATCGGCGCCAACGCCGGTATCGGCTTCCCGCTGGGCGATCGCAACACCGTCGAGTCCGGCCTGTACGTCACTGCCGGCACCAAAGTCGCCCTGCTGGACGACCAAGGCAAGCTGGTCAAGGTCGTCAAGGCACGGGAGCTGGCCAACCAGCCTGACCTGTTGTTCGTGCGCAACTCGCAGACCGGTGCGGTAGAGTGCAAGACCCGCAAGTCTGCGGTCGAGCTGAACGAAGCGCTGCACGCTCACAACTGATCGATGCTGCCTCCGGGTTCGGGCCCTCACGGTTCGAACCCGCTTCACCGGGTTATATCGATGACCATGTTCCTGCCCTCCCCCTGGCGTGCTGACTTTCCAGCCATCGCCGAACTGCAACGGCAAGGCCAGACCTATCTGGACAGTGCCGCGACTGCACAAAAACCCCAGGCCCTGATCGACGCTCTGACGCGCTACTACGTCAATGGCGCGGCCAACGTCCATCGCGCCCAGCACATGCCGGGCATGCTGGCGACCCAGGCCTTCGAAGACAGCCGCAGCCATGTCAGTCAATGGCTCAATGCCGGTGAATCCGGACAGATTATTTTTACCCATGGAGCCACCTCGGCCTTCAACCTGCTGGCCTATGGCCTGGAGCATGAGTTCGTGGCCGATGACGAGATCGTCGTCAGCGCCCTGGAGCACCACGCCAACCTGTTGCCCTGGCAGCAACTGGCGCAACGTCGCGGCCTCAAACTGGTGGTGTTGCCGCTGGACGCCAATGGCCTGATCGACCTGGCCGCCGCCAGCCAGTTGATCGGCCCGAAAACCCGCCTGCTCGCCGTCAGCCAGCTGTCCAACGTGCTTGGCACCTGGCAGCCGCTGCCCGCCCTGCTAAAACTGGCGCAAGCCCATAACGCCCTGACCTTGGTCGATGGCGCCCAGGGCGTGGTTCACGGTCGCCATGACGTGCAGGCACTGGGCTGCGACTTCTATGTATTTTCCAGCCACAAGCTCTACGGCCCCGATGGCGTCGGTGTGCTGTATGGCCGACATGACGCCCTGTCACGCCTGCGCCACTGGCAGTTTGGTGGCGAAATGGTCCTGACCACTGACTTCCATCAGGCCAGCTTCCGACCCGCGCCTTTGGGCTTTGAAGCCGGAACGCCGCCGATTGCCGGGGTGATAGGCCTCGGCGCCACCCTCGACTACCTGGGCGAACTGGATCAGGACGCCGTATTCGAGCATGAAGCCGCCCTGCATCAGTTGCTGCGCGATGGCCTGCGCGAACGCGAAGGTGTGCATCTGCTGGGCACACCGCAACTGGCCCTGGCAAGCTTTGTCGTCGATGGCGTACACAACGCCGATCTCGCCCATTTACTGACCGAACAGGGTATCGCCGTGCGCGCCGGGCATCATTGCGCCATGCCGTTGCTGCAAAGCCTCGATCTGCCCGGCGCGTTGCGCGTGTCTCTGGGGTTGTACAACGATTCAGAGGATATCCAGCACTTCTTTAACGGCCTCGATCAGGCCCTGGACGTGTTGCGATGAGCCTGCCGACGCAGGCCCGGGAGGCTCTGGATAGCTTCAGCCAACCGCAAGGCTGGGAGCAGCGCGCGCGCCTGCTGATGCAATGGGGCGAACGGCTGCCAGCCCTGAGTGATGAGGAAAAGAGCGACGAATATAGGGTGCATGGCTGCGAGAGCAAGGTCTGGCTGCTGGGCAGCGTCGAGGATGGTCACTGGCAGTTTCGTGCGGCCAGCGATGCGCGACTGATCCGCGGACTGGTGGCATTGCTGCTGGCACGGGTCAATGGCTTGTCCGCCGCCGAGTTGCAGCACATCGACCTGCCCGGCTGGTTCGAGCAACTGGGCCTGAGCCGCCAGCTCTCGCCCTCACGCAGCAACGGCCTCAATGCCGTGCTGCAACGCATGCGCGAGATGGCGCTTTTGTAGGAGCTGCCGAAGGCTGCGAAAGCGGTGCATCAGGGAGACCCATTCGCAGCCTGAGGCAGCTCCTACAGGGCAGCGCCGCGTCAGGGATTAAGCCTTGACCCGCTCCGAAGGCCGACGCGCACCCGCCACAATCTTGTCCACTGCCTTGGTCGCCGCCACCATGCCAAAGGTCGCGGTAACCATCATCACCGCGCCGAACCCACCGGCGCAGTCAAGCTTGACGCCATCGCCGACAAAACTTTTCTGCAGACAGATGCTGCCGTCCGGCTTGGGATAGCGCAGTTGTTCGGTGGAGAACACGCAGGGCACGCTGTAATGGCGATTGGGTGTGCGCGAGAAGTTATAGTCGCGGCGCAGGGTCGAGCGCACTTTCGAGGCCAGCGGGTCATTGTAGGTGCGGTTGAGATCGCAGACCTGGATCTGGGTCGGGTCGATCTGCCCGCCCGCGCCACCGGTGGTGATGATCTGAATCTTGCGCCGCTTGCACCAGGCGATCAGCGCGGCCTTGGCGTTGACGCTGTCAATGCAGTCAAGCACACAGTCGATCTCTGACGTGATGTAATCGGCCATGGTCTCGCGGGTGACAAAATCGGCCACGGCGTGCACCACCACATCCGGGTTGATCGCCCGCAGGCGTTCGGCCATCACTTCGACCTTGGGCCGACCTACGGTGCCTTCCAGCGCATGCAACTGGCGATTGCTGTTGCTGACACAGACATCGTCCATATCGAACAGGGAAATCTCGCCGACACCGGTGCGGGCCATGGCCTCGGCCGCCCACGAGCCGACGCCGCCAATACCGACCACAGCGACGTGGGCGGCGCGCAAACGCTCCAGGCCTTCAATGCCGTACAAACGGGCGATACCGGCAAAACGCGGATCTTCAGTGCTCATGGGCCTTACCTCAAAAAACCGGCGCGCAGTATAGAGCGCCTTTTGGCGCCGTTACACATGGTTTTGCTTTAAGATAGCCGCCTTTTCAAGCCTTGAATCCTGCCACCGGAGTCCTGTTCATGACGGCCCCAGCCGATCTCTCGCCTACCCTGCAGCTGGCCTGCGACCTGATTCGCCGTCCGTCGGTCACTCCACTGGATGCCGACTGTCAGGCCGTGATGATGAAGCGCCTGGGCGCTGTCGGCTTCAAGCTTGAGCCAATGCGTATCGAAGACGTGGACAACTTCTGGGCCACCCACGGCGAAGGCGACGGCCCGGTGCTGTGCTTTGCCGGACACACAGACGTGGTCCCGACCGGCCCGGTACAGGCCTGGCAGAACGACCCGTTCAATGCCCTGATCGACGAACACGGCATGCTCTGCGGCCGCGGCGCCGCTGATATGAAAGGCAGCCTGGCATCGATGATCATTGCAACTGAACGTTTCGTCAGCGAATACCCCAATCACCGGGGCAAGGTCGCCTACCTGATCACCAGCGACGAAGAAGGCCCGGCCCACCATGGCACCAAGGCTGTGGTCGAGCGTCTGGCGGCACGCAAGGAGCGTCTGGACTGGTGCATCGTCGGCGAACCGTCGAGCACTACCCTGGTCGGTGACGTGGTCAAGAACGGCCGTCGCGGTTCCCTCGGCGCAACCTTGACCGTTCGCGGCGTACAGGGTCATGTGGCCTACCCGCACCTGGCGAAGAACCCCATCCATCTGGTCGCACCGGCCCTGGCGGAACTTGCCGCCGAGCACTGGGACAACGGTAACGATTTCTTCCCGCCGACCAGCTTCCAGATTTCCAACCTCAACTCCGGTACCGGCGCGACCAACGTCATCCCGGGTGAGCTGACGGCGGTGTTCAACTTCCGCTTCTCCACCGAGTCCACCGTCGAAGGCCTGCAACAGCGCGTCGCCGCCATCCTCGACAAGCATGGCCTCGACTGGCACGTGGACTGGGCCCTGTCCGGCCTGCCGTTCCTCACCGAGCCGGGCGACCTGCTCGACGCCGTGTCGGCCAGCATCAAAGCCGTTACCGGCCGCGATACCCAGGCTTCCACCAGTGGCGGCACCTCCGATGGCCGTTTCATCGCCACCCTGGGCACCCAGGTCGTGGAACTGGGCCCGGTCAACGCCACCATTCACCAGGTCAACGAGCGCATCCTGGCCAGCGACCTCGACGTCCTGACCGAGATCTACTACCAGACCCTGGTCAAGTTGCTCGCCTGATGCTGACTTGCCCGATCTGCTCAGCGCCCCTGGCGAACGTCGATAACGGTGTGGTCTGCCCGGCCAACCACCGTTTCGACCGCGCCCGCCAGGGCTATCTGAACCTGCTGCCGGTGCAGCACAAGAACAGCCGCGACCCTGGCGACAACCAGGCCATGGTCGAAGCCCGCCGTGACTTCCTCAATGCCGGGCACTATGCCCCGGTGGCGCGGCGCCTGGCCGAACTGGCCGCGGAACGCAATCCGGCACGCTGGCTCGACATCGGTTGCGGCGAGGGTTACTACACCGCGCAGATCGCCGAAGCCCTGCCCCATGCCGACGGCTATGCCCTGGATATTTCCCGGGAAGCGGTCAAACGCGCCTGCAAGCGCAACCCGCAGCTGACCTGGTTGATTGCCAGCATGGCCCGGGTACCACTGCCCGACGCCAGCTGCCAGTTCCTCGCCAGCGTGTTCAGCCCCCTGGACTGGAACGAGGCCAAGCGCCTGCTCAGCCCCGGAGGCGGCCTGATGCGTGTCGGCCCGACCAACGATCACCTGATGGAACTGCGCCAGCGCCTGTACGACGAAGTCCGCGACTACGCTGATGACAAACACCTGGCCCTGGTACCTGAGGGCATGCAGCTGCAACACAGCGAAACCCTGCGCTACAGCCTGAAACTGATCGACGGCCAGTCCCGCGCCGATCTGCTGGCCATGACGCCACACGGCTGGCGGGCCAGCGCCGAGCGTCGCGCCCAGGTCATCGATCAGCCAGGACCGTTCAAGGTCACCGTATCCATGCGTTACGATTATTTCGTACTGCAATAGCATTCAATTGAGGCCCTTATGCGCCAGCCCGACATCGAGATTTACCTGAAAGACGCCGACGTTGATCACAAGGCTATTACCGCCTGGCTGACCGACGCCATTGGCCCGTGCAGCGACTGGGCACAGAAAGGCCAGACCTGGAAGTGCACGGCCGACGGTATCCCGGTGGTATGGATCCCCAAGGCGGTAGGCAAATGGAACAGCCTGTGCCTGGAAAGCGATCAGACCCCGTGGGACGACGACATCGCCTGCGCTCGCGCAGCCTTCGCCGCGCTGAACGTCGAAGTGCGTTGCGCGCCAGGCACCTGGGTCGAAGACGAGAGCGACGAAGCGGCCGACCGCTGGATCCGCATCAGTGCCGATGGTGAAGAAGAAATTACCTGGCATACCTCGTAATAAAGCTCTTCAAGGTAGGAGCGAATCTGTGGGAGCGAATTCATTCGCGAAAGCAGTTTGGAACACGACACAAATGCGTCGGCTGTGCTGGCCTCTTCGTGAATGAATTCGCTCCCACATTAGTCCTTACAAATGTTCGATCTGTGTAAGCCGAACTATCCACCAAAAATCCGGCCAAACCCTTGCCCGTCCCCTCCAATACAGCAGAAGCCGTATGACCCGATCCCCGTTTCGCCGTCTCGTGTTCGGCACCCTGCGCCGCCTGCTGTATCTGTGGGTGCGCTCGGAAACCATCAATCAGTCGTCCTTCACCCTCAATCTGGATCGCAGCCGGCCGGTGTTCTACGCCTTGCAGTCGCCATCCCTGAGTGATCTGGCGGTGATTGATACGGAATGTCGCAAGGCCGGTCTGCCTCGGCCGATCCTGCCGGTCTCGGTGGGCGGCATGATGGAGCCGGCGGCGTTCTTTTACCTGACCCCGGAGCCGGACTGGCTCGGCCGTCATGACAAGCGAGGCGCGCCGCCGACCCTGGAACGACTGGTTGGCGCGGTCAGCCAGAACCCTGGTGAAGACGCGCAGATCATTCCGGTCAGCGTGTTCTGGGGCCAGTCTCCGGATCGTGAGTCGAGCCCGTGGAAGCTGTTGTTCGCCGACAGTTGGGCGGTCACCGGACGCCTGCGCAAACTGGTCAGCATCCTGATCCTCGGGCGCAAGACCCGCGTACAGTTCTCCGCGCCGATCCACCTGCGTGAACTGGTCAATGAAAACAAGGGTCATGAACTGACCCTGCGCATGAGCCAGCGCCTGCTACGCGTGCATTTTCGCAATCTCAAGACCGCAGTGATCGGCCCCGACCTGTCGCACCGCCGCAACCTGGTCAAGGCGCTGGTGGACGAACCGCTGGTCAGGCAGGCCATCCTCGAAGAATCCGAGCGCGAAAAGATCCCCGAATCCAAGGCCCGGGAACAGGCCTTGCGCTATGGCAATGAAATCGCCTCTGACTACACCTACTCGGCGATCCGCTTTCTCGAAGTGGTACTGAGCTGGTTCTGGAACAAGATCTACGACGGCATCAAGGTCAGCCATATCGACGGTGTGAAGGACGTCGCGCCGGGCCACGAGATCATCTACGTGCCCTGCCACCGCAGCCATATCGATTATTTGCTGTTGTCCTACCTGCTGTTCCGCAACGGTCTGACGCCACCCCATATCGCTGCGGGCATCAACCTCAATATGCCAGTGATCGGCGGCCTGCTGCGCCGTGGCGGCGCGTTCTTCATGCGCCGCACTTTCAAGGGCAACCCGCTTTACACCGCCGTCTTCAACGAATACCTGCACACCCTGTTCACCAAGGGTTTCCCGGTGGAGTACTTCGTCGAAGGCGGTCGCTCGCGCACCGGGCGCATGCTGCAACCCAAGACCGGCATGCTCGCCATCACGATGCGCAGCTTCCTGCGCAACTCGCGTACGCCTATCGTTTTCGTGCCGGTGTATATCGGCTACGAGCGGGTTCTGGAAGGTCGCACCTACCTCGGTGAACTGCGCGGCGCGGCCAAGAAGAAAGAATCGATCTTCGATATCTTCAAGGTCATCGGTGCTCTCAAGCAGCGCTTTGGCCAGGTCTCGGTCAACTTCGGCGCGCCGATCAAACTGGCCGAGTTCCTCGATCACGAGCAACCGGACTGGCGCCAACAGGAGCTGGGCCCACAGTTCAAGCCAGCCTGGCTCAACGAAACCACCAATCGCCTCGGTGAGCGCGTCGCCCGGCACCTCAACGAAGCAGCGGCGGTCAACCCGGTCAACCTGGTGGCCCTGGCCCTGCTGTCGACCCAGCGCATGGCCCTGGACGATCAGGCCATGGAGCGGGTGCTGGAGTTGTACCTGACCCTGCTGCGCCGCGTGCCCTATTCGCCCCATACCACCTTGCCGGAAGGCGATGGCCGGGCACTGATCGAGCACGTCAAGGCCATGGACCTGGTGTCCGAACAGAAGGACGCCCTGGGCCGGATTCTGTATCTCGACGAACAGAACGCCGTGCTCATGACCTACTACCGCAACAATGTGTTGCATATCTTTGCCCTGCCCGCGCTGTTGGCGAGCTTCTTCCAGAGCTCTTCGCGCATGAGCCGTGAACAGCTGCTGCGCTACACCCGGGCGTTATATCCGTACCTGCAATCGGAGCTGTTTATCCGTTGGTCCCTGGAAGAGCTGGACGGGGTGGTCGATCAGTGGCTTGAAGCCTTTGTCGAACAAGGCCTGCTGCGCTTCGAGAACAACGTTTATCTGCGCCCGGCGCCGAGCTCTCGCGAGTTTGTGCTGCTGACGCTGCTGTCCCGGGCCATCGCCCAGACCCTGCAACGCTTCTACATGGCCATCGCCTTGCTGCTCAACAGCGGCAAGAACACCCTCAACGCCGAAGAACTGGAAGACCTGTGCACGATCATGGCTCAGCGCCTGTCGATCCTGCATGGCCTCAACGCGCCGGAATTCTTCGACAAGAGCCTGTTCCGCCACTTTATCCAGACCCTGCTCGACCTCGACGTATTGCGCCGGGACAGCAATGGCAAACTGGGTTATCACGAGCTGCTTGGCGAACTGGCCGAAGGGGCGGCCAAGCGCGTGTTGCCGGCAGAGATTCGTCTGTCGATTCGCCAGGTGGCACTGCATCGCAGCGAAGCAGCCACTGAAAGCCCGGAAAAGCCGGAGTAATGCGGGGGAACATGTAAGAGTTTTCTGAGAAAAAGTGTCGATTAGTGGACGAAGCTTTATTTAGCGCCATGAACATTTTGTACGCTGCTAATTTTTCGTTCGTGCCCGTTTCGGCACTTCTTTCAATAAGGAAATTGAAATGTCCAGCGAACAAGTGACCCGCCTTCAGGGCGAAGTTTATTACCTGCCACGAATCGCCTTACCCGATGGCTGCACCCTGACAGTCAGACTGAACGATGTCACCGTGCAGGACGCGGCATCGACGGTCATTGCCGTCAGCCAAACCGACGTAGCCCGACAAGTGCCGCTGCCTTTCGAACTTGGCTATAACGCCAGGCTGCTGCCCCAAGGCCGTGACTACGAACTGGAGGCCCGCATCGAGTTGCAAGGCCGCCTGCTGTGGATCAACGACAGAGTCCACTACGTGCAACTGACCGACGCTGATCAGACCGGCCTGAAAATTCAGGTCGTTCAAGTCAACGGCTGATCGAACCCGGGCGGCATATCCACTTGATGTGCCGCCCCTGCTCCCCTACCGCAAGCGCCCGCCCTGCAACTTGCCTAGACTATGTAACAGGACATCTCAGGTGCTGATCCGCGCGGGCAAATCCTATAAATTCCGGCCCCTCGCGCAAGCTCCCCGCCAGCGCAACCGAAATATGGATAGGCCCATGAAAAAACTTACCTTACTGCTGATAACCGCCCTGCTCAGTGCGTGCAGCTCATTGCAACCTTCCGGTCAGGCAACGCTCGACGGCGAAGTCTTCTACCTGCAACGCATGGCCCTGCCGGCGTCAGCCACTTTGAGCGTCAGCCTGCAGGACGTTTCCATGGCCGATGCTCCTGCTTTGGTCCTGGCCCAGCAAAGTGGCCCGGTCAAAGGCCAGGTGCCGTTGCCCTTTCATTTGCACTACGATCCGACGCAAATCCATCCCGGCCATCAGTACGCAATCAGCGCTCGAATCGAATCGGATGGCCAACTTCTATTCGTCACCACCGAACGGCATGGCGTACAGTTGAACGGCAAGGATCCACAGCCGCTGCGTATTCGCCTGAATCCGGCCCGCTGACGCCTGGATCTTCCGTGCAGAGCAGCGCCATCCTGTAATGACGCTGCCTCGAATTTTCAAGAAAGCTTTTAAAAAAGGATGCCCACATGTTCCGCTCCTCCCTTGGTTTCGCCGCCCTGTGCACCGGTCTGCTGCTGTCGGCCAATGCCTTTGCCCTGTCCCTCGGCGACCTGTCGCAGTCCGACGCCACCGGCGGCCTGAAAGACGCCCTCAGCCAGGGCGCGCAGATTGCGGTCAAACAACTGGGCGTGCCCGGCGGTTTCAGTAACAACAAGGATGTGCGCATCGAGCTTCCCGGCAACCTCGGCAAGGCCGCCAAGAAAATGAAACAGTTCGGCATGGGTGAGCAGGTCGATCAACTGGAAACCAGCATGAACCAGGCTGCCGAAGCGGCAGTGCCACAGGCTCAGGCCCTGCTGGTCGATGCCGTGAAGAAAATGAGCGTGTCCGACGCCAAGGGCATCCTGGCCGGTGGCAAGGATTCGGCCACCCAGTACCTGGACAAGACCAGCCGCGAACAGATCCGCGCCAAGTTTCTGCCTATCGTCAAGCAAGCCACCGACAAGGTCGGAGTCGCCCAAAAGTACAACGCCTTCGCCAGCCAGGCCGCCTCGTTCGGCGTGATCGACAGCAAGTCGGCCAATGTCGAAAGCTACGTGACCGAACAGGCGCTCAATGGCCTGTTTGAAATGATCGCCAAACAGGAAGAAAGCATCCGCGCCAACCCGGCCGCTGCCGCCACCAGTCTGGCGAAGAAGGTGTTTGGGGCGTTGTAACGTCGGATTGAAATGCATTCTTGATGTGGGACCGGCTTTAGTCGGGAAAGCGCCTTCCTGGCTAAAGCCGGTCCCACAGAATGTTGTTAATTCAGGTAGTCATGTACCACCCGCTGCTGTTTTGAGCACATCAAATGAGACGATTCCGAAGGACCGCTCTCTATCCTTTGAGTGAAACTTCCTAAACAATCTTTCCCCGCTTGTGCCGGTCAAATTCAGGAATTAGCCTGCGTTCCGCCGCTGAAAATCAGTGGCCGGGTGTGGAAACCTGTCTCTTACCAAGCGTATAAGCGTCACAAAATTACTTGCCAATGAGCAGTAAATTATGGCGGCTATGTTCGGGCAGACTTCGGTCTGGCCGGGGTGCTTGTGACTCGGTTTTCCACCCCGTTCATAGCTGCCACCCTCTCGCCGCGTGGAAACGGCAAGAGAATGGCTCCAAGCCATACACAAGAGTTTTAACCATGAAAAAGCTCGTCCCCGATCCACCCCACACCTTTGAAGAACTCCTGACTCGCCTGTTCGACCTGCTGCGATGCGCGGCTGCGGTGATCTATGAAGCGGGCGACCAACACACGGGTTCCGATCGCAATCTGGCATTTGCCGGGCTGTACCTGATCGATATGGCCAAGGCCCTGGCCGATGAGTTGCTGAACCTGATCAGCGAGCATCGCTCAACCTGACCGAAATCTGTGACCCAAATTGTGGGACCGGCTTTAGCCGGTCCCATAGTTTTCAACCAACCGCACACTCGCTTATTTCTTCACCCTGAACCACGCCGCGTACAGCGCCGGCAGAAACAACAGCGTCAGCGCCGTCGCGACGATCAGCCCGCCCATGATCGCCACCGCCATCGGCCCGTAGAACACGCTGCGCGACAGCGGAATCATGGCCAGCACCGCCGCCAGAGCAGTCAGCACGATAGGCCGGAAGCGCCTTACCGTAGCTTCGACGGTGGCGTTCCAGGGGGTCAGCCCTGCCGCGATGTCCTGCTCGATCTGATCCACCAGAATCACCGAGTTGCGCATGATCATCCCCGACAGGGCGATGGTACCCAGCATGGCAACGAAGCCGAACGGCTGGTTAAATACCAGCAGAAACAGGGTCACGCCGATCAGCCCCAAGGGCGCAGTGAGGAAGACCATGAACATCCGCGAGAAGCTGCGCAGTTGCACCATCAGCAGGGTCAGCACGACCACGATGAACAGCGGCACCCCGGCGTTCACCGATTTCTGCCCGCGCTCGGAATCCTCCACCGTACCGCCCACTTCCAGCAGATAGCCGTCCGGCAACTGCGCGCGCACGTCATCCAGGGTCGGCAGGATCTGCTTGACCAGGGTTACCGGCTGTTCCTTGCCATAGATATCACCGCGCACCGTCACTGTTGGCAGGCGATTGCGATGCCAGATAACGCCCTCCTCGAAGCCATATTCCAGAGTTGCTACCTGGGACAGTGAGACACTCGCGCCATTGGCTGTAGGAATTGCCAGACTGGCCAGGGAGCCCAGTTGCTGGCGCTCTTGCGGCGTGCCCCGCAGGAGGATCTCGATCAGTTCGTCATCTTCACGGTACTGGCTGACGCTGGAGCCGGTCAGGGAACTTTGCAGGAAGCGCGACAGGTCCGCCGTGGTCACGCCCAAAGCCCGGGCGCGGTCCTGATCGACGTTGAGGTACACCACTTTGCTCGGCTCTTCCCAGTCCAGATGGACATTGGCCACATGGGGGTTCTGCTGCACCTTGAGGGCAACCTTGCGTGCCAGGGCACGGACTTCCTCAATGTGCTCGCCAGAGACGCGGAACTGCACCGGATAGCCCACAGGCGGGCCGTTCTCCAGGCGTGTGACTCGTGAACGCAGGGTCGGGAACTGCTCGTTCAGGGCATCGATCAACCAGGTACGCAGGGCCTCGCGATCCTCGATGGTCTTGGCCAGCACAACGAACTGGGCAAAGCTCACAGCGGGCAGTTGCTGATCCAGCGGCAGGTAGAAACGCGGCGAGCCGGTGCCGATATAGGCCACATAGTTATCGATGCCGACCTTGTCCTTGAGCATCACTTCCAGGCGCTTGACCTGATCGGCGGTGTTATTGAGCGAGGCGCCTTCGGCCAGCTTCAGGTCGACCATCAACTCAAGCCGCCCCGAGGCCGGGAAAAACTGTTGCGGCACGAACTTGAACATCAGGATCGACAGCACGAACAGGCCGACGGTCAGCACGATTACCGTCTTGCGCCAGCGTACGCACCACTCGATGGCCCCGCGCACACGACGATAGAACCTGGTGTCGTAGGGATCAGACGAACCTCTGCCATGCTTGGCCGCGTGAATCTTCGCCAGGTCCGGCAGCAGCCGATCGCCCAAATAGGGCACGAACACCACCGCCGCCACCCAGGAAGCCAGCAGGGCAATGGTCACTACCTGGAAGATCGAACGGGTGTATTCGCCGGTACTGGACTGCGCCGTAGCAATGGGCAGGAAGCCTGCGGCGGTGATCAGGGTCCCGGTGAGCATGGGGAAAGCCGTGCTGGTCCAGGCGAAACTGGCGGCCTTGAGACGATCGAAACCCTGCTCCATTTTGATCGCCATCATCTCTACGGCGATGATCGCATCGTCCACCAGCAGGCCTAGAGCCAGCACCAATGCGCCCAGGGAAATCTTGTGCAGACCGATGCCGAAGAACAACATGCAGGCGAAGGTCATGGCCAGTACCAGTGGAATGACCAGTGCCACCACCAAACCGGTACGCATGCCGAGGGAAAAAAAACTTACCAACAGGACGATGCCCAGGGCTTCGGCCAAGACCTGCACGAACTCGCCGACGCCGGTTTTCACCGCCGCCGGCTGATCGGAGACCTTACGCAGTTGCATACCCACCGGCAGGTTGCGCTGGATCTTCTCGAACTCGCCTTCAAGCGCATGACCCAATTGGAGAATATCCCCGCCATTCTTCATCGACACCCCGACGCCGATGGCGTCATCACCCATGAAACGCATGCGCGGCGACGGCGGATCGGTGAAACCGCGATGCACTTCGGCCAGGTCGCTGATACGCAAGGTTCGGTCGCCGACGCGCAGGGGGAAGTTGCGAATCTCATCCACCGACAGGAAACGCCCGCTCACTCGCAACTGCACACGCTCGGTGGGGGTTTCGAAGAAGCTGGTGGCCTGCACCGCGTTCTGCGCTTCCAGAGCCTGCTGCACGGCTTGCAGGGACAGGCCGAGGGTGGCCAGCTTGACGTTCGACAGCTCGATCCAGACCTTCTCGTCCTGCAGGCCGATCAACTCGATCTTGCCGACGTCCTTGACCCGTTGCAGCTGGATCTGGATGCGGTCGGCGTAGTCCTTGAGCACGGCATAGTCGAAACCGTCGCCGGTCAGGGCGTAGATATTGCCGAAGGTGGTGCCGAACTCATCGTTGAAGAACGGACCCTGAATACCCTGGGGCAGGGTCTGACGGATATCGCCGGTCTTCTTGCGCAGTTGATAGAACAGGTCCGGCAGCGCCGAGGACAGCATCGAATCCCGGGCCGCGAAAATGATCTGCGATTCGCCGGGCCGGGAGAACGAACTGATGCGCTCGTATTCGCCGGTTTCCATCAGTTTCTTTTCAATACGGTCGGTAACCTGGCGTGCCACTTCCTCGGCGCTGGCGCCGGGCCACAGGGTACGTACGACCATGGCCTTGAAGGTGAACGGAGGGTCTTCGCTCTGCCCCAGCTTGGTGTAGGACATAGCCCCAACCAGAGCCAGGACTATCATCAGGTACAACACGATCTGGCGGTTACTCAGCGCCCATTCTGAAAGATTGAAACGCATCCGTGCCTACTCCTTCGCCGCCAGCTTGATCGTGCGATTATTACGATCCACCGGACGGACCTTCTCCCCTTCGTGCAATACATGCACGCCCGCCGCAACCACCCAGTCGCTGGCGGCCAGGCCCTTGAGCACCGGCACGGTTTCCTGGCCGTAAGGGCCAACCTGTACGGGGATACGCTTGAGGGTGTCGTCGGCCTGCAACTGCCAGACATAGGTATTGCCGTTTTCTGCGGTCAGCGCCGACAGTGGCACCGCCAGGGGCACCGCCTGTTCGGCCTGGATAAACACCTGGGCGCTCTGGCCCAGTTCGGCGGGGATCTTGCCGCTACTGAAGGCAATGCGTGCGGCGAACGTGCGTGAACGCGGATCGGCGGCCGGCGACAGTTCGCGGATGCGCCCCTGGAAGCGTTGGTTGCGCTGATTCCACAGTTCCACCGACACCGCCTGGCCGACCTTGAAACGGTTGAAGCTCTGTTCCGGCAGGCCGATCAACACTTCCCGCTCGCCATCGGCTGCCAGGGTAAATACGGTTTGCCCGGCGGCCACCACCTGGCCGACCTCCACCAGGCGCTTGGTAACCACACCATCCTGTTGGGCACGCAATACGGTGTAGCTGGTCTGATTGTCGGCAACGGTCAGCTCGGCCTTGAGCTGCTTGAGCCGGGCTTCACCTGCGCGATAGAGATTCTCGGCGTTATCGAACTGCGAATGGCTGACCATCTGTTTGTCCACCAACGCCTTATAGCGGTCACGCTCGGAACGTACCGTCTGCAGGTTGGCCTCGGCAGCCGCAACCTGGGCGCGGGTGGCGTCCAGTTGCAGGCGCACGTCCTGGGCATCCAGCTCGGCCAGGGGTTGATTGGCCTTGACCCGTTGGCCTTCCTCGACCAGGCGCTTGCTGACCTTGCCGCCGATGCGGAAGGCCAGATCCGGCTCGAAACGGGCGCGGACTTCACCGGGATAACTGTCTGCCGACTGTGAGGATGGCAGCGGCTGCACTACCATGGCGGGACGAATGCTGGCAGGAGGCGCAGCTTGCTGACCACAGGCGGCCAGCAACGACACCAGGCTTATTGGCAGGATGAGAGACAAGGCATCGCGCAACATAGTGAAGACCTTTGCAGTCTGAGCTTGGAATAATTGTACTTGCCAGTATAGTAAGAATTACCGAACTCAAGAGTCCACTATTAAAACGTTTATGTCCGACAATTCTGCAGGTGCATCCGGCCCCGGCCGTCCCAAGGACCTGGCCAAACGCCAGGCCATACTCGAGGCCGCGAAAAATCTGTTCGTGCGTAACGGCTATGCCAATACCAGCATGGATGCCGTGGCGACCGAAGCCAGGGTGTCAAAGCTCACGGTGTACAACCATTTCACCGATAAGGAGACGCTGTTCTCTGCCGCCGTGGTGGCCCGTTGTGAAGAGCAAATTCCGGAATTGTTTTTCAACCTCAACGGCGGCCAGTCGGTCGAGACCGTACTGCTGAGTATCGGTCGTGGCTTCAATACCCTGGCCAACAGCGCCGAGTCGATTGAGCTGCACCGCCTGATGGTGACACTGGGCAGCCAGGACCCCAAGCTGTCGAAAATTTTCTTCGAGGCCGGGCCGCAACGCCTTTTGACGGAAATGGAACGGGTACTGGTGCAGATCCAGGAATGCGGCGCCCTGCACTTCCCTTCGGCGAAAACTGCGGCCGAGCACTTTTTCAGCCTGCTCAAGGGCGCGTGCAATTTCCGCCTGATGATCGGCCTGTGCGACGAACTCGATCCGGCCACCGAAGAGCAGCATGTGCAGGATGTGGTGGGGTTGTTTATGCGGGCGTATCAGGCCTGACATCACGGTTCAGGCTGTGAACTCGGGTCTGTAGGAGCTGCCGAAGGCTGCGATTGGGTCTACCTGATACATCGCTTTCGCAGCCTTCGGCAGCTCCTACAGAAACCGTATTCCAATTCAAATGGTTGCGTCGCTCAGGTTTTCAGAGCCTTCTTCGGATAAACATCGTAACGACTGGATTTGCCATCCAGCGCATACCCGGGCTTGGGCCCGTCGATGCACGGCGCCTTGCGCGGGCGCTTGACCACCACCCGGTGGCTGGCCAGGGCCAGTGCGGCCTCCAGTAGAGCCGGGGCATCCATGTCATCACCTACTAACGGGCGAAACAGGCGCATTTCCTTCTTCACCAGCGCGGTTTTTTCCCGGTGGGGGAACATGGGATCAAGGTAGATCACCTGGGGCGGCGTACCTTCCCAGGCGCGGATCAGTTCGATGGAGTTACCGGTCAGCAGGCGCATGCGGCCGATAATCGGGCCTGCGTCGACATCATTGGCCCCCCTGGCCAGGCCGTCCTCCAGCAGCGCGGCAATGATCGGCTGACGCTCGATCAGGCTCATTTCGCAGCCCAGGCTGGCCAGAACGAAAGCATCCTTGCCCAACCCCGCCGTGGCGTCGAGCACGCTGGGCCGCACGCCAGGCTGAATACCGACAGCCTTGGCGATCATCTGCCCGCTGCCGCCACCGAACAGACGCCTGTGTGCCACCGCGCCTTCGGCGAAGTCCACCCGTACCGGGCCGGGCACATCGTCGCCCAGTTGCTGTAGCTGCAAGCCATCATTGCCGACCTGCAAGGCGAAGTCGGCGTTGTCATCCTCCAGCGGCAAACCCAGGCGTGCAGCCCACTTGGCGGCCTGCTCCTGGCCCTGACCGGCCAGGGCTTCGACCCGGATTCGACTGCCCGCTTGTTGCTCACTCATTGTGTGTCCACACGCTCAAAAAAGTATTAATGATTGGCAAAAACTGCCGATAAACAAAGTATCCGGCATTTTGCCAGAACCCACGGTATGTACTGAGCGCTATGTCAGACATTCAGACCTCATCCTCAATCGGTTACTTGGCCTACGCTGGCGATTACAGCGTACCCAATACCCGTGTGCTCGGCGGCGTTACGCAGCTGTGGCAGGATGCGTTCAGCCGGGCGATGGCCCAGGGTGTCGACGATAACGCCAACGAACCCGCTGCCCCGACCTTCAGCGTCAGCGTCGACAGCAGCACCGGCGAGCCGGTTGCCGGTGCGCAAGTGCTGGGCAAGATTGTCGAGCAGCGCGCCTGCCCGGTCGTGGATGCCGAGCGCAAGCCGCCGGAGCCGCTGTTTCTGCCGATCGCCGAATTCGAAATGAACCTGCTGCCACCGGCTCCCGAGCCTTTCAGCATCAGCGACATGATTGCCCAGCAGCGTCATCTGGATATCGAGAACAATTGGGTCCGCCCGAATGTACTCAACCCGTACGACGACAGCGTCAACCCAGGCCCAGGCCCGCAGCCAAAACCTCTGCACCTGCCGATTGCCGAATTCGAATGGGACCTGCTGCCACCGCCTGCCGAGCCGTTCAGCGAGCACGAAATGACCGAACAACAGCGCGCGCTCAACTTCGATAGCGGTTGGGCACGTCCGATCATTCTGCAGAATCTGCGGATGGCTGCCTAAGGTCTACACCCGTTGGAGCGAGGCTTGCCCGCGAAGATGACGACCCGGTCTTTTTCAGACACACCGCAGCGAATGATTCGCGGGCAAGCCTCGCTCCAACGGCTTAATCTTTAAATAACCCATTCAACCTGGCAAATGGCATCGCCTGTTCGGCATAGGTGAAAGTGCCGTGGTCGCGCATTTCTTCGGCCGCTCTCAGCAGACCGCCAAACGCCGCCCGAGCCAGGGATGAGCCGACGCTGATGCGCTTGACGCCCAGCTCGCTCAGATCGCGCACCGACAACGCCACCCCGTCCAGGCCCATCAGCACGTTGACCGGCTTGGGCGACACCGCCTTGACCACGGCAGCGATCTGATCCCGTGTCTGCAAGCCCGGCGCATACAGCACATCCGCCCCGGCCTCGGCGTAGGCTTCCAGGCGCCGCAGGGTGTCGGCGAAATCCATGCGGCCATGCAGCAGGTTTTCCGCACGGGCGGTGAGCATAAAGGGGAACGGCATGCTGCGGGCGACCGCCACGGCGGCCTTGACCCGCTCCACGGCGTGCTCGAACTCATAGATTGGCGCCTCGGCCAGACCGCTGGCATCTTCGATGGAGGCGCCGACGATGCCGCAGGCAATGGCCTGGCGTAGATTCTCGGCACAGCCCTCGGGGCTATCGGCAAAGCCGTTTTCAAGGTCGGCGGTGATGGGCAAGGCGGTGGCGGCCACGATCTGCCTGATGTTTTCCAGGGTTTCATCACGACTGAGGCCGCCGTCACCATCGGTACGCCCCAGGCTGAAGGCCAGGCCCGCACTGCTGGTCGCCAGCGCTTCAAACCCCATCGCGGCCAACAGCTTGGCGGAACCTGCATCCCAGGGATTGGCAACGATAAAAGCGCTTTTGCGCTCATGCAGCGCTTTGAATGTGTGGGCACGAAGCCGTTGCAGCGAATCCATGTGCATACTCCCAGGGAAATGTTCTACACAGGGTAGCCACATGTACAGGTTTTGTCAGAGTAGACCCAGTTGCTCGACCTCAGGCTTGAGCTCTGGCAGGTGTGCCAGGCCAGGCAATCGCGTCATCAACTGTTGATGAAAGCGCCGTGCCAGTTCCGGCGCCTGGATATTGTCCGGGGTATGCAGGAACACGTAAGGCGTGCGCCCTTCTTCGATCCACTCGGCGACTTTGCTGACCCAGGGGGCGAGAAACGGGTCGTTCGCCTCCAGCAAGGGATGGCCGATAAAGCGCACTTGCGGAAACTGCGTCATGGCGGCAGGACGCGTTGGCACCTTGGGCTTTTTCGATTGTGCGTGGAGCACCGCTGGATCTCTGGAAACACAGCTGAACAGAGGCCGCGAGTCCAGGCAAATGCGCTCCACGCCTCGATCGAGCAACAGCCGGTTGAGCATGCGCTCGTCATCGCCCCTGTCGAAGAAAGCCATGTTGCGCACTTCTATCGCAAGCGGGCAGTCCAGTGCATCGATAAAGGCTGCCAGTTCTCCCAGGCGATTGGGCGTGAAGCTGGCGGACAGTTGCAGCCAGAATGGACTGACCCGGGCTCCCAGGGGCGCCAGCAACTGCATGAACTCCTCGGCGGCCGGCAGCCGATCGCGCAGATCACCGCCGTGGCTGATATCACCATGGAACTTGGCGGTGAAACGAAAATGTTCCGGCCACACTTGCGCCCAGCGCTGCACCGTGGAGGCGGCGGGACGGGCATAAAATGTGGTGTTGCCTTCGACGGCATTGAAGACCTGAGCATACAGGTCGGGCATTTCATTGTTGCGGGTGTGTGGCGGATACAACGAGCCGCGCCAGGCGTTATCACCCCAGGACGGACAACCGATGTAATAAGGCAGACTGTTCAAACGTGCAGATCGAGCCCCGACACTTCCAGATCCCAATCGACGAAACTGGCCGTATTAAGGTAACTGGCCAGGGCGGTTGCGACGCGGCGGCTCATGGAGCGGGGAAAGATAATGTCTTGCTGACGAGCAGGCACGTTGGGAGTAGGCGCTGACTGGGCGCCGCCGGCACTTTGCCGGCGAGAAGTGTTGGCAGGTTGCGCAGGAACCTCGATATCACTGTCTACTACTTCTTCGAAGGTGCCTTCGACCGTCGCAGAGCCTTTACGCGGCTTGCGCTTTATCGGGTAGGAGCGTGCTGAGGGTCCGTCTATACGCATAACGGCGTTCTCTACTTTATTAGATAGTGGCAATTTAACGTCACGGAGTGCCCCCTGGCAATTCTCCGAACGATAACTAGACCACACATCTTGAAAAAGAGTTCAGGCAGGGGCTCTGAATCGCGGGTTTGGCGATGAAAGGTCGCTTATCGACGAAGTTAGGCCGATAAGTGCTATTGCATCGCCATTACCATGCTATCGGCCTGATATCACCGCGCTTTAGGCGTCGCGACCTGATCGCGCAGATAAACCGGCTGAGCCTGATCGGCGACGATCGCTTCACCACGCCGCCAGGCGAAGGTCGCCAGGGTCAGCAGATCCTCAGCGTGGGGCAGCAGGCTGGCGTCCATGGCAGTGGGTTTGACGGCGATGCGCTCGGCATAGCCCCAGCCGGTGCCGGAACCGAACCACTCACCGCTGGCGTCCACCGGCAATGCGGCGCGCTCTGGCGGCAGGACGGCTTCGCTGCCCAGCAGGTGCATCTCCCCACTGACTTCGTGATAGCAGCCCCAATACACCTCATCCATACGTGCATCGATGGCTGCGGCCACCTGGCGAACGCCGTGCTCGCGATAAGCGCGCTGGGCCAGTACCGCCAGGTTGGACACCGGCAATACCGGGCGCTCCAGACCAAAGGCCAGGCCCTGAACCACACCAATGGCGATGCGCACGCCGGTAAAGGCACCCGGACCGCGGCCAAAGGCAATCGCATCCAGAGCATTCAGGCCAATACCGGCTTCGGCCAGCAGGGTCTTGATCATCGGCAGCAGGCGCTGGGCGTGCAGGCGTGGAATCACCTCATAGTGGCTCAGCACCTTGCCGTCATGCAGTAAGGCAACCGAACAGGCTTCAGTGGCGGTATCCAGGGCCAGCAGGGTGGTCATCGGGGGTATCCATGGTCGATAAAAAAGTGCGCCATTGTAAACGCAAAACGGCCCGCAAGCGGGCCGTTGTTCACTACTGGCGTTTCTCTCAGCGAGGCTGGAGGGCTTCGAGAACCTTGGCAGTTATCGACTCAACCGAACCGACGCCTTCAATGTGGCTGCACTTGGGTGTGCCGTCCTGGGCTTCGAGCTTCTCGTAGAAATCCACCAGTGGCTTGGTCTGGGAGTGGTAGACCGACAACCGGTGACGAACAGTCTCTTCGACGTCGTCCTTGCGCTGTACCAGCGCCTCGCCCGTCACATCGTCCACGTCTTCGACTTTCGGCGGATTGAACGTGGTGTGGTAGACACGGCCGGAACCTTCATGCACACGACGACCGGAAATACGCTGGACGATTTCTTCGTCATCAACCTTGATCTCGACCACGAAATCGATGGCCAGGCCAGCGGCTTTCAGGGCTTCAGCCTGTGGAATGGTGCGCGGGAAGCCGTCGAACAGGCAGCCACCAGCACAGTCAGGCTGGCTCAGGCGGTCCTTGATCAGGCCGATGATCAGGTCATCGGATACCAGGCCGCCGGCGTCCATCACGCTCTTGGCTTTCAGGCCCAGCTCGGTGCCAGCCTTGACCGCTGCGCGCAGCATGTCGCCAGTGGAGATTTGCGGAATGCCGAACTTCTCGGTGATGAACTTCGCCTGAGTACCTTTACCGGCCCCCGGAGCTCCCAACAGGATTACGCGCATCGATGTGCTCCTCAATTTTTATATAAAAACGCAGGATTCGCCTCTTGGGGCCAATCGCTAAAAACAGGTCTCGGCCAAACGGCCAAAGGCTGATCAAGATACACAGCAGACACAGGTGGCACAAGCCGCCTAAGGTCGCACTAACCGAAGGTACAATAGCCGCTATATGGTAGTGGATTAACCTGCGACGCCCTGACCCGCCATTTTTTTGGCGATCCACCACCCCTTGCCAGACAAGGCCTTGGCGTACCTTGTCTGACAATAGTCGGAAAAACGACTCAGCCGGTGTTGCGCAACCCAGCGGCAATCCCCGCAACAGACACCAGTAAAGCCTGTTCCAACGGGCTGTCCAGACGCGCTTCGCGAGTTCGTGAACGGGCCAGCAGTTCGGCCTGAAGCAAGTGCAGCGGATCCAGGTAAATATTGCGCAGGCCAATGAAATTCAGAGTAGCCGGGCTGTGGGCCAGCAGTTGCGTCTGCCCGGTCAGGCCCAGCACAACCTGGCACGCCTGCGACAATAGGTCGCGCAAATGCGAGCCCAAATGGCGCAGTCCAGGCTCCACCAGACGTTCGTCATACATCTGCGCAATATCGCTGTCGGCCTTGGCCAGCACCATCTCCAACATATCGATACGCGTGCGGAAGAACGGCCAGTGCTCACGCATCTGCCCCAGCAGCTTGCCCTCGCCCCGCTCCAGAGCCTTGCTCAATGCGGACTCCCAACCGAGCCAGGCGGGCAGCATCAGGCGAGTCTGGGTCCAGGCGAAGATCCACGGAATCGCCCGCAGACTTTCAACCCCGCCTTCACGACGCTTGGCCGGACGGCTGCCCAAGGGCAGGCGGCCGAGTTCCTGTTCGGGCGTGGCCTGGCGGAAATACTCGACGAATTCGGGGTTTTCCCGCACCACCGCGCGGTAGGCGCTGACCCCATCGGCGGCCAGTTGGTCCATCATCTGGCGCCACGCCGGCTCCGGCAGCGGTGGAGGTTGCAAGGTCGCTTCCAATACCGCAGCCAGGTACAGGTTCAGGTTCTGCTCGGCGATGTCCGGCAGGCCGAACTTGAAGCGAATCATCTCGCCCTGTTCAGTGGTGCGGAAACGCCCCGCCACCGAACCCGGCGGCTGCGACAGGATCGCCGCATGGGCAGGGCCGCCGCCACGTCCAACGGTGCCGCCGCGACCATGGAACAGCAGCAGTTCGACCTGTTGCGCACGGCAGATTTCCACCAGTTTTTCCTGGGCCCGGTACTGCGCCCAGGCCGCCGCCGTCGTACCGGCATCCTTGGCCGAGTCGGAATAACCGATCATCACTTCCTGAGGGCCATGCAGGCGTGCGCGATAGCCCGGCAGGCCCAGTAGCTGCTCGATGACCGGCCCGGCGTTATCCAGGTCGGCCAGGGTCTCGAACAGTGGCACCACACGCATCGGACGCAGCAGCCCGGCTTCCTTGAGCAGCAGTTGCACCGCCAGCACGTCCGAGGCGGCCCCGGCCATGGAAATGACGTAGGAACCAAGGGACGCCTCGGGGGCCATCGCCACTTCACGGCAGGTCGCCAGTACTTCGGCCGTATCCGCTGCCGGTTTGAAATGGCTGGGCAGCAAGGGTCGCCGGTTATTCAGTTCGCGCAGGAGAAAATCGATACGCGCCTGCTCGTCCCAGTCTTCGTAGCGACCCAGGCCGAGGTAGTCGGTGATTTCGGTCAGTGCCGAGCGATGACGGGTCGAATCCTGACGCACATCCAGGCGCACCAGAAACAGGCCAAAAGTGACGGCCCGACGCAGACAGTCGAGCAACGGACCATCGGCAATCACGCCCATACCGCACTCATGCAGCGAGCGATAGCACAGTTGCAATGGCTCCAGCAGCTCGCGATTGCTGTGCAGGACCGCTTCCGGCGCCACTTGCGTGCTGCTCAGGGAGCTATGCGCCCAGTTGCGGGTGGCGCGCAGGCGCTCGCGCAGTTGCTTGAGTACGGCGCGATAAGGCTCGGCGCTGTCGTCACCCACCGCCGAACGTAATTCGTCGCTGGCCTGTTGCATGGACAGTTCGGCAGCCAGTTGATCAACATCGCGCAGGTAGAGGTCGGCTGCCATCCAGCGTGCCAGCAGCAAGACTTCCCGGGTCACAGCGGCGGTGACATTGGGGTTGCCATCACGGTCGCCGCCCATCCACGAGGCGAAACGGATCGGGGCGGCTTCCAGGGGCAGGTGCAGGCCGGTTGCGGCATGCAGAGCCAGGTCAGCCTTGCGCAGGTAATTGGGCACGGCCTGCCAGAGGGAATGCTCGATCACTGCAAAGCCCCACTTGGCTTCATCCACCGGGGTTGGCCGGGTGCGGCGAATCTCTTCGGTGTGCCAGGCCTCGGCGATCAACCGCTGCAGACGCTGGGTGATCTGTTCGCGCTCGGCACCGCTCAGGTCACGGTGGTCGAGGGCCGCAAGTTGCGCGGCAATGGCGTCGTATTTCTGGATCAGCGTGCGGCGCGCCACTTCAGTGGGATGCGCAGTCAGCACCAGTTCGATTTCCAGTTTGCCCAGTTGCCGGGCCAGGGCTTGCGGCGCCTGGCCGGCGGCTTTAAGGCGCTCCAGCAACTGCGGCAGGATCACCGATTCGAACGGTTGTTCCTGGGACTCTTCGCGGCGGCGAATCAACTGATATTGCTCGGCGATATTGGCCAGGTTGAGGAACTGGTTGAACGCCCGCGCCACCGGCAGCAACTCATCCTCGCTCAGACCGTCGAGGCTGGCACTCAGTTGCTCAGTGCCGGCCGCCGAGCCACGTCGACCGGCCTTGGCGCCCTTGCGGATGCGCTCGATGGTCTCCAGAAAATCCGCGCCACGCTGCTCGCGGATGGTGTTGCCCAGCAGTTCGCCGAGCAGGTGGACGTCTTCACGTAAACGCACATCGATATCGGCCATGGTCCCTTTTTCCTTGTTGTCGATGGACGAACAGATCAGCAAATCGCCTTCCAGAATGACCACAGCGCCTGGCAGATACAAGTACATCAAGGCAATCAGGGTCGATGAAAAACGCGTCAAAAGATCAACGTCAAAAGTATGAAAGGGAATAAAAGCTGACTGTTTAGTGGGAAATAACTCTGAACTATTCAAAAACCCGGCAGGTCCCAGCCAATAACCATGACAGGGAACCTTTTTACCCCGGTCATGGAAAATCGAGATTTCTGGAGCAACACAATGGAGTTGACCACCATGACTACCAGCACAGCCAAATCCACGTACTCACGCCTTCGCGGGCTCAAGTTGGCCGCGTTGGCGGTGGGCGCCAGCTTCGTTCTCGCCGGTTGCGCAGGCAACCCACCGACCGAACAGTACGCCGTGACTCAGTCCGCCGTGAACAGCGCCGTGAGCGCCGGTGGCCCTGAATACGCCGCCGTGGAAATGAAATCCGCCCAGGACAAATTCAAGCAGGCCGAAGTGGCCATGCACGATCAGAAATATGACGAGGCCCGTCGCCTGTCCGAACAAGCCGAATGGGATGCCCGGGTAGCCGAGCGCAAGTCCCAGGCGGCCAAGGCGCAGAAAGCGCTGGATGACGCGCGCCAGGGAGTCAATGAACTGCGTGAAGAAAGCATGCGCCAGGTGCAACCGGCGCAATAAGCCGCCGTGTTCCGCGACGCTTTCATGCATTCACTATCGATTTGAAGGACGAATATTATGCGTAAGCAATTGATGATCCCTGCCCTGCTGGCCCTGAGTGTTGGTCTGGCTGCCTGTGCGACGCCGCCCAACCAGAATCTGGAACAGGCCCGCGCCAACTTCACCGCGCTGCAAAGCAATCCTCAGGCGACCAAAGTGGCCGCTCTGGAAACCAAAGACGCCAGCGACTGGCTGGACAAGACCGATATGGCCTACCGCAATCATGAGAATGAAGCCAAGGTCAATCAAATGGCCTACCTGACCAATCAACGGGTAGAACTGGCCAAGCAGACCATTACCCTGCGCTCCGCTGAAGAAGAGCTGAAAAACGCCGCTGCCCAGCGCGCCCAGGCGCGCCTGGATGCCCGCGACGCGCAGATCGCCGCGCTGAAAAACAGCCTTAACGCCAAACAGACCGAACGCGGCACCCTGGTGACCTTCGGCGACGTGCTGTTCGACTACAATCGCGCCGAACTCAAGCCCAACGGCCTGACCAACGTCAACTCGCTGGCCCAGTTCCTTCAGCAGAACCCGGACCGCAAGGTGATTGTCGAGGGCTACACCGACAGCACCGGTTCCGCCAGCTATAACCAGTCACTGTCCGAGCGTCGCGCCGACTCCGTGCGCATGGCGCTGATACGCATGGGTGTCGACCCGGCCCGTATCGTGGCCCAGGGTTATGGCAAGGAATACCCGGTTGCCGACAACACCAGCAACTCGGGGCGCGCACAGAATCGTCGGGTGGAAGTGACTATTTCCAACGATAACCAGCCAGTGGCGCCACGCTCTTCGATGCACTGACAAAACGCCCCCCATCCCTGTATGGGGGCGCCTTGAATGAGAGTAATTACGTGGGAGCGAATTCATTCGCGAAGACGGACTTTCAGGCGATAGATGTTTATCGGATGTAATGGCCCCTTCGCGAATGAATTCGCTCCCACAGTATTCGCTCTTGCGCCCTGCCAAGTGTTTGCTGCGCGGCAGCATGGCGTTGAAGACGGAGCAGGATCTCCTACAGGAATTCGCTTCCACAGAATTCCATCCTGCCGTTGATTCCCGCGCTCTAAGGCAACACCTTCTTCGGCGTCTCCTCTCCCGCGCAACGAACCGCCTGCTTCTTCTCGTTGATCAGCACCCCCGACAAGCCTTTCTTCTCTGTATTGAACAGCACCAGCACGCCGTCAATACACTGTGCCACTTCCACGGCAGGTTCAATGGCGATCTTGTATTCCTCCCCCGGCGCGGCCATGAGCATGGTGAACTGGTTGAGCAGCAGGGCATCCTCCGGCTTGGCGAAGTGCAGGTAACCGTAGTACCACAGGGCACCCACGGTGCCGATGATGGTGCAGATGCCGGTGATAACCATCGGGATGGCGTTACGTTCTTCAGTCATTAGGGGTCTCAGGCTTGCTCGTTTGCGAATTCGATTCGGGGTAGTTGGGTATCTCGCCCAGGCGGCGCAGACCGTTGAAGTGCTGCGGGTCATCGAGATACCGCAGCATGACCTGGCGCCAGGTGGGGTCGGCAAACGTCTGCACATGGCCGCCACGCGTCAGTTGCAGCACCCGTGGCAGCGGCGCCGCCTTGTACAGGGTGATGCCGTTGTCCATCGGTACCAGGGTGTCGTCCATGCTCTGGAACAGCAACAGGGGCGTCCCTTGCAACTGCGCCATGCCATTGATTGCGCTGTCAGCGTCAGGAATCAGCCAGGACAGCGGCGTCTGCAGGGTCCAGGTCAGCCAGGATGTACCCAGTGTGTAACGCGCTACGTCGCGGTAGCTGGCTGGCGTGCCATCCAGCACCAACGCTTTGAGGCGCTGACGCTGACGAGGATGCTCGGCCAGGTAATGCACCGCCAGCGCGCCGCCGATGCTCTGCCCCAGCACCACCAGCGGTTTGCCCTGGGTTTCGGGGGCACTGTCGAGCCAGTTGAACGCGGCATCGATATCCTGATAGATCGCTGGCAGGCCTGGCTCGCCCTCGGACAAACCGTAGCCGCGATAGTCCAGCAGCAAGACCTGATAGCCCTGCTCCGGCAACCACCAACTGCCACCCAGGTGCCAGGCCAGGTTGCCGCCATTGCCATGCAGGTGCAGCACCGTGCCCTTGACCGCCACACCCTCCTTGGCGGGTAGCCACCAGGCATGCAGATGGGTGCCGTCAGCGGCAGTCAGGGTGATATCGCGGTATTGCAGGTGAGCCTTTTGCGGCGTGAACGGCAAGCCCGGTTCCGGGTAGAACAGCATCGAACTGCAACCACTCAGGGCCAGCAGTATCAGCAGGATGAATGGCTTCAACGGCAGGCCCCTCGATAACGATTACCTGTGGGACCGGCTTTGACCGGAAAGAGGTATTCCCGGCTGAGGTCGGTCCCACAGAAAAAACCCAACAGGCCATCACAGGATATTGGAATAATCCGCCTCGATCCGATCCAGGCTCAGGTGATTGAGGAAGTTGGAGAAACACATCCAGGCCGACAGGGCATTCATGTCGCGGAACTGGTCAGGGAGGTATTTGGGCGGCACTACCAGGCCTTCATCGACCAGTTGGCGCAGGGTCCGCATGTCCTCCAGGGTGGTCTTGCCGCAGAACAGCAGCGGCACCTGTTCCAGCTTGCCCTTGCGCACGGCGAGCTGAATATAGTTGTAAACCATGATGAAACCCTTGAGGTAGGACAAGTCTTTGGTAAATGGCATCCCGTCCGGCACCGATCCACGGAAGACCCGGCTGGCATTGCCATAGCTTTCCGGCATGCCAAAGCCCTGTTCACGATAGAACTCGAAGACCTGCAGGAAATCCGCGCCCTCCTCGGCCATGTGAATGGCGCGGGTGCGGTTGGTCAGTTTGCGCAGGCGACTGGGATAGGAGGCGAAGCCGATGACTTCCATGAGAATCGCCAACCCTTCCTGAGTCACAGTGGACGAAGGCGGCCCCTTGGCGAGGAAGGTACAGATTGGCTGGTTCTGACCATTGAGCGTGGTGCCCACGTGGACCAAGCCTTCATGTACCTCCAGTGCGCGGACGTCGCGTTCGTTGAACATGGCATCGGAACGGATCTTGATGTAATCCGCGCCCGCCGCAGCATCAGCGACGATACCGTCGGACTCGAACACCCGGATGGTTTCCTCGGCCTCGCCGAACACCTTGTTCAGGCGGCTTTGCAGCATGGCCACGGCATCCTTGGCGGTGAGGGTCTTGGCTTCGTCCTTGAGATCGCCGCGCCCGGCAATATTGTTCAGATAATCGGAGAGCATCATGCCCAGGTCGGCCAGGGTCGGATCCCCTGCATGGAAAGCATCGGACGCAGCCCCGTAGAGTTCCTGGGAGATCAGGCCGAAATCCGCGGTGCCCCGGGCTTCAAGCATGCGGATGACCATGCGGTATTCCTTGCACATGCGCCGCATGATCTGCCCTACCGGGCTGAACTGGCCCAGGCGCCGGGTGATGTCACGCTCGATGTTCTGAAACTCCAGTTTCACCGCACTGGAATCGAACGCCAGCGGGCGGCCCTCGTAGTAGGCCCGGTCGACCTTGGGCATGGCCTTGCCCTTGGCGGCGAGGAAGTCCTTGCGAATGCTGTCATCCCACTTCACCGCATCCAGTACACGGATCGGCGTCTGGGCCTGCACGATGCGGTCTGACAATGCTCGAATAGTCTGTTGGTAATCGTCCACCCGCTACTCCTTGGTTGGTCAGCTGTATTGCCCTACTTGGGCACGCGCTGGTAATGCGCGGCATCGAGGAAAACATCGGAATTGGCCGGGTCGTCGAGATAGCCGAAAACCTGCTCCAGGGGGCTGTCGATCAACAATACCTCACCCTTGTCGGTTTCCAGCTTCTGGCCGCTGAGGGCCTTCTGTTCGACCCATTGTTTGAAGCGCTGCGGGTCGAGGCTATAGACCACCATCTGGTCATCCCCGATCAGCTCGAAGCCACCCATGACGAAATGCCCGCCGTATTTGTCCGGCAGTTCGGTCGACAGATACCAGCGCCCGTGATGCTCAGCCACAGTCATGCTGTATTCGTCGCGATTCTTGCGGTCGCCCTTGCGATAGCTCACGGCCCTGTAGCGCCCTTCGCCAACGCGGCTGATCTCCAGCTCCAGGGGTTCGCCCCAGGCGTTCTTGCTGGTCCAGGTGCCCAGCAGCGCCGGGGGTGCGATGTCGTGGGCGGGGATAGTGCCGGTGAAGGTGACGAGGCAGCCGCTTAATGTCACAAGTATCAGGACCACCGCTACTCGCCATATATGCTTGAGACACCCCATCGCCATATCAATCAATGGCATCAGTGGGACCGGCTTTAGCCGGGAAGGCGCATTCCCGGCTAAAGCCGGTCCCACAGTGTGTGCTGTGTGATGGTGCAGTGTCAGCGACACAGCGCGATCTCCTAGGCGGCAGTCCCCAGAACCAGACGCATCTGGCGAGTGAGAATAGCGAGTATTTCGGCATCCGCTTCCGGCTGCGGGCCATGCAACAGGCCTTGATACTCCATCCGCCGGATAATCGCCGTCAACACTTGCGCGTCCTGAAGCGGCTGAGTAGAGCCGATCACCTGTAAAAACTGGCAGGTGCCCTGCAACAGGATCTGTTGATGGGCCGTCACCAGTTCGGCCAGATTGGGGTTGATCAGGGCTTCGTGATGGAAGGCATGTTCGGCGATCAACTGATCGCGGCGGATCAACGACTGGTGGCGAATGTAATCATGGGCCATCACGGCAATCTGGTCAGCCAGCAACGCACGGGCTGCGGCAGTACCGTCACTGCGGGCGACCATTTGGCGCAGGATGACTTCGGTATTGCTCCACAACCGGGCCATATAGGCTGCGCTGCGCTCGACGTAGCGGGAAAAGGCATCGGTGAGCAACGCATCGATGTCCTTGAAGTAATAGGTGGTCGCGGACAGCGGCACATTGGCCTCGGCGGCCACGGCGCGATGGCGTACGGCACGCACGCCATCGCGGATGACGATGCGCATGGTGGCGTCGAGAATGTCCTGGCGACGCTGTTCGCTGCCTTGCCGACTGGCCTTGCGGCCCTGGTAACGGACGCTGTTGGCGACTGCGGTGGCGATACCGGCTGCGCCATTCTGAGCGATCGTGGGGGTCACGACGGGGGTTCCTTTTTTTCTTGTAAATCAAACACAGCTATCTGAATTGGAATGAAGCCTCTGTAGGAGCTGCAAGGCTGCAAATGCGTTGTATCAGGCAAAACCCACTCGCAGCCTTCGGCAGCTCCTCCAGATGATGCGGCGTCATACGATTCATTCCTGCAGGCAAAAAAAAGCCGCCCTGCGCGGGCGGCTTTCTTGTCTTACGCCTGTGGCCGCATGTGCGGGAACAGGATGACGTCGCGAATCGACGGCGAGTTGGTCAGCAACATGACCAGGCGGTCGATACCGATACCTTCACCCGCCGTTGGCGGCATGCCGTATTCCAGGGCGCGGACGAAGTCGGCGTCGTAGTGCATGGCTTCGTCGTCACCGGCGTCCTTGTCGGCCACCTGGGCCATGAAGCGCTCGGCCTGGTCTTCCGCGTCATTCAGCTCGGAGTAGGCGTTGGCGATTTCACGGCCACCGATGAACAATTCGAAACGGTCGGTGACGTTCGGGTTTTCATCGTTGCGACGGGCCAGCGGCGAGACTTCGAACGGGTACTGGGTAATGAAGTGCGGCTGCTCCAGCTTGTGCTCGACCAGCTCTTCGAAAATCATCACCTGCAGCTTGCCCAGACCTTCAAAGCCAAGGACCTTGGCGCCGGCTTTCTTGGCGATCGCACGGGCCTTGTCGATGTCGTTCAGGTCATCAGCAGTCAACTCGGGGTTGTACTTGAGGATCGAGTCAAACACCGACAGACGCACGAAGGGTTCGCCGAAGTGGAACACCTTGTCGCCGTACGGCACGTCGGTTGTCCCCAGAACCAGCTGGGCCAGCTCGCGGAACAATTCCTCGGTCAGATCCATGTTGTCTTCGTAGTCCGCATACGCCTGATAGAACTCAAGCATGGTGAACTCCGGGTTGTGCCGGGTCGAAACGCCTTCGTTACGGAAGTTGCGGTTGATTTCGAAGACCTTCTCGAAACCGCCGACAACCAGACGCTTGAGGTACAGCTCAGGCGCGATGCGCAGGAACATTTCCATGTCCAGGGCATTGTGGTGGGTCTCGAACGGCTTGGCCGCAGCGCCGCCAGGAATGGTCTGCAGCATCGGCGTTTCCACTTCCAGGAAGTCACGCTTCATCAGGAAGCTGCGGATATGGGCGATGACTTGCGAACGCACCCGGAAGGTCTCGCGCACTTCTTCGTTGACGATCAGGTCAACGTAGCGCTGACGATAGCGTTGTTCAGTGTCGGTCAGACCATGATGCTTGTCGGGCAACGGGCGCAGCGACTTGGTCAGCAGGCGCACGCTGGTCATCTCGACGTACAGGTCGCCCTTGCCGGAACGGGCCAGGGTGCCTTCGGCAGCAATGATATCGCCCAGGTCCCAGGTCTTGACGGCGGCCAGGGTTTCTTCGGACAGGGTCTTGCGGTTGACGTAGACCTGGATACGCCCCGTCATGTCCTGAATCACCATGAACGAGCCACGGTTGAGCATGATGCGACCTGCAACCTTGACCGGGATCGCTGCCTCAGCCAGTTCTTCCTTGGTCTTGTCCACGTACTGTTTCTGCAGGTCATTGCAGTAGCTGTCGCGGCGGAAGTCGTTGGGGAAGGCCTGACCCTTGGTGCGCTCGGCAGCAAGCTTTTCCTTGCGCAGGGCGATCAGGGTGTTTTCTTCCTGTTGCAGGGCTTGCGGGTCGAGTTGTTGGTCGCTCATGTCTTTAGATTTTCCATCACAGGTTCGTTGCCCCCGCGTGTGCACGGGGGTCTTGAAGAACGGGGCTGACGGGTTACAGCCCTTGTTTGAGGCTCGCGATCAGGTATTCGTCGATATCGCCGTCCAGCACCTTGTCGCAGTCGCTGCGTTCGATGTTGGTCCGAAGGTCCTTGATCCGCGAAGCATCCAGTACATACGAACGGATCTGGTGACCCCAGCCGATATCGGACTTGGTGTCTTCCAGAGCCTGGGAGGCAGCGTTGCGTTTCTGCACTTCCTGCTCGTACAAGCGCGCCCGCAGCATCTTCATGGCGGTGTCTTTGTTGGCGTGCTGGGAACGTTCGTTCTGGCAGCTGACCACGGTGTTGGTCGGCACGTGGGTAATACGTACCGCCGAGTCGGTGGTGTTTACGTGCTGACCACCGGCACCGGACGAACGATAGGTATCGATACGCAGGTCCGCAGGGTTGATGTCGATTTCGATGTTGTCGTCGATTTCCGGAGAAACGAACACGGCCGAGAACGAGGTGTGACGACGGTTGCCGGAGTCGAACGGGCTCTTGCGCACCAGACGGTGCACGCCGATTTCGGTGCGCAGCCAGCCGAAGGCGTATTCGCCCTTGATATGCACGGTAGCGCCCTTGATCCCGGCGACTTCACCGGCGGACAGCTCCATGATGGTTGCGTCGAAGCCACGCTTGTCGGCCCAGCGCAGGTACATGCGCAGCAGAATGTTGGCCCAGTCCTGGGCTTCCGTGCCGCCGGAACCGGCCTGGATGTCCAGGTAAGCGTTGCTCGGGTCCATATCGCCGCTGAACATGCGGCGGAACTCCAGCTTTTCCAACGCCTCGCGCAGACGCTCGACTTCAGCCGCGACGTCATCGACGGCAGCCTGGTCTTCCTCTTCGGCGGACATCAGCAGCAGGTCCTTGGCATCGACCAGCCCGGTGGACATTTCGTCCAGGGTCTCGACGATCTGCGCCAGCAAGGCGCGCTCGCGGCCCAGGTTCTGTGCGTACTCGGGGTTGTTCCAGACGCTTGGATCTTCGAGCTCGCGGTTTACTTCGGTCAGACGATCATGTTTGTGATCGTAGTCAAAGATACCCCCGAATGGTTTCGGAGCGCTCGGACAGGTCCTTGATGCTGTTTAGGATCGGGTTGATTTCCATGGTGGGCAGCACTCGCAGGCGAAAATTACAAAGCCGACGAGTATACCCTACCGTGCTGATCCATGGCAGCCCGTCGGGACAGAAGCTGGCCCCGTCCTTTAGCCCACCGCCACCCGGTTACGCCCGTTGTGCTTGGCCTGATACAGGCCCTTGTCGGCCTCCTGGATCAGTTGGCGGCTGTTGCTGCCCACACCCGGCGTCAAGGTTGCCACGCCAATGCTCACGGTCAGGTGCGAACCCGGTGCCGGAGCGATATGCGGGATATTCATGGCGGCCACGGTCTGGCGCAGCTTTTCCGCCAGCAGGCGAGCGCCGCCCGGGGTGGTGCTGGGCAGCACCAGGGCAAATTCTTCGCCACCATAACGCGCCGGTAGATCCGACGGACGGGCACAGCTGCCGCGGATGGCCTTCGCCACCTGACGCAGGGCTTCGTCGCCTTCCAGATGGCCGAAGCTGTCGTTATAGGCCTTGAAGAAGTCCACATCGATCATCAGCAGCGACATTTCACTCTGCTCGCGCGTTGCACGGCGCCATTCCAGCTCCAGGTATTCGTCGAAGTGGCGACGGTTGGACAGGCCGGTCAGACCATCGGAATTCATCAGACGTTGCAATACCAGGTTGGTGTCGAGCAACTGTTGCTGGCTGACCCGCAGCGCCCGATAGGCTTCGTCACGTTGCAGCAGGGTCATGTAGGAGCGCGAGTGATAGCGGATACGCGCGACCAGTTCGATGTTGTCCGGCAGCTTGACCAGATAATCGTTGGCCCCGGCAGCAAAGGCAGCGCTCTTGATCAGCGGATCTTCCTTGGTTGACAGGACGATGATGGGGATATCCCGGGTCATCGGGTTGTTACGGTATTCGCGCACCAGGGTCAGGCCGTCCAGACCGGGCATCACCAGATCCTGAAGAATCACCGTGGGCTTGATCTCGATGGCCTGGGCAATGGCTTGATGCGGGTCGGCGCAGAAGTGAAAGTCGATATTATCTTCGTTGGCCAACCCGCGACGCACGGCTTCTCCGATCATGGCCTGATCATCGACCAGCAATACCATGGCGGCATTTTCATCCGAGGCCTTCAGGTCGGCCATTTGCAAGTCATGCATGGGGGTGCTCCTGGTCACTGGCTGGCAGTGAATTCACCTGGAAAATCATTGCGCAAATACCTCGGTCAAACGAGGTGCGATTGTGGAAAGCGGGCGAATTTCGACCGCCGCGTCGATGGCGGCAGCGGCCTTGGGCATGCCATAGACCGCACTGCTGTGTTGATCCTGAGCGATGGTCAGAAAACCCTGTCGACGCATCAGCTTCAGGCCTTCGGCACCGTCTCGACCCATTCCGGTCAACAGAACACCCACTGCATCACCACTCCAGTAACGGGCGACGCTCTCGAAAAACACATCGATAGAGGGCCGATAGATTTCATTTACCGGTTCTGCGGTGTAGGCCAGATTGCCGTTCTGCAATAGCCGAATATGGTGATTGGTTCCCGCCAGCAACACTGTTCCCGGCTGCGGCGGCTCACCCTCACGGGCCAGGCGCACCGGCAGGCCCGAAGCACTGCTCAGCCACTCAGCCATGCCGGCGGCAAACACCTGGTCCACATGTTGTACCAACACGATAGCTGCCGGAAAACTGGCGGGTAGCGACTTGAGAAGCAATTCCAGTGCCGCCGGGCCGCCAGCCGAAGAGCCGATAGCCACCAGCCCCCGGCGCTTGACCGCCGCGCGTATCGGCACGGCAACCATTGGCTCGCGGACATGGCGCTTGCCGATCAGCCAGCCGATATTGAGAATCTTGCGCAGCAGTGGCGCAGCGGCCTCCTTGGGGTTAGCGCCGCCAATGGCAGGTGTGTCGACCACATCCAGCGCGCCATGCCCCATGGCTTCGAACACCCGGTGGGCATTCTGCTGTCGATCAACGGTAACTACAACGATCGCGCAGGGTGTTGCTGCCATGATCCGACGAGTTGCCTCGACGCCGTCCATGACCGGCATGATCAGGTCCATCAGGATCAGGTCAGGGGTCTGCTCGGCACAACGGGCGACCGCGTCGGCACCGTTGCAGGCGACCCAGATCACTTCATGCTGCGGTTCGAAAGCGATGGCCCGGCGCAAGGCCTCAATTGCCATGGGCATATCGTTGACGATGGCAATCTTCATCCTTGTGCGTCTCCTATCAGCTCGGCAACCACATCGAGCAAGGCGTCATCGTGAAAACTGGCCTTGGCCAGATAATAGTCTGCACCGGCATCCAGCCCACGGCGCCGGTCCTCTTCGCGATCCTTGTAAGACACCACCATCACCGGCAACGATTGCAGGCGACTGTCGCGACGCAACAGGGTGACCAGCTCGATACCGTCCATGCGCGGCATGTCGATATCGGTAATCAACAGATCGAAATCCTCATTGCGCAAGGCGTTCCAGCCATCCATACCATCTACGGCCACCGCGACTTCATAACCACGACTGAGCAGCAACTTGCGCTCCAGCTCGCGCACCGTCAACGAGTCGTCGACCACCAGTACGCGCTTGCGGGGCACGCTGTCGGCCTGGTGACTGCGCCGGTCGATACGCTCCAGGCGGCCGGTGTTGAGCAATTTCTCCACTGAACGCAGCATGTCCTCGACATCAACGATCAACACTGCCGAACCATCATCGAGCAAGGCTCCGGCGGAAATATCCTGAATCTTGCCCAGACGTGGATCCAGGGGCAACACCACCAGGGTGCGCTCGCCGACGAAACGCTCAACCGCCACGCCATAAGCGCTGTCGCGCTCGCGAATGACCACGACCTTGAGCACTTCCTGCGGGTCCGGGTTGTGCGGACGCTGCAACAGTTGAGTGGCGGCAACCAGGCCGATATGCCGCCCTTCATGCCAGAAATGCTGACGCCCTTCCAACTGGACAATGTCTTCGGTGGCCAGGTCGCGCATGCATTCGATATGCGCCAGGGGAAAGGCATAGGCTTCGCCGCCCACTTGCACCACCAGACTGCGCACCACCGACAGGGTCAAGGGCACTTCGAGCAGGAAGCGACTGCCCTGGCCCGCCGCCTGATGCAGCTCCACGCCACCGCGCAGCTGGCGAATCATGTGCTGCACGGCATCCAGACCGACGCCGCGCCCGGAGATTTCCGTGACTTTGTCGCGCATGCTGAAACCCGGCAGGAACAGGAAGCTGAGCAATTCTTCCTCGCTCATCTGCGCGGCGGTTTCCGCCGGTGACAGCTGACGCTGGACAATGCGGTTGCGCAGGCGCTCCAGATCAACGCCGTTGCCGTCATCGCTCAACTCCACCACCAGCATGCCGGCCTGATGCATGGCTTTGAGACGGATCACGCCTTCGGCTGGCTTGCCGGCAGCTGCGCGCACGTCCGGCATCTCAATGCCATGGTCGACGGCATTGCGCAGCAGGTGGGTCAGCGGTGCTTCGAGCTTTTCCAGCACATCACGGTCGACCTGGGTTTTCTCACCTTCGATGTCCAGGCGAACCTGCTTGCCCAACTCGCGTCCCAGGTCCCGGACCATGCGCGCCAGGCCTTTGAGCACGTCAGCGAAGGGGCGCATGCGGCAGACCAGTGCGGTGTCATAGAGCAACTGGGCGCGCTGGTTGGATTGCCAGCCGAACTCGTCCAGCTCGGCAGTCTGCTGGATCAGCATCTGCTGAGCTTCGCTGTTCAGGCGCCGGGCATCAGCGAGGGCCTGACGCACGTCCTGGGGCATGTTGGCGCCGCCGAGGGTGGTTTCCAGCGTTGCCAGGGCCCGGTCGCTGCCATTCTGCAAGCGTTTCAGGCGCTGCATATTATTAAGGATCGGCTTGACCCGCTGGGTTTCCACCAGGGACTTGCTGGCCAGATCAAGCAGGTTGTTCAGGCGATCAGCGCTGACCCGCAGAATTCGCTCGCCGGTGTCGGTTACCCGGCGGCTACGCTGGGCATCACCGTCGGCGGACGCGGCCGGCGCATTGGCAACCGGCTCGGGTTCTGCAGGCACATCAGCCTCGACCTCAGCCGCTGCGGCTGACTGGGCCAGGGTCAGGCTGGAAATATCGTCAGCCAGCAATGGGTTGATTCCAGCTGGCATGGCACTGCCCAGCAACAACGCGTTGGCCAGGAGCATTTCATCCGCGCCCATGGGCGGCGACACCGGCACGCTGACCCCGGCGCGGCTGCCTTTGCCCTGGCTGGACAAGGTGTTCATCCGTTCAACGAAGGCGTCAATATCGGCCTGCCCCAGGCTGCTGTCTCCCGGCGTGGCGATGCGCATCAGCAGATCGGTGCCGAACAGCAAGGCGTCGATATGCTCCGGTTGCAGGTAGATGCGACCTTCCTGGGCACTGACCAGACAGTCTTCCATGACATGGGAAACGCTGACGCCGAAGTCCACACCGACGATACGCGCCGCGCCCTTGAGCGAATGAGCGGCACGCATACAGGCTTCAAGCTGGTCGGCCTGGGTCGGATCGCGCTCCAGAGCCAGCAGACCGAGGCTCAACACATGGGTCTGCGCCTCGGCCTCCAGGGTGAACAGCTCGAACAGTGAAGCGTCGCGCATTTGATCGGGGGTCATGTCAGGCTCCGAGTGATTGCGGACAGCAGTTGTTCATGATCGAGCAGGCGCAGGCTACGGGATTTCCATTGCAACACGCCGAGGGTAAAGCGGGCATTGGCCTGGTTCCCGGAAGCGGAGGCAGACTCCAGCTCGCGCTCGTCCATGGCATGAATGCCGTCGACTTCATCCACCGGCACCACAACCGGGCCGCCCACGGCCGCGACGATCAACATGCGCGGGGTGATACGTCCGGTCGGATCGGCGACTACAGCCGGATCCAGGCCGAGCAATTCGACCATCGACAGGCACGGCACCAGCACTCCACGGACGTTGGCCACTCCCATCAGAGCCCGGGAGCGCTGGTGCGGCAACGAATGCACGGTCTGGGTCGGCGCGATCTCAGACAGGCAACGGGTCGGCAGTCCAAGCCATTCTTCGCCGAGGCGGAATACTGCGATCGAACGGGTCTTGATCTCGCCCTGTACGTATTGGGCAGAGCGCTCGTCGCGGGTTTCCTGAGTCAGCGAATAGCGGTCCAGCAGGCGTGTGGCCGCCGACGAATAGACTGAACAGTTGCGGCAATGAATATGCTCTGCCAGCAACGGGCAGGAGCGGTCGCCGTGAATACCGATACGGTTCCAGCAGTCATCGATAGGCTGGGCGCCCTCGCCAAGCAGGCTTGGATGGCTATGAGAGTCAGTCACCGACGGCTTCCTTCTTTGTTATTGTTGCGTGCCGCGCGATCCTGCAGACGCCGGGCTCCGACAACGTCACCCTGGGCGGCCAGCAAGGCAGCCAGTTGCGCCAGGGCTTCGGGGTGCTGCGGCTGAAGGTACAATGCCTTGCGATAAAAACTCTGAGCCTCGCTGGTGCTGCCATCCACTTCGCTGAGCAGCCCCAGCCAGTAGAACACCTGGGCCACCGGCTCATGCCGTTGCAGATAACGCTCACATGCCGCCCGGGCCTCGCCGCTTTTACCCTGATTCGCCAGGCTGGCGATGGTCGCGAGCAGGGTCGCCACATCATCGCCACCAGAGGTTGCCGGAACCGGGGCTGGCCGTACGCTGCGACCGGCGAACGACGCGGTGCTGGCGCCAAAGGGCCGCGACGAAGCGGTCGGAGTTGGCAGCGGCAGGTCAACGATCTTGCGCGGGCTGGTCCGGGCAATAGGCGACAGCACCGACGGCAATGCTGGCTCAGCGATTTCAGCGTCTGCACCGGCATGGCGGAAGGCAAACGACTGGGGAATACCCGTGGAGCGCATACCCATGCGACTGAGCAGCGAACCTTCAGCCGGGCCGATAAACAGCACGCCGTCGATATGGGTCAGGCGCTTGAGGGCTTCGAACACGTGTCTTTGCGTGGCCTGGTCGAAATAGATCAGCAGGTTGCGGCAGAACACAAAGTCATAATCCAGCCGTTTGGCGGGTAACATCGGATCGAGGATGTTGCCGGGCTGGAAATCGACCTGATCCCTGACCCGCTGTTCGATCTGGTAGCCCTCACTGATCGGGGTGAAATAGCGCTCGCGAAAATCGATGCGCTCGCCGCGAAAGGAGTTCTTGCCGTAGACGCCACGCTTGGCACGCTGGATCGACAACGGGCTGATATCGATAGCGTTGATCTTGAATTGCTGGGCGGTAAACCCTGCATCGAACAGGGCCATGGCAATGGAGTAAGGCTCTTCGCCCGTCGAACACGGCACGCTGAGAATGCGCAGCGGACGTACGCCATTCAGCGTATGAAGTCGTTCGAAGGCCAGTTTGCCCAAGGCGACAAAAGACTCGGTGTAACGAAAAAACCAGGTCTCGGGCACGATCACCGCTTCGATCAACGCCTGTTGCTCGGAGCCCGAACCTTGCAGTAACAGCCAGTAGGCATCGCTGTCGATGCCGCCGCAAGCGGCAAAGCGCTGACGCAGAGCACGCTCGATAATCGACTCGCCCACGGAAGTCACATCCAGGCCGATACGCTCTTTTAGAAAACTGAAAAAGCGCGCGTCATCACTCATGGGGCTTCCTCAAGCGAGGCAAGGTCCCAGGGTTGCTGCGGATAGAGGAGTTCACGCACCGGATCGCTGAGCAGTTCCTGTACACGGATCCATTGCAGTAATCCCGTCTCGCTTTCCCGCACCGGTCCCAGGTATGGCGCCTGGCGATTGTCCAGGCCATAGGCCTTGAACTCGCTGCGCGGACAGCGCAGGGTGTCGGTCGCCTGCTCCAGGATCAGCCCCAGCAGTTGTTCTGGACGCCCGGCATCGGCCCGATAGTGGACCATCACCAGACGCGTGCTGGTACGGGTGCTGGCAGAACGTCCGAAAGTCAATGCACTGACATCAATCACCGGCACCACCTGGCCACGATGGGCCAGGACGCCGGCTACCCAGTGCGGCGCCTGGGCGATGGCCCGTAGCGGCAGGCGCGGCAGCACTTCAGCGATCTCCACCGCTTCCAGGGCATAGTGCTCATCACCGATGCGGAACAGCAGGAACAAGGTGTTCGACGCTGTCCGGGCGGTATTGCGCTCAGCCGTACGATCGCTCATCGACAGGCCTCAAACCTTGAATCGCGAGACGCCGCTGCGCAGGCCGACAGCGACCTGGCTCAGCTCGTCGATGGCAAAACTGGCCTGGCGTAATGACTCCACGGTCTGACTGCTGGCATCGCCCAGTTGCACCAGCGCCTGATTGATCTGTTCGGCCCCGGTGGCCTGGGCCTGCATGCCTTCGTTGACCATCAGCACTCGCGGTGCCAGGGCCTGGACCTGATGAATGATCTGGGTCAGTTGCTCGCCGACCTGGGTCACTTCATACATGCCCCGGCGCACTTCTTCGGAGAACTTGTCCATACCCATGACCCCGGCCGACACCGCCGACTGGATCTCCCGAACCATCTGTTCGATGTCATAGGTGGCCACAGCGGTCTGGTCAGCCAGACGACGCACTTCGGTGGCAACCACCGAGAAGCCGCGGCCGTACTCGCCAGCCTTTTCCGCCTCGATGGCGGCGTTGAGCGACAACAGGTTGGTCTGGTCGGCAACCTTGACGATGGTCACCACCACCTGATTGATGTTGCTGGCCTTCTCATTGAGGATCGCCAGCTTGTTATTGACAAGGTCAGCAGCCCCCATGACCTGATGCATGGTTTCCTCCATGCGCGCCAACCCTTGCTGGCCGGAGCCCGCAAGTACCGATGCCTGGTCCGCAGCCGATGTCACCTCGATCATGGTGCGTACCAGATCGCGGGAAGTCGCTGCAATTTCACGGGAGGTCGCGCCAATTTCCGTAGTGGTGGCGGCGGTCTCGGTGGCGGTGGCCTGCTGCTGTTTGGAGGTGGCGGCGATCTCGGTGACCGAAGTGGTCACCTGCACCGATGAACGCTGAGCCTGGGAAACCAGCGCAGTCAGTTCGGTCATCATGTCGTTGAAGCCGGTTTCCACCGTATTGAACTCGTCGCGACGGTCAAGGGCCAGGCGCTTGCTCAAGTCACCGGTACGCATGACTTCGAGAATGCTGACGATTCGGTTCATCGGTGCCAGAATCGAGCGCATCAGCAGCAGACCACAGCCGCCAGCCGCGATAATCGCGATGAATAGCGAAAGCCCCATGCTCAACTTGGCGGATTGCACCGATGCGGCGATGTGGGTAGTAGCCGTATCGGCGACCTGCTTATTGGCGGTAATCAGGTCATTGAGCTGCTTGCGACCAGCCACCCATGCCGGATTGGCCTGATCATAGAAAATCGAACGGGCCAGGGTGTAATCGTTGCGTTGATAAGCCGTGAGCGTGTCTTTGAGCAACTTGCTGTAGACCTCGCGCTGCTTCTCGAACTGGGCGAAGTTGGTACGGTCCGTGTCATCGAAGATGGTTTTCTTGTAACCATCGATCTGGGCCTGCAGTCGCACTTCGATATCCTGATAAAGATCCTGCTCGGTGCGCGTCAGCTCGCGGCCTTTGCCTTCACTCATCAGTTCCAGGGTACGGATATAGCTTTCGCCCCAACCGCTGCGCACCATAGTGCTGTAGTAAACCCCAGGCAGTGCGTCGGCGCTGACCTCCTCTGCATTGGACTCAATCGATAACAAGCGCGAGTAAGACACGACAACCATCAACGACATGATGGCGATAATCACGGCGAAACTCGCCAGGATCCGTTGGCGCAGAGTCCAGTTCTTCACAGTCAGACCTCAGGAAGTCAACACGGCATCAAGCGGTGTTCGAGAAGCGGACCGACGAACGGTCCAGGCCGGCGAAGTATAGCCCAGCCGGTGGTTCAAAAGCGTTCACTGATGTCAATGCAATGACACTGTTCGATACAAAGAGGGTGCGCAATGCGTAACTGTCAGAGAGCGCACGCCAAAAAGATACGGCCCCTGGCTATTGCAGCGAAGGGCCACCCCATCATGCTGCCTGCCTGACCTGCGCCTCCAGTTCACTTTTGAAGGACGGTTCGAGTTTCAACTGGCGCGCCAGTTCATCAAGGTAAGCGCGTTCCATGAAGTGCTCTTCGTCCACCATCATCACACTGGCCAGGTACATTTCTGCGGCCATTTCCGGGGTGCGCGCGGCACGAGCGACCTCTACCGGGTCCAGCGGTTTATTCAGTTGCGTGTGCAGCCAGCCGCGCAAAGCAGAGTCGTCACTCAACTGAGCAAACTGCCCTTCAATCAGTTCCCGCTCGCGCTCATCGACATGACCGTCAGCCTTGGCCGCAGCGACCAGAGCCTGAAGAATCGCCTGACTGTGGGCCTCGACCTCGGGTGCGGGCAGGCGATCAATCGTCTGCGGCTCGCGTTGCGGCGCCGTACCCTGACTGGCCTGCCAGTTGCCATAGGCCTTGTAGGCCAGTACGCCGAGGGCGGCCAGACCGCCGTAAGTCAGGGCCTTGCCGCCCAGCTTGCGCACCTTTTTATTGCCCATCAGCAGGCCCATGGCCCCCGCCGCCAAAGCGCCGCCGCCGGCACCGGAGAGCAGGCTGCCCAACTGGCCCTTGGCCGAGGACTGACTGCCCGCCTTGTTCTGCAGCAGATCCTGGCCGGACTTGAGCAATTGATCGAGCAAACCGCGCGTAATCATGGATACCTCCTGGAGCCACCGGCTCATGTCAGATGTGCAGCAGGTTAAATCCAGTTACCTCGTCGCTGGGCGCGGGTGTTTTGCCGGATGTTGCCGGACATCGCCTGCGCAACGAAAGGCCTGGATGGACGGACCATCTGAAAAAGCGATATACATCTGATCTATTCGATAAAACTCACACGAGTCGCACCCGCCATGATGACGCTGCGCCAGATCCGCCACTTCATTGCCGTTGCCGAGACCGGCTCGATTTCCGCTGCGGCGCAGGCGGTATTTATTTCCCAGTCGACCCTCACCCTGGCGATCCAGCAACTGGAGCAGGAGATCGGCGTCAGCCTGTTTAACCGCCATGCCAAGGGCATGACCCTGACCCATCAGGGGCATCAGTTTTTGCGTCAGGCGCATTTGATCCTGGCAACCGTGGACAACGCCAAGCGCAGCCTGCAACAAAGCACCGATCAGGTCGCGGGCCAGTTGATCATTGGCGTGACCAGTCTGGTCGCCGGTTACTACCTGGCCGACCTGCTCACCCGCTTCCAGCGCGCCTGCCCCAATGTCGATATCCGCGTCATGGAAGATGAACGCCCTTATATCGAGCACTTGCTGATCAGTGGTGAAATCGACGTTGGCGTGCTGATCCTGTCCAATCTCGAAGACCGTCATGCCTTGCAGACCGAAGTCCTTACCCATTCCCCCCACCGCCTGTGGCTGCCCGCCCAGCATCCGCTGCTCGAACACGACAGCATCAGCCTGGCCGACGTGGCCAGTGAGCCGCTGATCCAGCTCAACGTCGATGAAATGGATCTCAACGCCCAGCGCATCTGGTCCGGCGCCGGCCTGCAACCGCGCGTGACCCTGCGCACCGCTTCAACCGAAGCGGTGCGCAGCCTGGTAGCGGCGGGCCTGGGGCTGTCGATTCAGGCGGACATGACCTACCGACCCTGGTCACTGGAGGGCGACATTATCGAGGCACGCCCCCTGGTCGACCTGACCCGCACCCTGGACGTCGGCCTGGCCTGGCGCAGGGGCACTGCGCGACCGTCATTGGTCGACCCTTTCCTGACTATTGCCAGAGAGCAACATCACACCCAGCGCAGGCTATCGATTTAATCGAACGCTGCTTTCAGTATTTGGTATTTGTTGTCTGCCGGGGCGGGCACTAGTCTCAAGTTCTGTGATTTTCCGTAGGAGCCCGCTTGCTGGCGATGGGATCACGTCAGTCAATGAAGATTTCGCCCATGACGACGCCATCGCCAGCAGGCCGGCTCCTACAAAGGCTCATCAAATAACAAGGCCCCCGGACCATGACGGATTTGCGCACCGCGTTACTGATCGATGGTGAACTGGTCACAGGCCAGGGATTTGTCGAGCCGATCCTCAACCCGGCCACCGGGGAGGTGCTGGTATCCGTCGCCGAAGCCAGCACCGAGCAGGTCGAAAGTGCGATTCTTGCCGCCCATCGTGCCCTCTCCGGCTGGTCCCGGACTACGCCACAACAGCGCGCCAATACCTTGCTGGCCATCGCTAACGCCATCGAACAGCGCGCCGATACGCTCGCCCACCTCGAAGCGCTGAACTGCGGCAAGCCATTGCACCTGGCCCGTCAGGATGATCTGGGCGCCACGGTCGATGTTTTCCGTTTCTTCGCCGGTGCCGTGCGCTGCCAGACCGGCCAGTTGTCCGGTGAATACCTGCCCGGCTATACCAGCATGGTGCGGCGCGACCCGATTGGCGTGGTCGCCTCCATTGCGCCGTGGAACTACCCGATCATGATGGCGGCGTGGAAGATCGCCCCGGCCCTGGCGGCGGGCAACACCCTGGTGTTCAAACCGTCGGAGCACACGCCGCTGTCGATCCTGGCCCTCGCGCCGGTCCTGGCCGAGCTGTTGCCACGGGGCGTGATCAATATCGTTTGCGGCGGTGGCGAGGGTGTAGGCAGTCATCTGGTCAGCCACCCGAAAGTGCGCATGGTGTCCCTGACCGGCGATATCGTCACCGGCCAGAAGATCCTCCAGGCCGCCTCCAGAACCCTCAAGCGCACCCATCTGGAACTCGGCGGCAAGGCGCCGGTCATCGTCTGCGACGATGCCGACCTGCAAGCCGTCGTCGAAGGCATTCGCACCTACGGCTATTACAACGCCGGGCAAGACTGCACCGCCGCCTGCCGCATCTACGCCCAGGCCGGGATCCACGATCGCCTGGTGGCCGAACTCGGTGCCGCCGTGAGCAGCCTGCGCTTCGCTGGCAAGCGCGACGCCGACAACGAGATCGGCCCGTTGATCAGCACTCGTCAGCGCGATCGCGTCGCCAGCTTTGTCGAGCGCGCTCTGAGCCAGCCACATATTGAACGCATCACTGGCGCAGCCGTGCATTCGGGAGCGGGGTTCTTCTATCAGCCAACCTTGCTTGCCGGCTGCAGACAAAGCGATGAAATCGTCCAGCGCGAAGTGTTTGGCCCGGTAGTGACCGTGACCCGGTTCGAAGAACTGGAACAGGCAGTGGACTGGGCCAACGACTCGGAATACGGCCTGGCCTCGTCGATCTGGACCGGGAATCTGGACAAGGCCCTGCAAGTAGCGGCGCGCCTGCAATACGGCTGCACCTGGATCAACAGCCATTTCATGCTGGTGAGCGAAATGCCCCATGGCGGCCTCAAGCGCTCAGGGTATGGCAAGGATCTATCGAGCGACTCGCTGCAGGACTACAGCGTGGTGCGGCACATTATGGCTCGGCATGCCGGGCAGCTATGAAGCAGCTTTGAGCTACAAACAAAAGCAAAAGCAAAATGAGACATCTATAAAAACAGTTACACCGCGACTTCAGATTGAACGCGAAAGCATGAGCAACCACTGGCTCGCAGCTCGTAGCTCGCAACTGCTCTCCCCCCTGCCCCGAACGACAATTAAAGAAGAGGGAAAATCATGTCAGCACCCAAGATCGCACTGCTCGGCGCCGTGGTCACGACGCTGTTCGCCAGTGTCAGTTTGCAGGCCGCCGAAGCACTCAAGAGTGTCGGCGCCGGTGAAGGCCAGCTCGATATCGTTGCCTGGCCGGGTTATATCGAGCGTGGTGAGAGTGACAAGGCCTATGACTGGGTGACGGGCTTCGAGCAGGAGACTGGCTGCAAGGTCAACGTCAAGACCGCCGCCACCTCCGACGAGATGGTCAGCCTCATGACCAAGGGCGGTTATGATCTGGTGACTGCCTCCGGCGACGCCTCGTTGCGCCTGATTGCGGGCAAGCGTGTGCAGCCGATCGACACCAGCCTGATCCCCAACTGGAAGAACCTCGACCCGCGCCTGAAAGACGGTCCATGGTACGTGGTCAACAAGCAGACCTACGGCACACCCTATCAGTGGGGGCCCAACGTGCTGATGTACAACACCAATGTCTTCAAGACCCCGCCAGTCAGCTGGAGCGTGGTATTTGAGCCGCAGGATCTGCCGGACGGCAAGCCGAACAAGGGTCGCGTCCAGGCCTATGACGGCCCGATCTATATCGCTGATGCCGCGCTCTACCTCAAGTCGGCCAAGCCGGAACTGGGCATCGTCGATCCCTACCAGTTGACTGAAACCCAGTACAAGGCCGTGCTCGACCTGTTGCGCAAGCAACATCCGCTGGTGCATCGCTACTGGCATGACGCAACGGTGCAGATGAGCGATGTGAAGAATGAAGGCGTAGCCGCCAGCAGCTCGTGGGGTTACATGGTCAACGGCCTGCAAGCCGACAAACAACCCGTGGCTTCGACCATTCCACAGGAGGGCGCAACCGGCTGGGCCGACACCACCATGCTGCACGCCGAAGCCAGGCACCCGAACTGTGCCTACAAGTGGATGGATTGGTCGATGAAGCCCAAAGTCCAGGGTGACGTCGCTGCCTGGTTCGGCTCGCTGCCCGCCGTACCGGCCGCCTGCAAGGGCAATGAACTGCTCGGCGAGCAAGGCTGTACCACTAACGGCTTCGATCTGTTCGACAAGATCGCCTTCTGGAAAACCCCGCAGGCCGAAGGCGGCAAGTACGTGCCTTACAGCCGCTGGACCCAGGACTACATTGCGATCATGGGCGGGCGCTGAGGCCTGACACAGAAGCGGTTTATTCGCGACTGACGCCTTCCCGGCTAAAGCCGGTCCCACAGGCCAAGCACATCTGTGGGACCCGCTTTAGCCGGGAAGACGGTCTATCGGTGAGCACATAACTCTGGTGCTCGCTTCCATCTTGAGGTTTCACCATGACCCTTGCAGTCCAGTTCACCCAGGTTTCCCGCCAGTTCGGCGAGGTGAAGGCCGTTGACCGGGTCTCCATCGATATTCAGGACGGCGAGTTCTTTTCCATGCTCGGCCCGTCCGGCTCGGGCAAAACCACCTGCCTGCGCCTGATCGCCGGTTTCGAGCAACCCAGCGCCGGTTCCATTCGTATTCATGGTGCCGAAGCCGCAGGACTGCCGCCCTACCAGCGCGACGTCAATACCGTGTTTCAGGATTACGCCCTGTTCCCCCATATGAACGTGCAGGACAACGTCGCCTATGGCCTGAAGGTCAAGGGCGTGGGCAAGAGCGAGCGTCTGGCCCGGGCCGAAGAAGCGCTGGCCATGGTCGCACTCGATGGCTATGGCACGCGCAAGCCGGTGCAACTGTCCGGCGGCCAGCGCCAGCGCGTGGCCCTGGCCCGTGCCCTGGTCAATCGGCCACGGGTCCTGCTCCTCGATGAACCCCTCGGCGCCCTTGACTTGAAACTGCGCGAGCAGATGCAGAGCGAGTTGAAGAAGCTGCAGCGCCAGTTGGGCATCACCTTTATCTTCGTCACCCACGACCAGACCGAAGCCCTGTCCATGTCGGACCGGGTTGCCGTATTCAACAAGGGCCGTATCGAACAGGTCGACACGCCGCGCAACCTGTACATGAATCCGGCCACGCGCTTTGTGGCCGAGTTCGTCGGTACTTCCAACGTGATTGATGGCCAGCTGGCGCATTACCTCAACGGTACATCACGGCCCTTTTCCATTCGCCCGGAACATATCCGTTTCAGTAGCGGCCCGGTCGCCGCAGACGAGCTTCAGATCAGTGGCGTGCTGCACGATATCCAGTATCAGGGCAGCGCCACCCGCTACGAGCTGACCCTGGACAACGGCCAAACCTTGAGTGTCAGCCAGGCCAACAATCAATGGCGAGACAACAGCGCCCGGCATGAGATCGGCCAACGCCTGCAGGTCAGTTGGCCGCGTCAGGCCATGACCCTGCTGCAGGATCCCATCACTACGGGCGAGGGCCTGTAGGCATGATCCAGACTCTCCCCTATCCGGCGCAGATATCGCCAGCGCAGTCACCGTTGCGGCGCTTTGCCAATCTGCTGTACCGCCGCCCGAATCTGTATCTGTCGCTGCTGCTGATTCCGCCGCTGCTGTGGTTCGGCGCCATTTACCTTGGCTCGTTGCTGGGTCTGCTGTGGCAAGGTTTCTACACCTTCGACGATTTCAGCATGACGGTCACCCCGGACCTGACCGCCGCCAACTTCGCCGCCCTGTTCAACCCGGCCAACTTCGACGTCATCCAGCGTACCCTGCTGATGGCGATCAGCGTGTCCATTGCCAGCGCCGTCGTAGCGTTTCCGATCGCCTACTACATGGCGCGCTACACCAGCGGCAAGACCAAGGCGTTTTTCTATATCGCGGTGATGATGCCGATGTGGGCCAGCTATATCGTCAAGGCCTATGCCTGGACGCTGCTGCTGGCCAAGGGCGGCGTAGCGCAATGGTTTGTTCAGCACCTGGGTCTGGAGCCCGCCCTGCAATGGCTGCTCGGTATACCGGGAATTGGCGGCAGCACGCTGTCGACTTCGTCTCTGGGGCGCTTCCTGGTGTTCGTCTATATCTGGCTGCCATTCATGATTCTGCCGATCCAGGCCTCCCTGGAGCGCCTGCCGCCATCGCTGCTGCAAGCCTCGGCCGACCTCGGCGCCAAACCGCGCCAGACCTTCATGCAGGTGATCCTGCCGCTGTCGATACCCGGTATCGCTGCAGGTTCGATCTTCACTTTCTCCCTGACCCTGGGCGACTTCATCGTGCCGCAATTGATTGGTCCGCCCGGCTATTTCATCGGCAGCATGGTCTACGCCCAGCAAGGTGCTATCGGCAACATGCCCATGGCCGCAGCTTTCACATTGGTACCCATCGTGCTGATCGCGATCTACCTGTCCATTGTCAAACGTCTGGGGGCCTTCGATGCACTCTGAAAAAGCATCCGTGGGCCTGAAGATCGCCGCCTGGGGCGGGTTGGTGTTCCTGCACTTCCCGATCCTGATCATCTTTATCTACGCCTTCAACACCCAGGACGCGGCATTCAGCTTTCCGCCCCAGGGCTTCACCCTGAAATGGTTCAGCGTGGCCTTCTCCCGCGCCGACGTGCTGGAGTCAATCAAGCTGTCCCTGGAAATCGCCTGCGTGGCGACCCTGATTGCCCTGTTCCTTGGCACCCTGGCTTCGGCAGCGCTATACCGCCGGGACTTTTTCGGCAAGGACGGCATATCGCTGATGCTGATCCTGCCCATCGCCCTGCCCGGCATCATCACCGGCCTGGCCCTGCTGGCGGCGTTCAAGGCCCTGGGCATAGAACCGGGGATGTTCACCATCATCGTCGGCCACGCCACCTTCTGTGTGGTGATCGTCTACAACAACGTTATCGCCCGCCTGCGCCGCACCTCCCACAGCCTGATAGAGGCCTCCATGGACCTGGGCGCCGACGGCTGGCAGACCTTTCGCTACATCATCCTGCCCAACCTGGGCTCCGCGTTGCTGGCGGGAGGCATGCTGGCCTTTGCCCTGTCGTTCGACGAAATCATCGTCACCACCTTTACCGCCGGGCATGAACGCACGTTGCCGATCTGGTTGCTCAACCAGCTCAGCCGTCCGCGGGATGTGCCGGTGACCAACGTGGTGGCCATGTTGGTGATGCTGGTGACCATGTTGCCGATCCTCGGCGCCTATTACCTGACCCGGGGTGGCGAGAGTGTGGCGGGGAGTGGTGGCAAATAAGGACGTCAGACACACCCAATCCAGTAGGAGCCGGCTTGCTGGCGATAGCGGTGGATCAGTCAATGAAGATATTGCCTGTCACACCGCAATCGCCAGCAAGCCGGCTCCCACTAAGACCTCATAACGGCTTGAAAGGGAGACAACCATGCAAACCAAACTGCTGATCAACGGTCATCTGGTCGCCGGTGAAGGTCCGGCCCAGGCGGTATTCAATCCGGCTACCGGCCGTGTGCTGGTGGAAATCAACGAAGCCAGCGAAGCCCAGGTCGACGCGGCCGTGCGCGCGGCCGATGCAGCCTTCGACAGCTGGTCGCAAACCGCACCAAAAGACCGTTCGCGGTTACTGCTCAAGCTCGCCGACGCCATCGAGGCACACGGCGAAGAACTGGCCAAACTGGAATCGGACAACTGCGGCAAGCCCTATAGCGCCGCCCTCAACGACGAAATCCCGGCCATCGCCGACGTATTCCGCTTCTTCGCCGGCGCCAGCCGGGTGCTCAGTGGTTCGGCGGCGGGCGAATATCTGCCGGGGCATACTTCGATGATCCGCCGTGATCCAGTGGGCGTTATCGCCTCCATTGCCCCATGGAACTACCCGCTGATGATGGTCGCCTGGAAAATCGCCCCGGCCCTGGCAGCTGGCAATACCGTGGTACTCAAGCCGTCGGAACAGACGCCGTTGACCGCTCTGCGTCTGGTCGAGCTGTGTCAGGAAATATTCCCGGCCGGTGTGCTCAACCTGGTATTCGGCCGCGGCCAGACCGTGGGCAACCCGCTGGTTACCCATGCCAAGGTGCGCATGGTGTCCCTGACCGGCTCCATCGCCACTGGCTCGCACATCATTGCCGGCACCAGCGACAGCGTCAAACGCATGCATATGGAGCTGGGCGGCAAGGCCCCGGTGATCATTTTCAACGATGCCGATATCGACGCGGCTGTCGCAGGCATCCGTACCTTTGGCTTCTACAACGCTGGCCAGGACTGCACTGCCGCCTGCCGGATCTACGCCCAGGAGGGTATCTATGAGCAGTTCGTCAGCAAACTTGGTGAAGCGGTGAGCACCATCAAGGTCGGCCTGCAGGACGATCCGGACACCGAACTTGGGCCGCTGATCACTGCCCAGCACCGCGACCGGGTCACCGGCTTCGTCGAACGCGCTCTGGCGCAGTCCCATATGCGCCTGATTACTGGCGGCAAGGCTATCGAAGGCAACGGCTATTTCTTCGAACCAACAGTCATCGCCGATGCCCAGCAGGATGACGAAATTGTCCGCCGCGAAGTGTTCGGCCCGGTGGTATCGGTCACCCGCTTCCAGGACGAAGCCCAGGTGCTGGGCTGGGCCAACGATTCGGACTACGGCCTGGCGTCGTCGGTCTGGACCCAGGACGTCGGCCGCGCCCATCGTCTGGCCGCGCGCTTGCAATACGGCTGCACCTGGGTCAACACTCACTTCATGCTGGTCAGCGAAATGCCCCATGGCGGTCAGAAACTGTCAGGCTATGGCAAGGACATGTCCATGTACGGGCTGGAGGACTACACCACGGTGCGCCATGTGATGTTCAAGCACTGACTCAACGAAAAATGCAGGGGATTCACCAGGACCGTCGTTCGCCGGGAGCGCGCCCTCCCGATTAAAGGCAGTCCTGGGGATCTATAACTCTGCTGATAAAAAATTAGCTCATTGGCGTTATTTATTTAGAGACACCCTTCCTTCCATACGGTCACACCCATAGCGCCACGAAAACATGGAGAATGGTCGTTATCCGGATCACGCCGGGTTTTGCTCCTGCCAGCGGGTCGACAGAGACACCCAATCATGCGCAATTCAGCCTGACTGACTTGCCACCTCAGGAGCCTGCCACTGTGACTACCCACCTTGATTTCCCCGCTGGCAACAGTGAGACCGCCCGGGCGATCAAGGCCATTGACTGGCAAGGCTTCCCACTTGGCCCACCTGCACAATGGCCCTCAGCGCTGAGAGTCGGACTGAACCTGATCCTCAATTCTCCGGAATCGATGTACCTGCTCTGGGGCCCGCAACTGCTGTTTTTCCATAACGATGCCTATGCGCCACTTCTCGGACCTCGCAAAGCCAACGCCCTCGGCGCCGTCATGCAGGAGTTGTGGGGGGACGTCTGGGACCAGGTGTCGGGCATGATCGAGCAGGCCCTGAGCGGCCAGGCCTATCAGTGTCAGGACCTGCCATTGACCATGGCCCGTTTCGGCGAGATCGAACAGACCTGGTGGTCGTTCTCTTTCTCTGCGCTGTTCGATGAAAACAGCCATATCGTCGGCATGTTTTGCACCACCCGCGAGACCACCGAGCGCGTACTCAACGAGCAGGCCCTGCGGGTCAGCGAAGCCAAACGCCTGGAGCTGATCGCCGATCTGGTCAGCCTGGAAAAAAAGCAGACCGCGCGACTGGCCCAGCGTACCGCAGAGCTGGATTGCCTGTGGGAAATGTCGCCGGATCTGCTGGCGATGGTCGACCTGGACGGACGATTCCTACGGGTCAACCCGGCCTGGACCACCGTGTTGGGCTGGTTGCCCGAAGCACTGGTCGGCACCCACGTCAACGAGTTGGCCCACCCTGACGATATCGAAGCCACCCGGACGGCACTGGCCATGAGCCTGGAACATCCCCTGCCACTGTTCGAAAATCGCTACCGGCATCAGGATGGCAGTTACCGTTGGATGGCCTGGACCGCCGCGCCGGGCAACGGCATGGTCGTCGCTTTAGGCAAGCATATGACCGCTGAGAAAGAGCGTTCCAAAGCGCTGCAGGTGATCGAGGAAGCCTTGCGTCAGTCGCAGAAGATGGAAGCCGTCGGACAACTGACCGGGGGCCTGGCCCATGACTTCAACAATCTGCTGATGGGCATTACTGGCAATATCGAACTACTGCAGATCCGCGTCGCCCAAGGTCGGACCGGCGAGCTGGGACGTTACCTCGCCGCCTCTCTGGAAGCCTCGCGCCGGGCTGCCGCTCTGACTCACCGTCTGCTGGCGTTCTCCCGGCGCCAGACCCTGGATCCCAAGGCCACTCACATCAATCAGTTGGTCGAAGGCATGGAGGAGCTGATTCGCCGCACTGTAGGCCCTTCGATTGTCATGCAGGTCAACGGCGCCGCCGATTTGTGGCCGACTCTGGTCGATCCACACCAGTTGGAAAATGCCTTGCTCAACCTCTGCATCAATGCCCGCGACGCGATGCCCGACGGTGGCACGCTGCTAATCGAGACCCATAACCGGGTGTTCGACACGCGATGCGCCATTCAGGGTGAACTGGCCCCGGGGCAGTATGTCGAGTTATGTGTCAGCGATACCGGCACCGGCATGACCGCCGAAGTGCTCGAGCGAGCGTTCGATCCCTTTTTCACCACTAAACCCATTGGCATGGGCACCGGCCTCGGGTTGTCGATGATCTACGGTTTTGCCCGCCAGTCGGGGGGCGATGTGCGAATTTTTTCGACACTCGGCCAAGGCTCGAAGATCTGCCTGTTCCTGCCCAGGCAGCATGGTGAAAGTATCCCGCTCGAAAGCAGCGCGGGGCCCCAACAACATGCCGCTGCAGCCACGGGGGGTAGCGGCACGGTACTGGTGGTGGACGACGAGCCGGCTGTACGCTTGCTGATCACCGAAGTGCTCAAAGATCTCGGCTACGACGTGTTACAGGCACAGGACGGGGCGACAGCGTTGACCCTCCTGCAATCGAAAGCCTCGATCGACCTGCTGATCACCGATGTCGGCCTGCCAGGTGCCATCAACGGCCGCCAGGTCGCCGACGCCGCCCGTAGCCTGCGTCCGACCTTGAACGTATTGTTCGTGACCGGGTATGCGGAGAATGCCGTACTCGGCGAAGGCGCCCTGGAGCCGGGCATGCATGTGCTGACCAAGCCCTTTTCCATACCGGCGCTGACGGACTGGATCGGCAAGTTGTTGGAGGGGGATGCGCAGAAAAATAATGCGCCTGGTCTGTAGGAGCTGCCGAAGGCTGCGAACCGACAACATGCCGCTGCAGCCACGGGGGGTAGCGGCACGGTACTGGTGGTGGACGACGAGCCGGCTGTACGCTTGCTGA
>NZ_JBGLYM010000079.1:0-1632 GCF_047303955.1 Pseudomonas sp. Pseusp88 | reverse complement strand
GGAATTTAATCTTGACGATGACCTACTCTCACATGGGGAAACCCCACACTACCATCGGCGATGCATCGTTTCACTACTGAGTTCGGGATGGGATCAGGTGGTTCCAACGCTCTATGGTCGTCAAGAAATTCGGGTACTGACTCGTGGCCATGCGGCCTCGCTTCAGCAAATCGGGTATGTGATATCGGTGTTTGTGAATCGCAAACTTTCGGTTCGTGCGTCTTCATACACCGCAATCTGCTGTTGGCAAATTGCTTGGGTGTTATATGGTCAAGCCTCACGGGCAATTAGTATTGGTTAGCTCAACGCCTCACAGCGCTTACACACCCAACCTATCAACGTCGTAGTCTTCGACGGCCCTTCAGGGAACTCAAGGTTCCAGTGAGATCTCATCTTGAGGCAAGTTTCCCGCTTAGATGCTTTCAGCGGTTATCTTTTCCGAACATAGCTACCCGGCAATGCCACTGGCGTGACAACCGGAACACCAGAGGTTCGTCCACTCCGGTCCTCTCGTACTAGGAGCAGCCCCTCTCAAATCTCAAACGTCCACGGCAGATAGGGACCGAACTGTCTCACGACGTTCTAAACCCAGCTCGCGTACCACTTTAAATGGCGAACAGCCATACCCTTGGGACCGGCTTCAGCCCCAGGATGTGATGAGCCGACATCGAGGTGCCAAACACCGCCGTCGATATGAACTCTTGGGCGGTATCAGCCTGTTATCCCCGGAGTACCTTTTATCCGTTGAGCGATGGCCCTTCCATACAGAACCACCGGATCACTAAGACCTACTTTCGTACCTGCTCGACGTGTCTGTCTCGCAGTCAAGCGCGCTTTTGCCTTTATACTCTACGACCGATTTCCGACCGGTCTGAGCGCACCTTCGTACTCCTCCGTTACTCTTTAGGAGGAGACCGCCCCAGTCAAACTACCCACCATACACTGTCCTCGATCCGGATAACGGACCTGAGTTAGAACCTCAAAGTTGCCAGGGTGGTATTTCAAGGATGGCTCCACGCGAACTGGCGTCCACGCTTCAAAGCCTCCCACCTATCCTACACAAGCAAATTCAAAGTCCAGTGCAAAGCTATAGTAAAGGTTCACGGGGTCTTTCCGTCTAGCCGCGGATACACTGCATCTTCACAGCGATTTCAATTTCACTGAGTCTCGGGTGGAGACAGCGCCGCCATCGTTACGCCATTCGTGCAGGTCGGAACTTACCCGACAAGGAATTTCGCTACCTTAGGACCGTTATAGTTACGGCCGCCGTTTACCGGGGCTTCGATCAAGAGCTTCGCGTTAGCTAACCCCATCAATTAACCTTCCGGCACCGGGCAGGCGTCACACCCTATACGTCCACTTTCGTGTTTGCAGAGTGCTGTGTTTTTAATAAACAGTCGCAGCGGCCTGGTATCTTCGACCGGCATGAGCTTACGGAGCAAGTCCTTCACCCTCACCGGCGCACCTTCTCCCGAAGTTACGGTGCCATTTTGCCTAGTTCCTTCACCCGAGTTCTCTCAAGCGCCTTGGTATTCTCTACCCAACCACCTGTGTCGGTTTGGGGTACGGTTCCTGGTTACCTGAAGCTTAGAAGCTTTTCTTGGAAGCATGGCATCAACCACTTCGTCATCT
>NZ_JBGLYM010000078.1:0-1716 GCF_047303955.1 Pseudomonas sp. Pseusp88 | reverse complement strand
AACTTCACTCACCGGTGAACCCAACAGGTTGTAATCCGGCCAACGCAGGGTGCCCGCAGGATCGTCGTGACGGGTCACTTGATTGCACTGGTTGTGTTCAGCGGCTTGCGGTCCGCCATAGGAAAAGCGCTCGACGGCTTGATCTTGTTCAACCATCGTCATCGGACGCATCATTTCGTCGTAGTCGATCTGCCGCCGACTGCCACGTCCATCCCAATTGTCGACAAGTTGACCCGCTTCGCCCGGCAACATTAGGCGCCAACCGGCATCTACGCTATCAGTCAGCAATGGCTGGCCGGAGAGGCTGTAGATCGTGGTCAGATTAGGGGCGGGCAAGCGCGGGTCCTGTTGAGCAGTCAGCCGGCCTGCTGCGTCGTAAACACTGCGGGTAGAGCGGTGTTCGGCTGGCTGGTGTTCGTTCGAGCGTGAGTATGCGACGGCGCGCACGGTCAGACCGCGGGGGTCGTTGGCAGCAAGCAGGGGCGTTTGGGTATGTAGGGACATCCTTATCCGCCAAGGGTTCCAGGTTTTCACCGGTATTGAGTCTAGGTCGTAGACTCGGTCAATTTAACCGAGCGTCGAACTTGTCGGAGATGCCAAAATCATGTTTGGCCGACAGTTCAAGGACGGCTGCCTGAAGCTACAGTAGAGTTTTCTATTCTGCGTTCTACGTGCTTCGCTGATCAAACTGTTGCAAAAATACTGTAGAGTTTCGGATTATCGGGTTCAGCTGGACGCATATTTTTTGAATTCATTTAGAGTGATGAATTTGGAACGTAGCTGAAATGAAGATCCTGCTATTGTAGATTTTTTTGCTATATATCGCCTTTCCGAGTGTGTTATAGGGTTGAAAGCCTGTCCTGCCGGTGTATTTGATTTATGGGGCTTGTTTTGAAAAATATCGGGTGTCATCTCCTGCCACCCAGAAGGTCTATTGGCGTAGTCCTGAAAGGCTACGTCGATGAAAGTCACTTGATTTTTTTGGTCATTCGAAGCATGCAGCCACTCTAGTCCCAGTTTTGAGAACTTTCTGAATAGCCAATTTACGACGGCTTTTTGGGCGGTTTTCGCCGAGTGAGACGATTGTGAGAACAGCTTTTTCGGATCGCTCTGTAATGTTGCGGTAAAATTTTTCAGCTCCTGTTCAGGTAACGATTCGTGTAAGTGTTTTTTCCAAAACTCCATCGACGGTTTGTTAGATTTTTCCGAGTTGAGAGGATCGTCATATGTTCGCATCTTCCTGCTGATGTCAAAAACCTTGGAGTTTTCCTTGAGATGGTTAGCCCAGCTTTGCAGCATGGATAATGCATCTTCCGAAGTTCCTTTGAATCCTGGGGATGCTTGAGAGAATAGTTCGGCGTCATCTTCATCTACATCAATGCCCTCGGTGACGACATCAATAAATTCTTCATACTGTTCTTCAGCATAGGCGGGAACAATTGAAATGGAAGCATTCAACTCATCTATTTTGATTATGCTGTATTGGGGGTATGCCTCTGACAGCCTGGGAAGTACCTCCTCTCTTGCTTCTCCAAACCCATACAGCAGTATTAGTGGAGGCGCGAGTCCGCTCAAATCTTCGAGAAGGACAGGGTTATTCCTTATAAAACTGAACAAATTCAACCCGTCAATTTCGCCCGCCGGATCCGGATTGATCCACCTCTGCAACCACGGCGCGTAATACCTGAACCCATAGTAATAAAGCCCGGTGGCATC
>NZ_JBGLYM010000077.1:0-1813 GCF_047303955.1 Pseudomonas sp. Pseusp88 | reverse complement strand
TGATGGGCGACGGCATTGATTGGCGCGGAACTCGACAGCAGGCAAGCGTCGGCCTGCCGGGCAGCGTTTGCGCGGGTTTCGTCGAGCAGGCTGGATGGACCTTGCGGCGATACCAGTATCGGCCCCAGATCGTGCAGCCCGGCCCAGCGTGTTCCCATGTACAGCGGCACGATGTCCAGGGGCTCGCCGCGTTGATACAGGCGAGCAATCGCACCAGGGCGTAACACGCCATCAATCAACAGGAAGTTGGCTTGGGAAACAGTGCTCATCGGGTGCTTTCCTTGGCCGCTTGCTCGCAGATCTCACAGCGGGGCGCTGTACGTATCAACGCCTGACGCTGGGCCGGCAGCAACAATTCCCCGGCCTTGTCGGTATCCGCCTGTTGCACCGGGCCTGGCAGTAACGGCGCCGCCCCGCTGCCATTGCCGGGGCTTCCCCCTCCGTTGAGATTGACCATGGCCCCGTTAATCGATACGCCGCTGGGATCGAGCTTGATAAAGCTGCCAGCGGCCTTGATGGTCAGCTCGGTGCCCGCTTCCACCACCAATTTGACGCCGCTGTCGAGATGAATTTCCTGGCCTGCTTCGATGAACTGGCCCATGCCGATCTGCACGTGCTGATTGGCGCCGACGGTCAGGTGATCGTCGGCGCGGGTTTCGACCCTGCGGTCGGCATGAACGGTGTGGTGTTCTTCGGCCTTGAATTCGCTGTAGCTGTTGTTCTCGACGCAGTCGTGGCGCTGGTTGCCGACGCGGATGGTCTGGTTGTGCTCGATGTGCTGGTCCCAATCGCGCTGGGCATGGAGGTAAATCTGTTCCTGACCTTGCTTGTCGTCGATACGCAGTTCGTTGTAACCCGTGCCACCGGGCGAACTGAGGGTCTTGAAGGTGCTGCGGGTTTTGTGTGCCGGCAGGTCATAGGGCGCGGGGTGGGCCTTGTGGTACAGGCAGCCGCTGATCAGCGGCTGGTCGGGATCGCCTTCAAGGAAGGTCACCAGCACTTCCATACCCACCCGGGGGATGGCGACGCCGCCGTAGTGGGCCCCGGCCCAGGCGGAGGACACGCGCAGCCAGCAGCTGGCCTGGTCATCCGACAGACCTTCGCGGTCCCAGTGGAATTGCACTTTGACGCGACCGAACTGATCGCAGTGAATCTCTTCGCCTTTGGGGCCGGTGACCACGGCACTCTGGCTGCCGAGGATGCGCGGTTTGGGGTGATGCAGTGGCGGGCGGTAGAACGTGTCCCAGGGTGTGGCCTGGAAGCGGTTGCGGTAGCCTTGGTGAAAGTCGCCCTTGTTATCGGTGGTGTCGCTGGGCGCTGACTCTTCCAGCACTTGTGGCTGCTTGCCTTCATGCAGTACTTCGGTGAGCAGCCACAGGTCGTTCCATTGGGCTTTGGGGTGACCGGTCAGGGGCAGGAAGTGGCCGCTGACCAGTCGCAGTTGATCGCTTGCGCCTTCGACCAGCTGGTAGTCGCTGCGATGGCGTTCCAGCGCTCGACTGGCCAGTTGTTTGCCTTGCTCCAGTTGGCTGAAACGGCCGGGGTAAGCGTAGTCTTCAAGGTCGGGCAGGGCGTCACTGCGGCTTTGGCTCTGCAGGGTCAGGCGCGGTTGCTCGAAGTCGTAGTCGCGGCGGGTGGTGCGGCTGGTGCGGGCTTCCAGGCGCAGGTCGAAGCGCTTGATCACCGGCTCGCTGGCGACCATGCCGGTGTCCTGCTGGTAGGCCACCGGCGCGAGTTTGGGAAAGCTCGCCTGACCATCGCCGAACAGCAGTTTGTGGGCGTTGGCGCTGTGCTGGAAGTGGTAATGAATGCC
>NZ_JBGLYM010000076.1:0-1907 GCF_047303955.1 Pseudomonas sp. Pseusp88 | reverse complement strand
TGACGAAGCTCGATAATGTTCAATTTTATTAAACCGCCTGCACTACCGCCCCAGCTGAAATGGACGTATGCCCATGAACCAGAACTATTGGGATGGACGATTCGAGCGCGCAACTACAATACATTTATAGCCAACGGCATGTTTGTATTTATGAACGCGCTAATCATTGGTGGTTCGCTCATCATGTATTCGGTGTATGAAGGGATGAGTCAACCTTGGCGAACCATGTCCTGCGTTTTTTTTTATGCACTTATATCATTTACAATTTCCTGCATGACCCATCAGAAAATGAACTTTGCCTATCGCTTTACTCAGTCCGGTATAGAATGTTGCGAATGGAAAGATTTTCCTAAATGGGTACTTACTTTTCTGAAGTGGTTTTCAGGGTTTACGGCCTTAATCTTCATTTTTATGGCTACGATCGATCCTGCCTTCTTGATCGGTGCACTGATAGGCCCGGGTGGGATGGGCTTGATGTATCTTACAATGTTGAACTCGAAAGGTTATCAGGAAATGCACACTCAATATCATCATCTGATTTACGAATGGAAAGACTTCACACAGCTGGCAATTGCGACCAACAGAGAAGTCGTTGACCTGAAATTTACTCATTTTGATAGGCGCCTATCTCGAATAGTAAACTGGAGTCAAAATATTTTTTGCAAGCGCAAACAAAAAGACAAGGTGGCCGAATTCATCAAGCCATATTTGTCTCCTGATGTACCTTTTATTCGGGCCAAGGTTAATGTGCCGATGAGCACGGACTAATTGTGGTGGGCAGGGCCGTGCAGTACTCCGGTCACCGCAACCCGAGAGCCTCGACAGGTTTCTGGGTACAGATCCAGTTACCCGCCGACCTGGCGGGCATGGCCGTGGGCCTGCAAGCGGCGATATTCGAAAACATGCATTTATCCCGGCAGGATTGGCGGGTCACAAACCGTCATGTTTACGACCAGTTCATCTACGGTAACTGGGTCGACCCGAATCAACTTGGCACACTGCCCGGTACAGCTGGCGGTCAGCACCGCCCGGCAGACTTTGCCTACACCGGCACTGAGCAACATCGCCTGTGGCAGGTCTGGATCGAGCTACGGATAGACAGCCCGATCCTGGAAATGGCGATTAAATACCCCTGGGGCATACTCCAGCATGAGAGAGGGGTTCCCTACCGGTTTCGCCTGGCCCTGGATCGGGACGCCGAAGAGGCCGACAGAATAGTAGAAACGTCTGGCGGCGACCTTAAGGAAGATGCCGATATCGCGCTGCCCGAGAACGGCAGCGAGTTAATGCAACTGGCCATCCCCGACTAAATCAACGAGTCTTAGAATGTTCGATTTTATCAAGCCGCCTGAACTGCCGCCCCAACTGCAATGGACGTATGCCCATGAGCAGGAACTGTTGGGATGGACGATACGGGCGCGCAATTACAATACGTTTGTAGCCAATTGCATGTTTGCGTTTATGTCCATCTTGATTTTCGGCTGTTCAATGTTCTTATATTCTGTGTACGAAGGAGTCAGTCAACCTTTGCGAACCATGTCATGCGTTTCCTTTTATGCATTTATATCATTTACAGTTTCCTGCATGACCCACCAGCGAGTAAATTTCGCCTATCGCTTTACAAAGTCGGGAGTAGAAGAGTGCGAGTGGAAAGATTTTCCGAAATGGCTCTTGCCATTTTTGAAATGGTTTACCGGAATTACAGCAGTCATTTTTATCTCTCTGGCCGCCGTTGCCCCGTCATTTCTGATTGGCGCCCTGGTAGGGCCGGGAGGGATGGGTTTGATGTATCTTTCAATGTTGAACTCGAAAGGCTATCAGGAAATGCAGACAAGCTATCATCACTACGCCTTCAAATGGAAAGAGATCACCCAGCTCGCCATTGCGACCAACAGGGAGGTGGTCGA
>NZ_JBGLYM010000075.1:0-2117 GCF_047303955.1 Pseudomonas sp. Pseusp88 | reverse complement strand
TAATTCCGCATCGGCGGATGAGATGCTTGTATCGCTCATCCAAGGCTCATCACGATGGCGGATCTTTTTCGCATTGGAGCAGTAATGGATCCAACCGAGGTCGGACTGGGAACGGCCATTCGCTTGGCAGAACCCACACTTCCCACTATTCCGCTTCACCCACAAGCGACTACTTCGCTGTCCACAAAGGTCTACTCCTAGCCGTTTTCAGCTAGCTCGGTCGGCCTCTACCCATGACTAGTCTTCACAACGTTAGAGGCGTGCTAAATCGAACATCCAGACACAAATGTAAAGACGATTCCCGATGCCCGAACGTTATCACATATTTTTGACACTCATTTGTAATCAATGCAATCTTGCTCGCCTTCAATTGAATGCCACTTGTAAGAACAGCTTTACACATTCAGAAAAAGGATAAGCGGTAATTTACGTAATGAATTTATTCGTTAGGATATTGATAGGTATCTGTCACGCGTGGTCCCAAAAATGGAATCTCTCGATATTGATCAGATTACAATCATCCTAAAAAATAAGCTTCCAGGCTTAGATGTCCGCTGCACATCAAAAAAAAAGGATGTCATTTCGCTAGTGGTGAAGAGTTTTGACTCCCCCCAGGCCTATGAAATGACCGGTATCAGACTGTCGCATTACAGAGGAAAATATGGTGCAACTGCTCTAGCCCAGCAACTGCTTGAATGGGTTGCACGAGGTCGTACACAACCTGATGTAAGAAAATCACCTAATCCCGCATCGCCAGTGTCATTTGAAGTCAAGAAACCGCATAGCCCTAAAGGCCGAGCGATCTTAGTAATGGCAGGCAAGTAAACGCAAAACTCAGAGCCCAAGTGAGGTTACGCGGAGCGACTATGATCTCTAAACAGTCCTGCTATCTAAGCCAGCTACAAACACCGTACATTCCGGTCACGTTTCCATGGTTATATAGTTATAGTTTAAGATACAAGGCGTTCACCTCGAGAGATCTCCAGCCCTGGGTAAACTTCACTCTATTCATAGAGAGCTGTAGTGACTGAGGGGCATTTATGAATGCGATGGCGAAAAATGACGGAAGTGCGCAAAACTTTTTTATGGTGGTTACGTGATCTGAAGCCAGCCGTATAAACACATATCACTATTGAGAAAATCACAGAGAACATGGCTAGCATATTGTTAGAGGAACGCATTCGACAATATATACGGTGATTACTCGGAGAGTGACATCCTGTGGTAACTGAGGCGCTGTGTACGTGTGATCGTCGATCATTGATTCACAAGCGGAGGGAGGTATGCAAGAAATCAACACCCCATTCGGCGTGATCGAGGCTGAACATGCCAAGGATCTGCTGCAGCCACCGACTAAACTGTTGGATCGTCAGGTGTTGAGCCATGCCCGGCGTTGGCAGCTGGTAGGAATGTTCCTGCGCTGCGTGTCTTGCGGTCAGTCTCAAAAAGCCAGCGACGGTGCTCGGCCATTTCCCCACACTCCCAGTTGCCGGGCCTTGAATGAGGGCACGGATAATCAATTCCCATGGCATGAGCTAGAGGTGATTTTACAGAATGTGCCTAGGTAAAGCCTGTCGGATGGACGTGAATGGAATCTGGCCTGTCGGTGCCGACGCAGCTAGAACCATATGCTGTTATTCCGTTTCATCAAACGGTTGCCTGGGGCAGCATAATCATAGTTGGCCCGAAGCGGATTGCTGCTGGAGCCTCGACGTGTGGCATCAGGCGCAACTCAGCGTCAGTAGATACAGTCATCGCCGCGCGATGGGTCGCAGTTCCTACCCGTTGTCTAAAGCGTTCGTCCGGCGCTGGCTCAAGGACACGTAAGTGAATCTGGATATTGAATGCAATATCCAAACTTCGGCAAGCGGAGCAATGCCCTTTTCAGCATAAATACATGATATGGCGGCCACTTTGAGCATATTACCGAGATCGCTCATCCTTCTGTTTTTCCGCTTTCATCCGATGCGGATTTAGCAACGAGTGCACGTATCTCATCGGTAATTAGTCCGGCGTTCTGATCGAGCTCAACTAGGTATGCGCGAATAGATGCGGCCGTCTCAATCGAGCCTTGAGCGGCGATCCAGAGCCCTATCTGTTCAATTGCAGATCCCAAT
>NZ_JBGLYM010000074.1:0-4791 GCF_047303955.1 Pseudomonas sp. Pseusp88 | reverse complement strand
TTGGTGGAGCTAAGCGGGATCGAACCGCTGACCTCCTGCATGCCATGCAGGCGCTCTCCCAGCTGAGCTATAGCCCCACATCAGTGGACGGGGCGCATGTTAAGGCCGAGGCCGGGGTCTGTCAAATTTATTTTCAACTTTTTTTAAAAATTTTCGTCGGGATAACAATCACTTACCTGAAAGCCCCGTAAACCCGAGGCTGAAACGACCACTGCGCCCTGCTCCGGTTCGCGGGCAAGCCTCGCTCCAACGGATACACACCTGACCGTAGGAGCGAGGCTGGGCCGCGAAGCCTTCAAAAGACGCCTCAGCGTCAGGCAATGGCACCCAACAGCTTTTCCCATTCCTTGTTTTCTTTCTTCGACACGCCACCGAGCAGCTCGATGGCCTGGCGCAGGCGGAAGCGGGTCAGATCCGGGCCGAGGATCTCCATGGCGTCGAGCACAGACACCGAGCTGGCCTGGCCAGTGATGGCAGCGAACATCAGCGGCATGGCGTCACGCAGCTTAAGCTCCAGGTGCTCCACCACCGCCTGGATGCACCCGGTGATCGCATCCTTCTCCCACTGGCGCAGCGCTTCGAGCTTCCACAGGATCAATTGCATGACCTGGCGTACCTGATCGCCCGAGAGCTTCTTGTGCTCGAACAGCTTGGCATCCGGCGTTACACCACCGGCGAAGAAGAAACTGGCCAGTGGCGCGACCTGACTGAAGGTTTCAACCCGGCCCTGTACGTGTGGCGCGATTTTCATCATGTACTCGGGGTTCAGCGCCCAGGTCTGCAGGCGGCTGGCGAACTCTTCAACCGGCAACTCGCGCAGCCACTGGCCATTGAGCCAGGACAGCTTCTCGATATCGAAGATCGGCCCACCCAGGGAGACGCGCGACAGGTCGAAGTGCTCGACCATTTCGGCCAGGGAGAACTTCTCGCGCTCATCCGGCATCGACCAGCCCATGCGCCCCAGGTAGTTGAGCATCGCTTCGGGCATGAAGCCCATGCGCTCGTAGAAGGTCACCGAAGTCGGGTTCTTGCGCTTGGACAGTTTGCTCTTGTCCGGGTTACGCAGCAGCGGCATGTAGCACAGCTGCGGCTTGTCCCAGCCGAAGTATTCATAGAGCAGGATCAGTTTCGGCGCCGACGGCAGCCACTCTTCGCCGCGCAGCACGTGGGTGATGCCCATCAGGTGGTCGTCGACCACGTTGGCCAGGAAATAGGTCGGCAGGCCATCGGTCTTCATCAGCACCTGCATGTCCATGCGATCCCACGGGATCTCGACTTCGCCACGCAGCATGTCCGGCACCACGCAGACGCCTTCGCTCGGCACCTTCATGCGGATCACATGGGGCTCGCCAGCAGCCAGGCGACGCTGGACTTCTTCGGGTGACAGCAACAAGGCGCGACCGTCATAGCGCGGGGTTTCGCCGCGGGCCATCTGCTCGGCACGCATCTGGTCCAGCTCTTCGGCGGTGCAGAAGCACGGGAAGGCATGGCCCAGATCGACCAGTTGCTGCGCGTACTTCTGATAGATATCGCCGCGCTCGCTCTGCCGGTAAGGGCCATGGGGGCCGCCGACGTCAGGGCCTTCACTCCATTCGATACCCAGCCAGCGCAGGGCGTCGAAAATCTGCTGTTCCGACTCACGGGTCGAACGCAACTGATCGGTGTCCTCGATGCGCAGGATGAACTCGCCACCGTGCTGCTTGGCGAAGCAGTAGTTGAAGAGCGCGATATAAGCCGTGCCGACATGGGGGTCGCCAGTTGGCGAGGGCGCGATGCGAGTGCGAACGGTGGTCATGGATAATTCCGGATAGGTCAAACAAGCCGTGAATCTTAACAGGGCCGGGGCTTGCCGCTCCAGCTCGACAGGGCAACGACCGCGCATGGCAATGAATACCGGAATATCAATTGCAGTCATTACGGCAACGATAGCTATAGGCCAGTCGCAAAGGCTGCTAATGTTTGACGACAATGCAGGCCTCGCTCCCACATCAGGTGAATCTGCCGGAACGCCGATCGCCCCGAAGAAAATAATAAGAGTCGCCATGCCCACCCAACTCAAACGCCGCCTGTCCATCTTTCTGATCCTGGTGCTGCTGATCGCCGGCGCGTTCTTCGCCCAATGGTGGTTCAAGGGCCGTTTCGTCGAAACCACCGACAACGCTTACGTTCAGGGCGAAATCACCCGTATTTCCAGCCAGTTGGGCGCGCGGATCGAGCAGGTGCTGGTGCAGGACAACCAGCATGTCGACCAAGGTCAGTTGCTGGTGCGCCTCGAGCCCGATGATTTTCGCCTGGCCCTGGAACGGACCAAGGCCGCCCTGGCGACCCGCGAGGCCGAGCGGCTGCAGGCCCAGAGCAAACTGGCGCAGCAGGCCAGCCTGATCACCTCGGCCCAGGCTCAGGTGGCCGCCAGCCAGGCGACCCTGGGGCGCACGCAACTGGATCTGTCCCGGGTCGAGGCCCTGCGCAAGCCGGGCTTCGTCTCCGAAGAACGGGTCAGCACCCTCTCCGCCGACAGCCATATCGCCCGTTCGCAAGTGACCAAGGCCCAGGCTGACGCAGAAAGCCAGCGCCTGCAGGTCAATATTCTCAGTGCCGACGTCAAGCGCCTGGACACCCTGGTCGCCAGCGCCAGGGTGGATGTGGCCCAGGCCGAACTGAACCTTGCGCGCAGCGAAATACGTGCACCCATCGGCGGCCTGATCGGCCAGCGGGCAGCGCGTACCGGGCAATACGTTCAGGCCGGGGCCTATTTGTTGTCCATCGTCCCCGATGAAGACATCTGGATTCAGGCCAACTTCAAGGAAACCCAGATCGGCCATATGCAGGTCGGACAAAGCGCCGAGCTGATCTTCGACGCCTACTCCGACACGCCGATCCAGGGCCGCATCGACAGCCTGTTCGCCGCCTCCGGCGCGCAGTTCAGCCTGCTGCCGCCGGACAATGCCACCGGCAACTTCACCAAGGTGGTGCAGCGCATTCCGGTCAAGCTGACTTTCGCTGCCGACAACCCGCTGCACGGACGCATCCGCCCCGGCATGTCGGTAACGGCGAAGATCAATATCAAGTCCGATCGCGACGCTGCCAGTGGCCGGTGATGCACTGATCCGGCCGGTTGACGAGCCGAGCCGACGCGACTGGATCGCGGTGATGAGCGCCATGCTCGGCGCCTTCATGGCGGTGCTGGATATCCAGATCACCAACTCCTCGCTCAAGGACATCCAGGGCGCGCTGTCGGCCACCCTTGAGGAAGGCTCATGGATTTCCACTTCCTACCTGGTCGCGGAGATCATCATGATTCCCCTGACCGCCTGGTTGGTACAACTGCTGTCGGCACGGCGCCTGGCGGTCTGGGTGTCCCTGGGTTTTCTCGCGGCATCGCTGCTCTGCTCCATGGCCTGGAGCCTGGAAAGCATGATCGTGTTCCGCGCCTTGCAGGGCTTTACCGGCGGTGCGCTGATCCCTCTGGCCTTCACCATGACCCTGATCAAGCTGCCGGACCGTCACCGCGCCAAGGGCATGGCGCTGTTCGCCATGACCGCCACCTTCGCCCCCTCCATCGGCCCGACCCTCGGCGGCTGGCTGACGGAAAACTTCGGCTGGGAATACATTTTCTACATCAACGTGCCACCCGGCCTGCTGATGATTGCCGGGCTGCTCTATGGCCTGGAGAAAAAGGCGCCGCACTGGGAATTGCTGAAAAGCACCGACTACGCCGGCATCGTCACCCTCGGCATGGGCCTGGGCTGTCTGCAAGTGTTTCTGGAAGAAGGCCACCGCAAGGACTGGCTGGAATCCGACCTGATCGTGACCCTGGGCAGCATCGCCCTGCTCTGCCTGATCGCCTTCGTGATCATCCAGCTGTCCAAGGACAAGCCGCTGATCAATCTGCGTATCCTCGGCACGCGCAACTTCGGCCTGTCGAGCATCGCCAGTGTCGGCATGGGCGTAGGGCTATACGGCTCGATCTACCTGCTGCCGCTGTATCTGGCGCAGATTCAGGGCTACAACGCCCAGCAGATCGGTGAAGTGATCATGTGGATGGGAATCCCCCAGCTGTTCCTGATCCCCCTGGTGCCGCAACTGATGAAATTCGTGCCGCCCAAGCTGCTGTGCGCCCTGGGTTTTGCCCTGTTCGGCTTTGCCAGCTTCGCGTCCGGAGTGCTGAACCTGGACTTCGCCGGACCGCAGTTCAACCATATCCAGTTGGTCCGGGCACTGGGCCAGCCATTGATCATGGTGACTATCTCGCTGATAGCCACCACTTATATCCAGGCCCAGGACGCCGGTTCCGCCTCGAGTCTGTTCAATATCCTGCGCAACCTCGGCGGCGCCATCGGCATTGCCCTGCTGGCGACCCTGCTCGACGCCCGCACCAAGACATACTTCGACTATTTGCGCGAATCCATCGTCCCGGCCAACCCGCAAGTGGCCGAACGCCTGGCCCAGCTCGGCGAGCGACTGGGCAATGACACGGCGGCCCTGGGCCGGTTGAGTCAGATCGTCCACGAACAGGCGACGATCATGGCGTATAACGATGCGTTTCATTTCGTCGGGCTGACGCTGGGGATCAGCATGCTTGCGGTGTTGCTGACCAAGGCCTTGCCCAGTGGAGTCAAAGGCGCACCAGGACACTGAAGCCGACACAAATGTGGGAGCGGATTCATCCGCGAAGGGGCCAGTACATCCAACACATTTGGTGGCATCCGGAATAAAGCTTTCGCGAATGAATTCGCTCCCACCGTAGCGTGTGCATATCGTCGGTTGTGTGGGAGCGGATTCATCCGCGAA
>NZ_JBGLYM010000073.1:0-5818 GCF_047303955.1 Pseudomonas sp. Pseusp88 | reverse complement strand
TTGTGGTTGTGCCTTTTTTCCGTGTTGTCTGGGATCCTGTGGGAGCGAATTCATTCGCGAAAGCGGTGTTTCAGGCGATGAAAATACATCGACTGCACTGGCCCCTTCGCGGATGAATCCGCTCCCACAGCTTTTGGGTTGCCCCTGTTCCAGGGTGACAGGGGCTATCCAGTTCTCAGACCCAGACAGCATCCCAGAGCGGGTAATCCCCGAGCCGCTGTACCAGACCCGCCCGCAAAGGGTTGGCCACGATATAGCGCGCCAAATGCTGCAGATTCTGTTCACGACGCACTGACACGTCATGAAAGCCGGGCTGCCACAAACGACCGGATTGATGCAGTACTCGATTGATTGTGACCGAGCTGCTGGCTTTGACCTGTTTGACGAGCGCTGCGAGCGAGTCTTGCTGAAGCTCCAGCAGCCAGTGGAAATGATCGGGCATCACCACCCAAGCCATCGACCTGGCCAAACCTTGCTCCTGCGCTCGCCTGAACTCATGAACCAATAAGCGGCCTATACGCCAGTCAGCGAACACGGCCTTGCGATGCTCCACTGTCGACGTGATCATATAAATGCCCCCTACTTGCGGACATCGGCCTGAACGCAGTCTCAATGAATGAGCTTGACCGGGCATCCTTGCCCCTCCCTCTGTATGAATTCAGTGTTTGAATCTACTGCTCACGGGATCTGAGCACCGGCCTCGAGTTTTTCAAAGTGTGGAAGGGCAGGGTCTATGAGGGGCCATGTGTGCCAATCCGCTCCCACAGGTTTTGGGTTGTGCCTTGGTTTCCGTATGCCTGGGCTCTTGTGGGAGCGAATTCATTCGCGAAAGCGGTGTTTCAGGCGATGAAAATACATCGACTGCACTGGCCCCTTCGCGGATGAATCCGCTCCCACAAAAATCATCACCCCGGGCCGAAGCCTTGCTGTTCTACCCCCTCCCTCGACGCTGACAAGCCCACCTGCGTAGAATGGCCGCCTTCTGACTTTTGGTATGGCGCATTCCTACACGCGCCATGGACCTATCCGCTTGCATTGGCCCTACGGTCTCGAACGCCTAATAAATGACTATCGATCTTAAAAAACTCCAAGCGACCATCGCGGCTGAAGTCAATCGTCGCGAGTACGAGCGTGTTGCCGGCAACGTCGATACCGCCACGCCTTCGGCCAACCTGCCCAACGATCTGGTCCGTTCTTTCGAAGTGATCGAGCTCGAAGCCTTCCTGCCGCCCGCCGGGGAAAAGGAAGCCGAGGTCGAGGCCGACTACGTGTCCGCTGCCGTCGAACAGGCCCAGGCCCATCCGGAAGACGGCCCGCCGAGCCTGTACCGCAAGTTGCGCGGCCTGCCGGTGATCGGCAAATACGTCGGCCACTACCGCGTCATGCACTTCCTCACCCGTGCCCGCGCGCGGCCGGGCGGGGCGTCGGTTAAGAACATCAGCATCATGCTGGCCAAGGCGTTCCTGTACCGCATTCCCAAGGTCAAAGGCCTGGTCTACCTGATCCGCGAACTGCGCCATATGCCCGGGCGCATGGCCTGGCTGGAATACCAGCTGGCGGACAGCAACACCCGTCTGCGCAACGTCGGCCTGCAACTGCAGAGCCAGGCCAACCAGAGCCTGTACACCCACGCCCTGGCCATCGAGCAGAACGAGCAATACCTGGTCACGCGCATGCAGCGTTTCGAACAGCGTCAGCGCGAACTGGCCCTGACCTTGAGCCAGCTGCACAACCAGGCGCCAGGCGTCGCCGCGTCGACCTTCGTCATGCCGGCCGAAGAACCGGGCATGCCGCATGAGCTGTACGTGGAGTTCGAAGCCAACTTCCGTGGCTCCAAGGAAATGATCCGCGAGCGCCTCAAGGCCAACCTGCCGTATTTCCAGCAGAACGTCGAACGCTTCAGCGAGCCGGTGCTGGACCTGGGCTGCGGCCGCGGCGAATGGCTGCAACTGCTCAAGGAAGCCGGCGTGCCGGCCCTGGGTGTGGACTCCAACACCGCCATGATCCAGTGCTGCACCGACGCCGGTCTTGAAGCCTACGTCGGCGATGCCCTGCAATACCTGGCGGCGCTGCCGGCCGGTAGCCTGGGCGGCCTGACCGCGTTCCACATCATCGAACACTTGCCGCTGGACATCTTCATCAAGCTGATCGACGAAGCCAAACGCGTGGTGCGCAGCGGCGGGGTGGTGCTGTTTGAAACGCCGAACCCGGAAAACCTCATCGTCGGCGCCTGCAACTTCTATATCGACCCGACCCACCGCAACCCGCTGCCGCCAGCGTTGGTGGGTTTTTTGCTCAAGGCGCGGGGCTTCGAGCGTGTCGAAATCGACCGCCGCCACCCGGGCGACCCGGCGCTGCTGCTCCAAGGCGGCGACGAGGGCGTGACCGGCCCGCTCAACCGACTGCTGTTTGGCGCGCAAGACTACGCCGCCATCGGTTATGCCCCCTGATCAAGACTGAGCCGAGCCCATGCATCTGATTATCTGCAATGAACGCCTGCTGTTCCGCTTTGGCGTGGACCGGGTCTTGCTGCTGCTGGCCCAGGGCCTCAAGGCGGCAGGCTGGCACATCACCTTTGTCGCCCATCGCGCCAACCATGACGTGCTCAGCCGCATCACCGACGACATCCACACCCCGCCGCAGCACAGCGGCCCTTACACCGAACTCGATGAAGCCACCGCCGAGTGGCTGCGCAACAACCGTCAGCTGTTCGCCGGCGCCGGCCACGACCCGGCCGGCACCGTCGCGCTGATCGGCGGCTGGCCGTTCTATGCCTCCATTGCGGTATTCCGCCAGTGGGGCATCCCGACCGTTGCGCTGGATTGCGGCGGCGTACCGTACGACGACATGAGCGGCCCGGCCCGCATCGTTCAGGAACGCCTGCGCGCCCAACGCCGCGAATACCTGCCCGAAGCTCGCGTGGTCACGCCGATCAGCCATTTCGTCGCGCGCACCCAAAGCCTGCCGGATGCCGGCCACGGCGTAGACATCGAGATGATTCACCTCGGCGCCGATCACCTGGTCGGCGGCGTCGATCAAAGCCTGTGGCAGAACGGCCATCAAGCCGACGTTTCGCAAAGCAGTGAAGTTAACGAAGGCCCGAGCATCATCAACCTCGGTCGCTGGGAAGTGGGCAACTACAAGAACAGCGAAGGCCTCTACCCGATTGCCCGGCAGATCCTCGCCGTGCACCCGAAGGCGCGCTTCAGCGTGCTGGCCACCGCCGAAGAACTCGACGTACCGGACGACCTCAAGGCGCACATCCTGCCCCTGGGCCACCCGAGCGATGCCGACCTCAATGCCCTGATGGCCAACGCCGATCTGGGCATCAGCGTCTCGCGCTGGGAAGGCTTCAACCTGCCGCTGGCTGAAATGCAGCAACTGCGCAGGCCCGTGCTGGTCCTGAACATCGGCGCCCACCCGGAAGTCGTCGCCACACCGCTGCAACTGTGCCGCGATGAAAACGACATCGCCGCCAAAGCCCTGCAAGTCCTCGCCGGTGAGCTGCTCAGCGGCGCCGAGTGGGACGCGCACCTGGACACCTTCCAGCAGACCTTCACCTGGCAGCGCACCATCAAGGCCTACGCCGACCTGCTCGGCGGCCTCGGTGCCGTGCGCGATCTGCCGGTACCGGCACTGATCATCGACACCAGCGCCTGCCTGATCGACACCGCCAACACCGGCGTCGCCCGGGTGGTGCGCAGCCTGTCGCGCAAACTGCAGAACTTCGGCCAGCCACTGTTCGTGACCTGGGATGAAAGCGTGCAAGCCTATGTGCTGCCCACCGAAGCCGAGTACCAGCGCCTCGGCTCCTACGGTGGCCCGCTCGGCAACCCGAGCCACTATGTCTTGCCGCGTTCCACGGATACCCAGCGCCTGACCTTGAAAGGCCTGGGTCGTCGGCTGCGCAATGGCTGGCTGCTGCAAAGCGAAATCGTCTTCGAACGCCAGGGTCCTGCCCGCCGTGCCGCCGCCCGTGAACTGGGCCTGCAAGTGGCGGCGATCTTCTACGACGCCATCCCTGTGACCCACTCCGAGTGGGTCGCTGACATCAGCATCCGCAACAACCACGCCGCCTACATGAACGGCCTGGCCGAGTGCGACCGCGTGCTGCCGATCTCCCCGGACGCCGGGACCCAGCTGCAAGCCCACTGGGTACGCGAAGGCATCAGCCCCCACGCCGAAGTCACCACCTGCTGGATTCCCGGTGAACTGACCGGCTCGCCGCGCGCCACCACCCCGGCCGCTGCGCCACAGGCCGGTGAGCCGCTGCGCATTCTGTGCGTCTCGACCCTGGAGCCGCGCAAGAACCACAAAACCCTGCTCGCCGCTGTCGCCCGTCTGGCCGCTGACCATCCCGAGCTGGACTGGCAACTGGACATGATCGGCAACCGCTACGCCGGCGCCGATGACATCGTTGAAGCCGTACGCGCCGCCAGTGCCGCCGACCCGCGCATCACCTGGCACGGCGTGGTCAACGACGAGATCCTCAACGACTACTACGCCAAAGCCCATATCAGCGTGTACGCCTCGCTGGTCGAAGGCTACGGCATGCCGATCGTTGAAAGCCTGTGGCACGCCCGCCCGTGCATCTGCCACAACGGCGGCGTCATGGCGGAACTGGCGGCCGAAGGTGGCTGCCGCACCGTCGACATGACCGACCCGGCGGCCCTGGCCGAAATGATCCGGACCCTGGCCGGTGATCGCGCCCAGTACCAACAACTGGCCGAAGAAGCCGTGGTGCGGCCGATCCTCACCTGGCGCAGCTACGCCCGCGAACTGCTGCGCCAACTGGCCAGCCACCGTCCGCGTCCACAACTGGCGCCGCTGCCCCGGCACTGGCAACACCTGCTGATCGACGCGCAACTGGAAGTTGCCCCGGATATCGGCCAACTGGCGCTGGCAGCCCTGTTCGAGCGCCGCCCCGTGGACTGCGCGCTGATCATCGGCAAACAACCTGATTGGCGCACCGCCCTGATCGGCACCCACCTGCCCCAAGCCTGGCACCTGGTGGCGGGGGAGAGCGGCGACGTCAGCAGCCTCGGCCAACTCAGCCGCATCGAAGCGCCGCTGCACGACAGCCTGCCACTGCTGCTCGATGAACTGCGCGACAACGCCATCCGTATCGATCTGATCATTTTGGCCGCCGCACAAACCACCGACAGCGACCTGCTGAACACCCTGAAAGCACGCCTGGACGACCAAAGCGGCGATGGCCTTCTATTAATAGAAGGAAACGACAGCGCCAGGGTGGCCGAACAACTCGGCCTCGTCACCCAAGTCGCCATCGAACTGCCCGGCCTGACCGGCTACCGCTACCCGAATGTCACGGAATAAAGAGCCGATGGTATGGGACCCTGTGGGAGCGGATTCATCCGCGAAGAGGGCGGTACAACCGGTGCAGTTTCAGCGCCTGGAACACCGCCTTCGCGAATGAATTCGCTCCCACAGGTTCAGAGGTCACAGGCTAAGAGGCATAACGGCAACAAAGGCCATACCGGACCTAATGTGGGAAATTCCGAGGCCACAGTAGGAACAAAGGCCATACCGGACCTAATGTGGGAGGTTTGAGACCACAGCAGGAACAGAGGCCCTACCGGATCTAATGTGGGAGCGGATTCATCCGCGAAGAGGGCGGTACAACCGGTGCAGCTTCAGCGCCTGGAACACCGCCTTCGCGAATGAATTCGCTCCCACAGGTTCAGAGGCCACAGGCTCAGAGGCATAACGGCAACAAAGGTCATACCGGACCTAATGTGGGAGGTTTGAGACCACAGCAGGAACAGAGGCCCTACCGGATCTAATGTGGGAGCGGATT
>NZ_JBGLYM010000072.1:0-5836 GCF_047303955.1 Pseudomonas sp. Pseusp88 | reverse complement strand
TCGGGTTATCACTTGCAATTCGGGGTTACCGTATACCTTGTCGGAGCGGCCTATGGGGGCTAAAGGGGTGTAAACCAATCCCCAGCCTTCGGCAGCTCCTACAAAATCGCGTTGATTCAGAAGATAGGAGAAACACACCATGTCCAGCAAACCCACGCTCGACAAGCAGCAAGACCCAGCCCAAAACAAACCATTCTGGCAGCGTCTGGGCTGGTTGCTGGCGATCTGGGCGGGCAGTGTCCTGACGCTGTTTATCTTCGCCAGCCTCATGCGCCTGTTCATGAACGCCGCCGGGTTAACAACGCACTAAAGCTTATTTGCGGGCCTTGAGAATAACGAACTTGGGCGTCGCCGCGACCAGTTCTACACCACGGAACAGTCGCGCCAGCTTGGCGTGATAGCCCAGGTGGCGGTTGCCGACGATATACAGCGAGCCGCCGGTGACCAGTGCGGCCCGAGCCTGCAGAAACATTCGCCAGGCAATGAAATCCCCGACCACCTGTTGCTGGTGGAATGGCGGATTGCACAACACCACATCCAGTGAGTCGGCGGGCTGACCTTCCAGACCGTCGGCGGCGCGAATGGTTACCTCGCGCGCTCCCAGTGTCGCCTGCCAGTTCTCCCGGGCTGATTGCACTGCCATATAAGATTCATCGACCAAGGTGTATTGGGCGTCCGGGTTCTCCAAGGCGCTGGCGATAGCCAATACGCCATTGCCGCAACCCAGGTCCGCGACTCTGGCCGCGCCGAGGTCTTTTGGCAGATAAGGCAGGAAGGCGCGGGTACCGATATCCAGCCCTTCGCGGCAGAACACATTGGCGTGATTGACCAGTTCGATGGCTGGTTGGTCGAGCTTGTAACGCGTGGGGTAGGGCGAGGAGATGAATTCTGCCGACCGCGGCTCGGCGAACAGCAGCCGGGCTTTTTTTACCGCCAGGGAGGCGTGCACAGGGCCGACATATTCCTCCAGCAGCTCACCGGCAGAGCGCGGCAGATGCTTGATCATGGCTGCGGCAATCACCTTGGCGCCGGGCGCCAGTTGGCCTTGCAGGCGGCTCAGTTGTTCTTCCAGCAGGGCCAGCGTCTTCGGGATACGGATCAGCACCCAGTCGAAAGGCCCGGCCAGCGGCTCGCTGGCTGGAGTCACCGGAACGGCGTCATAGGCCATGCCGTTGCGTGCCAGGTTTTTTTCCAGGGCCTGGACTGCCAGGAACGAATCGCTGCTGCTGACCACATTGGCGTGGGGCATCAGGCTCGTAGCCAACGCACCGAAGCTGTCGTTAAGCACCAGTACTTTGCTGTGCAGGTTCAGGCCATGTTCGGCCACGTAATTGAGCAGGTATTCATCGGCTGCGTCGAACGCCTGCAATGGTTCGTCCTGTTGCTCGGGTTGGCGGATAAGATCGAGCTGGGCGAAAGGACTGATAAGCAAGGGCATGGGCAAGAAGAACTCTGGGCAATCGACAGGGATCGGCGCAGCCCGAAAACTCGTGGCTCGCTCAAACCGGCGATTTTACGTTCTTTTTGCCCGTTGGCACCTTGAGATTTCGGGGGCGTTCAGAACATACCCTCCAGGATGGCCTGCACTACTGCTGCAGTTTTATTGGGCACGCCCAGTTTTTGTACGGCACTGGCGATATGAAAGTGAACGGTGCGCTCCTTAATGCGCAGAATCATGGCGATATCGGCAGCGGTCTTGCCGACGGCCGACCATTTCAGGGTTTCTATTTCCCTGTGCGTGAGTGTGTGGCGTGAGCATTGGTACGCCGGGTCCAAGGCCAAGGCTTCCATTGAGCATCTCCCTGCTATAAACCGGTCCCTTGTTCAGTGTAGAGAGCGCTACTGCGCAAATCGGGGCGGCAATGTCTGGCCGGACAGGTGGACAATTAACGTTATAGGCCCGCATTTACCGGACAATGATAAAACCCAAGTGCGAGCGGGGGCGCCGGGGATTGTCCGCTTGGCAAGCTGATTTGGCGCGATAACGGTAAGAGCCAAATACTCTAAAAAACCTCCCGCAAACCGCTGTCACAGGATGCCCTTACCCATTGCCGGTGTTTATCGACGTCACTTTGCAGGACACTTGCAGATAGAGTTTGCCCTTATAGACGAGGCGTCAGGAGTACCCATGACCGCCAGCGACGAAAAATTCACCCGCCAGACCCTGTTGGCCGTCACGCCGTTGACGCCCAGCCTCTTCACCCTGCGCACCACCCGTGATGCGGGTTTTCGTTTTCGTGCCGGACAGTTTGCCCGCCTGGGCGTGACCAAGGCCGATGGCAGCATCGTATGGCGCGCTTACTCGGTGGTCTCATCGCCCCATGACGAGTTTCTCGAGTTCTTTTCCATCGTGGTGCCGGACGGCGAGTTCACCAGCGAACTGAGTCGGCTGCGCGAAGGCGACACGCTATTGATCGAAAAGCAGGCGACCGGGTTCCTGACCCTGGATCGATTCGTCGATGGCCGTGATCTGTGGATGCTTTCTACCGGTACGGGAGTGGCGCCGTTTCTGTCGATCCTGCAGGACTTCGAGGTCTGGGAGCGCTTCGAGCGGGTCATTCTGGTCTACAGCGTGCGCGAGGCTCGGGAACTGGCCTATCAGGAGTTGATCGCCGAATTGATGAGCAGGGAATACCTGGCCGAATACGCCGAGAAGTTCCTGTTCATCCCCATCGTCACCCGCGAAGAGCATCCGGGAGCGTTGCATGGGCGCATCACCCAACTGATCGAGAGTGGTGAGCTTGAGCGGGCGGCGGGTTTGTCTCTGACGCCTGAGCACTCGCGACTGATGCTGTGTGGCAACCCGCAGATGATCGATGACACCCGCAAGTTGCTCAAACAGCGTGATCTGAATCTGAGTCTCAGCCGGCGACCGGGCCAGGTTGCGGTGGAGAATTACTGGTAGCAGGCTGCGTGATAACTACTGCGCTCGCCAATCCTGCGTTAAAAACAGGCTCGGAATGCTCATTTAGTGGACTAAACTCCGCTTCCTCGCCTGTTTTTGCCTTGTCTTGCCTTCGCTCGCTACGTTCTCACACGCCCTGCGAAGGCCGGCTGTTCTGCTCCTTGAGCAGATCACGGATTTCACCCAGCAGCACTTCTTCCTTGCTCGGCACTGGCGGCAGGCTTGGTGCCTTGGCTTCTTCGCGTTTGAGGCGGTTGATCGCCTTGACGCCCATGAAAATGGCGAAGGCGACGATGATGAAGTCGATTACGGTCTGGATGAATTTGCCGTAGGCCAGCACCACGGCCGGCGCCGCGCCTTCCGCAGGGCGCAGGATTACGGACAGGTTACTGAAGTCCACGCCGCCGATCAGCAGCCCGAGGGGCGGCATGATTACATCGCCGACGAACGACGAAACGATCTTGCCGAATGCCGCGCCAATGATGATACCGACGGCCATATCGACCACGTTACCTTTGACGGCAAAGGCCTTGAACTCGCTTAGTACGCTCATGGGTATATTCCTTGTTACAGATGAATTTATCCGGGCAGTTTAATCCAGCCCTTCATGTATATAGCAGTGCTCATGCAATCGACCGACGTCTCCTGCATTGGTTTTATTGGTTTTTGAAAAAATAGAGCGGCCCGGCTGCGTTATGATTGCCCCCTTTTTCTGACGGGGGTTGCCATGGCCAAGGCCAAACGCTTGTACGGCTGCACCGAGTGCGGCGCGACATTTCCCAAGTGGGCGGGCCAGTGCAGCGAGTGCGGCGCCTGGAACACCCTGGTTGAAACCGTGCTGGAAAGCGGCGCGGCGGCAGCCCCGAGCGGGCGTACCGGTTGGGCGGGGCAACAGGCTCAGATCAAGACCCTGGCCGAAGTCAGTGTCGAAGAAATTCCGCGTTTCTCTACCCACTCCACCGAGCTGGATCGGGTTCTTGGCGGCGGCCTGGTAGATGGTTCGGTCGTGCTGATCGGCGGCGATCCGGGTATCGGTAAATCGACCATCCTGCTGCAGACCCTGTGCAACATGGCCGCGAGCATGCCGGCCTTGTACGTCACGGGGGAAGAATCCCAGCAGCAGGTTGCCATGCGCGCCCGTCGCCTGGGGCTGCCCCAGGACAAGCTCAAGGTCATGACCGAGACCTGCATCGAAAGCATCATTGCCACGGCGCGGGTCGAGCAGCCCAAAATCATGGTAATCGACTCGATCCAGACTATTTTTACCGAGCAGCTGCAATCTGCACCCGGCGGCGTTTCTCAGGTCCGGGAAAGTGCTGCGCTGCTGGTGCGCTATGCCAAGCAGAGCGGCACGGCGATCTTCCTGGTCGGTCACGTCACCAAGGAAGGCGCCCTGGCCGGGCCACGGGTGCTGGAGCATATGGTTGATACGGTATTGTATTTCGAAGGCGAGTCCGATGGTCGCCTGCGTTTGCTGCGGGCGGTGAAAAACCGCTTTGGCGCAGTCAACGAGTTGGGTGTGTTCGGCATGACTGACAGAGGGCTGAAGGAGGTTTCCAATCCATCAGCGATTTTCCTGACTCGTGCTCAGGAAGAAGTACCGGGCAGTGTGGTCATGGCGACCTGGGAAGGCACCCGGCCCATGTTGGTCGAAGTGCAGGCTCTGGTCGATGACAGCCATCTGGCCAACCCGCGCCGCGTGACGCTGGGGCTTGATCAGAATCGCCTGGCCATGCTCCTGGCGGTCCTGCACCGTCATGGCGGTATTCCTACTCACGATCAGGACGTGTTCCTCAACGTAGTCGGCGGGGTCAAGGTACTGGAGACTGCGTCCGACCTGGCCTTGATGGCAGCGATCATGTCCAGCCTGCGCAATCGTCCGCTTCCCCACGATCTGCTGGTGTTCGGCGAAATTGGCTTGTCAGGGGAGGTGCGGCCGGTACCCAGTGGTCAGGAGCGGCTCAAGGAGGCCGCCAAGCACGGCTTCAAGCGTGCCATCGTACCCAAGGCCAATGCCCCGAAAGAGGCGCCGGCCGGTTTGCAGATCATTGCCGTGACACGCCTGGAGCAGGCGTTGGATGCTTTATTCGAGTAACGGCGTTCAGGCGCTGTTGCTCAGATTTCGATCAGTGCCGCCAGCTCACGTTCCAGCTCCTGCGGATCGGCCAGGTTCAGTTCGATCAGGCGGCGCAGGTGGCTGATCGATTCAATCCCGATATGCAGACAGACGAAGCCCAGGTGATTCTTGGTGGCGTCGACGTGGGTCAGATTCACGTCCATTTTCACCATGGCATCCGGGCTGAGCTGAATATCCACGGCGAACGACTGGCCCGGATCGCATTCCCACGGTGATGGGCGCTCAATCAGCAGTCCCTTGAGGGACAGGTCGAGCAACTGTACGTGCCACGTCTTCGAACCCTGGCTGAGCCTGGTCTTGGCATCGAAATCGATACGCTTGAAGCGTCGGCGATCTTCTTGTAGTTCGGTCATCTCAGTAGCATCTCTTCGAGTCTTGTAGCTATACGGTAGCAGAGTGGCCTGAAAAGCCCGTTCATTGATCAGGGGCAATCTTCAGGACAATAGCGCCGATAAGTGTTTCCGAACAGTTTCAAGTCGGCTTTTTTGCATTAGATCTCACTGTTATGTCGGATATTTCTAGACCATTGTGGGGTGGCCCTTTTCTCCGAGACACAGCTAAACTGCTTCTGTTGTCTTCTAGTCCACTGAGCTGGAATAAAAAATGAAAAATAATAATAGTCTGCTGCGCCATGTGCCTTGGCTGATTGTCGCAATTGTCGGGGCCTGCGCCCTGGGGGTCGTGGCCTTGCGCCGCGGAGAGGCGATAAACGCCTTGTGGATAGTAGTGGCCGCCGTCGCCATCTATCTGGTTGCCTACCGCTACTACAGCTTGTTCATCGCCAACCACGTCAT
>NZ_JBGLYM010000071.1:0-5844 GCF_047303955.1 Pseudomonas sp. Pseusp88 | reverse complement strand
GGCTTCAGCCGGGAATACGCCTTCCCGGCTGAAGCCGGTCCCACAGAAAAAACACACTCATTCAATAGGTGCTCGCATCGGCCACAACTGCACCACCGCCCACGCCAATTCCAATACCAGAAACCCCACCAGCAAGGTCGTCGCGCCATGCATCAGGGCATAGCCCTGCCACGCCGCAAACAGCAATCTTCCAACCGCGTCATAACGCCCGAACTGCAGTTGCGGATCACGAATCCGCAGCACCGCCCATACGCAGACAATCGACCCCAGCAGGTTGGCCATCAGCATATGCGTGGCCTCGAAAGGTGGCAGCTCACCCCGCAGGTTCAGAGCCTGGCTCAGTGTCGATAGAACGCCGTGCAACGCCATGAAACTCCACGGTGTCGCGAAGGCAGCGGTGATGATCAGGTCATACCAGCCACTGGCTCTTACCACTCGACGATATTGCTCGGCTTGCCACATAACGCGCTCCTGCGGATTTGAGTTTCCAACAGGCTAAAGCCTGGAGTACGCTCCAGGGTCAAGCCCCGAGGAGTCAATCCATGCGCATCGGTGAATTGGCCCAGGCCGCCGCCGTCACCCGCGATACCCTGCGCTTCTACGAGCAACGCGGGCTGATCGCCGCGCAACGCAGCGCCAACGGCTATCGCTATTACCCGGTGGAGATGGTGCAACTGGTGCAGTTCATCAAAACTGCACAGCGCCTGGGTTTCAGCCTGAACGAAATCGGCCAGAGTGTTGCCGAACTATGGAATTCGCCGTCGCCGGATCTGGCGATTGCGCAACTGCTCGAGGACAAACTGGCCTTGATCGAAACCCGCATCGCCGAACTGGGCGAACTGCGCGCCGATATCCGTCAACGCTTGGGCCAGAGTTGCCCGCTCAGTCCTTGACTCCCCTACTTGCCCATCAGGAGAACTTTCATGCCTGCCAATAAAACCGCTTTGATCATCGGTGCCTCCCGTGGCCTGGGCCTTGGCCTGGTGCAGCGCCTGACAGAGCAAGGCTGGACGGTCACCGCCACCGTGCGCAATCCGCAAAAAGCCGACGATTTGAAGGCCGTGCCCGGCGTTCGCATCGAAACCCTCGACATGGACAGCATCGCGTCGCTGAATGCCTTGAGGCTCGCTCTGCAAGGCGAGGTCTTCGATGTGCTGTTCGTCAACGCCGGGATCATGGGGCCGCAGCACCAAAGCGCCGAACAGGCCACTGCCGCCGAACTGGGCCAACTGTTTCTTACCAACGCCATCGCACCGATTCGCCTGGCCGAGCGCTTCGTCCAGCAAGTCCGCCCTGGCAGCGGTGTACTGGCCTTCATGAGTTCCTGGCTGGGCAGCGTCGCCTGCCCGGACGGCGCAGACGCGCCGCTATACAAAGCCAGCAAGGCCGCCCTCAACTCCATGACCAATACCTTCGTTACGCAACTGGGCGAACAGCGTCCGACGGTCCTGTCAATGCACCCGGGCTGGGTGAAAACCGCCATGGGCGGCGACAACGCACCGCTGGATGTCGAGACCAGCACCCGCGGCCTGGTCGAACAGCTCAAGGCCTATGCGGGCAAGGGCGGGCATCACTTTATTGATTATCAGGGCGCGGTGATTCAGTGGTGATGGGGCGTCTGTAATTGCACTGAAGACCGTTGGAGCGAGGCTTACCCGCCAAGCGATCCTTTATCCAGAGCTTCTCGCGAATCTTGAAAACGGCTTTCGCGGGCAAGCCTCGCTCCAACACTCGACAGCTGACACTTGCCCGCTTACCAGGCAAGCACCTAAAATCGCGCCCTCGCCCGCGCTCACCCAAGCACCGGCGACCCTGGATCAGCAGACAGGGCATTACTGAGCTGGCAAACCTGAACCCACTTTCAGAGGAGCCGGCCCATGCCCGCGATCCGCATCTGGTTGAAAAATCCCCTCGCCATCTTTACCGCCAATGACCTCGATGCCCGAGGTGGACTGGTGATCGAAGACGGCGTCATCGTTGAAGTCCTCGGCCTCGGCCAGCAACCTGCGGTGCCCTGCCCTCAGGTATTCGATGCCCGCGAGCATGTGCTGCTGCCGGGGTTGATCAATACCCACCACCACTTCTATCAGACCCTGACCCGGGCCTGGGCGCCGGTGGTCAATCAGCCGCTGTTCCCCTGGCTGAAGACCCTGTACCCGGTATGGGCGCGCCTGACCCCGGAGAAACTGGCCCTGGCCAGCAAAGTGGCGCTGACCGAGCTGTTGCTGTCAGGCTGCACCACGGCGGCGGACCATCACTACCTGTTCCCGGATGGCCTGGAAAACGCCATCGATATTCAGGTGCAAAGCGTGCGCGAACTGGGCATGCGCGCCATGCTCACTCGCGGTTCCATGAGTCTGGGTGAAGCCGATGGCGGCCTGCCGCCGCAACAGACGGTGCAACAGGGCGAGGTGATCCTGGCCGACAGTCAGCGCTTGATCGAGACTTATCACGAGCGCGGCGACGGTGCGCGGATTCAGATTGCCCTGGCGCCCTGCTCGCCGTTCTCGGTGACGCCGCAGATCATGAGCGAGAGCGCCGCCCTGGCGGAAAAGCTCGACGTGCGCCTGCATACCCATCTGGCCGAAACCCTCGATGAGGAGGACTTCTGCCTGCAACGCTTCGGCCTGCGTACCGTGGACTACCTGGACAGCGTCGGCTGGCTGGGGCCGCGTACCTGGCTGGCCCATGGCATTCACTTCAACCCGGATGAAATCCGCCGCCTTGGCGCCGCAGGCACCGGTATCTGCCATTGCCCAAGCTCGAACATGCGCCTGGCCTCCGGTATCTGCCCGACGCTGGACCTGATCGAAGCCGGCGCGCCAGTCGGCCTGGGCGTCGACGGGTCGGCCTCCAACGACGCCTCGAACATGATCCTCGAAGCCCGCCAGGCCCTGTATCTGCAACGCCTGCGCTATGGCGCGCAACGCATAACGCCGGAGAAGGTCCTGGGCTGGGCGACCAAGGGGTCGGCGCAGTTGCTCGGGCGCACTGACATCGGCGAATTGGCAGTGGGCAAGCAGGCTGACCTGGCGCTGTTCAAACTCGACGAGCTGCGTTTCTCCGGCAGCCACGACCCACTGTCGGCCCTGCTGCTGTGTGGTGCTGACCGGGCCGACCGGGTGATGATCGGCGGCCAGTGGCGGGTGATCGATGGGCAAGTGGAAGGGCTCGACCTCAAGGCCTTGATCGCCAACCACCGCCAGGCTGCCGCGCAGTTGATTGCAGGTAGATCGGGAGCACCGGGCTGTGACTGAGTCGATAGCGGGGCATGAGGTCGATCCGCTAGAGTGATCGGCCTCTTCTGCCATCTATCGAGCCCCTGTGACCACGCCGACCCCCACGGATGAAGGTAAAAGCCTGTCTCGCCTGCTGCTGGAGTTGCTATGGCAGCTCATCGTGCTGCTGGTGCCAGTGTTTCTGGTCACGATTCTGCCGCCCCTTGCTGCGTTGCTGGTGGTGCTGGCCTGTGCTGCGGCCATGTGGCTGGCGACGAAACTGGGCTCGCCGGACAGTGGCCGCTTTATCGCCCGCGTGATGTGCGGCGCGGCGTTCGGTCTGGGTTTCAGCGTCGGTCGGGCATTGCCGGGCTATTGGGGGATCTTCGCAGCGATGTTCACCATGGCTGCGGGCTTGGCCAGCGTCGCCATGTGGGAAAAACGCCTGGGCCTGGTCAAGGCGCAGCCCATCAAATCCTCCGGCGGCAGCAGTGCCTGGGGCGGTGACGAGCCGAGCGTTACCCCCGAAGGCCTGCCGATCCGCACCTTCAACCACAGCGAAATCGCCATGGGCGGACCGACCTATTGCGATTACCTGTTCAGCGACGGCGTGCTGTTGCAGGGCCTTGGCTCGTCTGCCCGCTTTTCCAGTGACGGGCGTTATTTCGCCGCCCCCATTCCCTCGCGCAGCAGTTGGAAGCTGATGATTTTCGACCGCATGGCGCGGCGTGCCTACACCTGCGACAACAACCAGTTCTGGGAGCTGGATGAGTTCAACGAGCAGGGCCTCAGTGGCCGGGTCAGTCCGTTGGTGGATAACAGCGCGCGCAAGATTGCCTTGCAGGATTTGCTCAAAGGCGCCGAAGCCGTGGATCTGATCGCCATCGCAGACCTATGGCTGGAGCCCGGCCACTGGCAGGAGCAAATGGCCAGGACACAGATCGACTACCCGCCGCCCCGAGGCGATCTGCACGTCGCAGGGCATCTCTTTCTGCCGTCCAACCTGTGCACATTGCCTGACCCGATCTCCCCCCTGCGCTACCCCGAGTACCGCCTGAGCATTAATGGCGTGCCGAGCCCGATGTTGATCCGCGCCGACTCACCGCTGATCTGGCACCCGGACGGCAGCCACTTCGCCTGCATCGCCCACAGCGACGAGGCGGACAGCGGCGGCTATTGGCTATTTCGCAACGAAGATGGCTGGCGCAAGCTGCCCGACGCCTGGATCAAGCACGATAACGAACCCTCGCTGAACTGGCATGAGCCCCTGGCGCTGGACGATCAGCACCTGTGGATCGACGCCTATCTCGACTACCCGCAACCGGACCATGGCCGCGATGGCTACGGCCTGCATAGCATCCATAGCGATACCGAGACTGAAATCGGACACACACCCCGTGGGCGGATAGTGGTGGGAGAGCGGCCATTGACCCGCGTGCGCCTGGCCATGCCCTTGCACGCCGGGCTGAAGCGCGGCAGCAGCCGCGTCGAATCCCTGCCGTTGAAAAACCGGCAACGCGCCTGGCTCAAATGGCAGTCCGACAATAGCGAGGGGGTGGGCGCCTATCGCTGCCGCATCGGCGACTGGCAATTGCCGGGCTTGTGGCTGCTCGATCATCGAGTCAGTGATTGCGGCGGCTTTCTTGCCCTGCTGCCGTTCAGCGAACCGCCAGCGGTAACGGGACATGTCGTGGTGGTGGACCTGCATGCCCGGACCCTGCTGCAAAGCGCGCCGCTGTTGGTCGCCCGCGTGCTGGACTTCCGCGCTGGCAACCTGACCGTTGCGGCGATACGCGGACGCCTCAGCCGCGACTATGCCACCTCCCCCCTGCGCCGCTTCGATCAGCCCGCGCCGGATGCCGCCAACGCCGCCGAATTCTGCCGCCATCGGGACGATTCAAGGCTGTACTACCAGAGCGTGGAGTTTCAGGTAGAACCCGGCTATCTGCGCCAGTTGCCGCCATGGCGCTTGGTGGAGCAACCTCAGGCGGCGGTGGCCGCTGGCGATTTCGTCCAGGTGGCGCCGGGCAACCGCGATGCCGCCTGGCTGTTCGGCTGCGAGACCGAGTACGCCACCAGTTGGCTACGCGCCCAGTCATTGCGCATGGACGGTTTTCTGCTGACGGCGTCGGGTTGCGCGGTGCAAGGGCTGTCGCCGTCCATGGCCTGGTCCCCGGCCGGGCGTTACCTGGCCCTGACCAGTTTCATTGCGGATAACTACGACCCCTATACCCTCGGCCAGGACACCTGGCGCCTGATGCTGCTTGACGTGCAGGAGCGCACCTTGCGCTATTACCCCAGCTATCTGGACTCGCGCCCGGAGTTCCTTGGTTTCGATCACGACAAGATACGCATCAAGCTGTTTGAGCAAGACTGGGAACCCGAGGACCGGCCCGATCCGTTCCAGACCCTGACCCTCCCCCTCGACGAATTGCTCGCCCTGGACAGCGTGGCGCTGGTTGCGCACAACGGTATCTGGTTGCAGCACACCCATGTGCACTGGGAGCCTTTATGGCGGGCGCTGGACAGTTCGGCGCTGACGCCGTGGCGCAGCCAATGAATTGAAACGCGGGAACGTATGTGGGACCGGCTTTAGCCGGGAATTGCCTTCCCGGCTAAAGCCGGT
>NZ_JBGLYM010000070.1:0-7402 GCF_047303955.1 Pseudomonas sp. Pseusp88 | reverse complement strand
TGGAGGCAATGCTACGCCGCTGGGATTTATTAAGAAGTCAATGCGATTGGTACCGATCATTGCTGAAATTGATAGTTGTTTAGGGAACGAATTGTGGGGTGAATTCGCGAAGGCATTCCAGGCGACGAATATCTATCGAATGTGCCAGCCCCTTCGCGGATGAATCCGCTCCCACAGTAGTGCGTGAATACCATCGGTATCTGTGGGGATTCATCCACGAAGGGGCTGCTCCGGCTTTACAGCAAACATAGAATCTCCCACAAGGGCGCACATCCCGGTTCCATCGCGCTTGCCGATATCTGTAGGAGCGGCCTTAGCCGCGAGCACGTCTTCCCGGCTAAAGCCGGTCCTACAGGTGGTGCGTTATTGCGCGACAGCGCTATGAGCCTCACTCCACCTGTCGATACCTCACGCAATACCCCAACCCGCAAAGCTGCTGCGGATAACGCTCGAGCACAAAGGCATCGAGCTGCGGAAAGCGTTGGCGCATGTCGCGGCCGTCGATGCGGTAGGAGGGAAAGGTGGTGGAGTAGACGATGGCGTTGGGGGAGGCGCTGGCCAGGGCCTGGATCATTTCGGGTTCGTAGTCGGCATTGGCATAGACCGGGTAGGTGAAACGGGTGCAGGCGGGGCGGTCGAGCAGGGCGTTGATCACGCCATTGTTAGCCAGGTCAAAGACGCAGCCGACCTGGTGCTCGCGCAGGCGCATGGCGGCCCAGCCCGCGCCGGGGGTGAGCGTTGCGCTGTTGCTCGGTGGTGTGCCGAGACGGGCCAGCCACTGGTACTGGCCTTCGCGCAGGTGTTTGCCGTGGCTGTAGAGCAGCGCTGATGCTGAAAGGGTGAACAAGGCCAGCAGTGTCAGGTGGCTCAGGCGCAGATCGCGGGGGGCCTTGTGGGGTGTGCAGGCGTAGGCCGTCAGGCAGGCAATCAGAAAAAAGCCCAGGTTGTGCTGCGTTACGGTCAGGGCGGCACCCACACCGATCAAGATCGGCAACAGCAGCACGGCGCGGCCGAGTTGCAGATCCTTGCGCGGCAGGCTCAGCAGCAGGCACAGCGGCGCCCACAGGGCGCTGTAGATATGTTCGACGTCGGCGCGGTTCAGGCCGATCTTGAGCATGATCACCGTGAGCAACAGCAGCACGCCGCGCAGCGCCAGATGCTCCAGAGAGAGCCGTTCGCGCCAGGCCGAGCGCAGCCCCAGGGCCATGACCAACAGACTGATGGAGGCGGCGAACAGACTCAGGATCAGCGCATCGCCGCGCCAGCCATACCCCCACTGGGCCGAGGTAGCAAGCAGCACGCGCAAATTATTCAGATAGCCGGGAACAGAGAAGGGCCCGGACAGCAGGCCAAGGCCAAGCAGCGTCAGGGTCGATCCGAGGGCTATCCACCATTCGTTGCGCCGCTTGAGGGCCAGTAACAGCAACGGCGGCCCGAAGGCAAAGACGCCGGCAATGCCGCGATCAAACGACCAGAACAACCCAAAGCCCAGCATCGTCCCCAGAAGCAGACGCAAGACAGTGGCCGCAGGCGCTCGCCAGGGCCGCTCATGCAGCAGCACGAACACATAAAGCGCCGCCAGCAGGAACAAGTCGCGGTAGCCGACGAAGAACCCCGCCGCCAGAGCCGTGGCCAGCAGCAGCGTGCCGCGCCAGGGTCGTCGGCGCGCCAGCTCGTCGACGATCAGCAGCAACAGTGCTGCGGCGAGGATATTGAGCACGGCATACAGCGCCACCGTCGGCAGCAGGTAGTGGTCATCGCCCCAGATCAGCCGCGCCAGCCAGGCCGGCAACACGTCGACGACACCGTGAATGCTTAGGGGCTGGAATGGTGGGGCAGCGGTGCCGAAGTAGCTGATGGCGGTGGCGAAGAACTCGCCTTCGTGGAAGGGATCTTCAAGGATCAGGCTGCCCTTGAGGTGGGGTGCAATGATGAACAGCACACACAACAGGCTCAGGGCCAGGGCGCGCCAGGGTCGATGCAGCTCGGCCATACCGGGACATCCTCAGGGGTTGTAGTGGCCCAGGCAGGTCTTGAGCAGCACCTGGACAATCGACAGGTTGCCGCTGACGCTGCTGATCTTGGTCGGCACTTCGCCCTTGGGGTAACGCCGTGCACTGGGCAGTTCGACGCAGCGATAGCCCAGGCGCGGGGCGCGATAGGACAGGTAGGCGAGCAGCTCGTAGGTCATGAATACCTCACGAAACGGCGCGATGGCCGGGTCCAGCAGCAGGGCGCGGCTGTAGGCGCGAAAGCCCTGGGTGGTATCGGTCCAGTGAAAGCCCGAGGCCAGGCTCAGCAGCGGCGCATGAATAAAGCGAATGGCAAAGTCCCGCGACCTGGGCGTGTTCTCGGCCTGGCCGCCGACGATAAAGCGCGACGCCTGGACGAAGTCCACGCCGTCGCGCAGCGCGTCGATAAAAGCGGGAATGGCCGCCGGATCGTCCTTGTCGTTGCCATCGATGGTGACAATGCCGGCATAGCCCTGATCCAGGGCAAAGGCGTAGGCGCAACGCAGCTGGGCGCTGAGCTTGCCGGGGCCGGTCTTGCGCAGCAGGCCGCTGACGCCTTGGGCCTGCAGGGCTGCAAGGTCCAGGGAACCGTCGCTGCTGCCGCCGTCGACAATAAGGATGTCGGCGAGGGCGGCGATGTTCAGGGCGGCCATGCGCTGCAGCAGGCGGGTGATGCGCGGGCCTTCGTTGATCACCGGAATGATCACGCACCAAGGCTGTTGGCGACCGCTCCAGAGCGGCGTAACGAAGCTCGGCACTTGCCAGGCGGCGCGCTGTGCCGACGTGGGTTCGATGCAGGAGAGAGCAGGGGGCATGGCATTTCCTCAGGCGACATGGGCGGTGATCAGCGCCACCCCCGCCATGACCAGGACGATCCCGGCGATGGTCGTCCAGTAGAAGGGTTCGCGAAAAATCAACGCCGAAGACAGCGCCACCGTGGCAATCGCCCCGGCGGTCAGCACCGGGTGGGCGACGTTCAGGGGCAGTCGCACCAAGGCTGCGGCATACAGCAGAAATGCCCCGCCATACAGCACCAGGCCCAGCCAGAACGGCCAATTACTCAAGGCGGCCAGGGGCTCTTTGAGGGATGGGAACTGCCGTGGCGGCATCATGGCCATCTTCACCAGAACGCTGGCCGAGGCGTTGCAGAGGATGCCGCTGAGCAGGATCAGCCACTTCATGGCGCGCTACTCCTGTAATGCCGCTGCGCCACTTCCACGGCCCGCTCGATGGACCACTCGGCAGGCTCATGGGGGCTGCTGAGCATCTCGATGCTGACCACGTGGCCGGGCAGGTAACGCCGGATGGACTCGGCCATGCGCGGGTGATCGGTGCTGCCGTCGCCCAGGGGCCGCAGGTTCGGTTCGCTGGCGTGGATATGGCCGATCAGCGCGGCATGCTGCTGCAGGATCTGCCAGGGATCTTCGTGATTGAGGGCCAGGGCGCCGGTATCCAGTTGCATGCGGATGGCCGGGTGATCGACCGCCCGGACCATCGCCGCAGTGCTATGGCTGTCGGTCATGAAGTTGGCGCCGTAGCAGACCGGGTTGGGTTCCAGGCAGATACACACGCCGTGGGCCATTGCGATGTCGCCCAGGGCCTGGAAAAAGTCAGTGGCGCGCAACTGGGTCTGCTCATCATCGAGACCGCTGCGATCACGGTTTTTCGGCGAGCCGAATACCAGTCGCGTGGCATTTAACCCGGCGGCAATCCGGCAGACCGCCTCAAGGTGATAAAGCATGGCCAACTGGCTGGCCGAGGTGCCGAACAGGTTCAGGCCAGTGGTTCCGAACAACAGCGACTGCATGCCGACGATGTCGATGCCGTGGTCGGCCCACCAGCATCTGACCTGGGCGATATCGCTGTCTTGAGCCTTGAGCGGGTCGGCGAAGTACTTGCCCGGGGCGATATCGATGGCATCGACGCCTTTGCGGGCCAACAGCGCGGCAATCAAGGGATCCTGGTGGACTTCCCAGGCAATGTTGGATATCGCCAGTCTCATGGATGCACGTCTCTCGCGGCGGGAAGGGTTCGCGGTTCGGATTGCGCGTAGGCACGGATGGCCTGCACGGTGTCGCGAAAGCTGTAGGGGTAGCGGCCTCGGCTGCCGAACACCTGGGCATGACGGCTTTGCAGGTCGTAATGGGTCACGGGGCCGGTCAGGCGATTGCTGAAGGTGCGGCCAAAGCCCAGGCGGGCGACTTCGGCGACGCTGATCGGTTGCGCTGTCAGGTGCAGCCGCTGCAGACGTGCGTCGAGGGCGGTCTGGATGTCCCAGGCCAGGTTGACCATGGGGTAGAACTGGAACAGGGCGCGGCTGTCGATGGCGTCCAGGTTATTGCCGTTGAGCAGGTCGAAGATCACGTTCTTGCGCAACCCTGGCCCTACCAGCCCGGGCAGGCGAATGATCAACGCGTCAGGGAAATGGACTTCGACGAACCGCTCCAGGCGATAGCGATGCAGGCCATAGGCATGCAGGTCACGCTCCAGCACCGGGCTGTTTTCATCGACGCCGTGGGGCTCGCGAAATACGTCCACAGTGCTGATCAGTACGAACTGGCGACAGGTCACGGTGCGCAAATGGCTGATCAGCATATCGATGGCCTGCCAGTCAGCCTCGGGGTTCTGGTTGGCTCGCCATTTCTGGCCGGGAGCGGCGGCGCAAATCACCCGCTCGAAGGTTTTTCCGTCGATATCGCCGATGTTGTTGGCGCGGTATAGCTGATCGAAGGTCTGTTGCCTGAGCAGGGTGCTGCCCACGAATCCGGTGTAGCCGAGCAAGGCGGTGGTCATAGGGCTGCTCACTCAATCAGGGCGGGTAAAAGGCTCGGCGTCGAGCTTTTCCAGCACGTCGTAGATGTTGTCGATCTTGCCGCCCAGCACCGAATAGCTGCCGGGCAGGTGTGCATGTTTTTCAAAGAGAATCGGGCGGGCGTCGTTGCTCTCGTTCATGACCAGCACGGTTTTGACTTCGAACAGCGACTCGACATAACGGGCACCACGCACGGCCGGGATATAGCGCTCGACGTCGCGCAACATGTGATCGACGCGGCTCTGGCGCGGGTAGTGCTGCAGCTTGTCGTAGGGGTTGCGCCCCGGTTCGTCCTGCCAGTGCAGGTGCGGGGTGTAGCGCACGTGGGAGAGGCTGTGCAGGCCCTTGGCCGGAAACGGCATCATGGAAAAGAACGGTCCGTCCATCAGGGTGATGCCCAGGCTGTTCAGCGCCGCCGGCATCTGCAGCAGCGGCATTTCGGTGATTTCCTGCTTGAGCTGAGCCTGAATGCCGGGAAAGTCGCCACCCAGTTGGTTCAGGCCGCTGTAGGTGCAGTTGAACGCATAGCGACAGCGCAACCGCGACTCGCTGCCATCGGCCTGACGCAGCACGGCCTCGATATCGCCCTCGGTACCGCGATACAGCGCCGTGACCTGGGTCTGGCAGCGCACCTGCACCTCGCACTCGCGCAGCGCCTGCTCGGCCCACTGCGCCAGTTTGCTGGAGTCGAAGGCGAACTCCTGGACCTCGAACACCGCCTCGATCAGCCGTGGCTCGAACAGGCCGCGCAATGCCGGGCTGGCCGGTTGAATCGGTGCGCCAATATCGCGGCAGAAACGCTCGAACTGCCGCGCCGTGACCTTGGAGTTGCGGCGGGCAATGGCGTAGAGCTTGGTGAAATCCTGCTTGATGATGGCGGGCCAGTCGCTGACAAAACGCGGCAGGTTGACCCGGCTGCGGTAGGCCGTGGTGAAGCTGCGCGGGTAGTGATAGCCGTTATGTACCCGGGCCTGGTTGTTGTAGGACGCACGCTGCATCAACGCCGCTTCGCGCTCGACCAGCACGATATGACGCAGGCCGCGCTGGCGGGCCAGGTACACAGCGATGGCGGCGCCATAGAAACCGCCGCCAATGATCAGGGCGTCGATGGGCTGTGCGTCGTTCATCAGCGTGCCTGACTATTCAGCGGTGCAGGCATGGCGGGGGTTTCAGCGATATTGAGCTTTTCCCGCCGGGTCATGCGCGCGCTGGTGAACTCCTGACCGACGTGATAAATCGGCCCTTCGTTGGACAGGCTGGCCATGTTCAGGATGTATTCGCCCAGCACCAGCAACACCAGGGAAATCAGAAAAAACATGCTCGACTGCAATAGCGAGACACTGACCCAGCCCGGCGCCACTTCGGTCTTGAACACAGCGATGGCCACCACGTACACGCAATACAACAGGTTGCTCACCGCACCAAACAGCGACAGCGCCGTGACCAAGCGCATCGGCGCGCGAGTGGTGGACACCAGCAGGCGCACGCCACGATCGATGCTGTCGCGCAGATGCTTGGGCCGCGTAGCCTTGGGCGCGGCGCTGTAGCACAGGGACGCCCGGGCAAAGCCGCCGGTAGCTGGCAGGTGGCGATAGGACATGGCCGGGTGCGGGTGCTGCAGGATGAAGTTGATCACCCGCTTGCCCAGCAGCCGATACTGCGGCGCTTCACTGGCCAGGTGAATGCCATTGAAGCGTTTGTACAGCCAGTGGAATACAGAAAAGGCGCAGCGATAAGCCAGGCTCTGGGGCGGCTTTTGCGCATTATTGGCAAACACCACATCGGCGCCGGCCATGGCCCGCTCGATCATTTTCGCAATGAAGGCGACGTCATCGTTGAGCGGATCAATCACCACCACCACATCGCCCAGGGCGTTCTCCAGGCCGACCCATGAAGCTGTGTCGGCATCAACCTCCTGGGTCAGGGCATAGACCTGCAGATTGGCCAGGCCATCCTCGGCAGTCAGGCGCTTGAGCACCGTTACGCTGTCATCTTCCGAGGCGTTATCGACAATGATCAGCTCAAAGTCGCTGGCCAGGGCGGCAATCACCGACGCGGCGTGCACCAGAGTGGCTTCGAGGCTCTGCGATTGATTGCGAAACAGAAAGACGACGGATAAAAAACCAGGATAAATGTCCATATTGATCCTCAGAAAAACAGGGATCAGACACTCAGGCCGACAAGCCTCAAACTGCGATACACCAATGAGCGGGGAAGAGTCTGTTAAACGGGGCCATAGCTACCGCCTGCGGACGAGGCGTCTACAAACTTGGCGAAGTGCAGGGAAGAGAAACAGGCTCTGCTATATCAGCGTTTGTTCAGAAGGCTGTCAAATAAAAATGTCAATTTTTCGATTTTATAAATTTCAGTATTTATAAATTATTGATTTTTATAATTAATAAAAATTGACGCTGCAAGGTCAGTGCGTTGAGCTGTTTTTGTGGGAGCGAGGCTCGCTCTCACAGAATTCAGGGTGATAGCTATATAGATAGCTGGTTTATCGCAGGCAAAATTAAGCCCGGCAAAAGCCGGGCTGGAGGGACAAGCGCCTGGGGATCAGCTCAGGCGGCTTGCACCA